>NZ_JBHXLO010000040.1:0-93546 GCF_042721395.1 Lentzea sp. NPDC058450
GGCCTTTTCCGGCCGATGAGCGCCTCGCAAGGGCCCCGAAGTCAAGCCCCAATCTCTATCGACGCGGCAGCGGCGATGACTCGACCACGCTCGTCCGCAGTTTCTTTGCACCCGACGCAACCACCGCACTGGTGACGTGACGTGCCAGCTACGCAACCCACCTACGTAACGACTACCGACGCGAACCGGGCCAGGCCACCACCAAGCTAGCTCTCGTGACAACACGAACTGCGCCAACGCGAACGGCAAGGGCGGTGGTCCTGGCCTCCGCCACCCTCACGATCATGGCAGCGGCCATCATCGCCCCCAGCCTCCCCGCGATGGGCGAGGTGTACGGCGAGGGCGTCCTGATCCGCCTGGCCCTCACCATCACCTCCCTGGCCATTGCGGTCAGCGCACCAGCAGCGGGCCTGATAGCAGACCGAACGGGCAGGAAACCCCTGCTCACCGCCAGCCTGGCCCTCTACGCCACCGCAGGCACCGCCGGCTACTTCGTCACGAGCATGCCCCTGCTCCTCACCACCAGAGCCATCCTGGGCCTGGCGGTAGGCGGCATCATGACCGCCGTAAGCGCCCTCATCGCAGACTGGTTCGAGGGCGCAGAACGCAGCAGGTTCCTCGGCTACCAACAAGCGGCAGCAAGCCTGGGTGGAGTCGTCTTCCTCCCGCTGGCAGGCATCCTCGCGGCCAGCGACTGGCGCCTCCCGTTCTGGCTCTACAGCGCAGCCGCCGCAATAGCCGCAGCAGCCGCAACGGGCCTGACCAACGAACGCCCAGAACCAAAACCCGCACACAAACAAAAAATCCCCAACCAAGCCATCGCAATCTACGCAATGGCCCTGACCGCCACGCTCATCTTCTACATGGCCCCGACCCAGCTGCCATTCCTGCTCAAATCCCTCAACGCCACCCCGACCACGATCGGCATCGTGATCGCCGGTAGCACAGCGGCAAGCGTCGTAGGTGCCCTGCTCTTCCCCAAACTCACGACCAAACACACCACCGCCATCAGCGTGGCACTGCTGGGCGCAGGCTGGCTGACCATCGGCGCCGCACCGAACACAGCCCTGATCACCACAGGCCTGCTGATCGGCGGCCTGGGCGTGGGCCTGGTCGTCCCGAACCTCAACACCACCCTCGCCAACCTGGCCGAACCGTCCCAACGAGGCCGGATCCTGAGCGGCCTGGTCGCAGGCATCTTCCTCGGCCAGTTCCTCTCCCCACTGGCACTCGAACCCCTGATCCAGGCGACTGGCATCGCGAACGCCTTCACCTGGACCGGAGCAGCAACCACCGCAGGGGCAGCAGCACTGGCCCTCATCTACAAGGAGACGAAATGATCTACCACGGCAACCGCCTCACCCTGCGCAAGGACGCCTCCCCGGAGCAGATCGAGGAGGCCCTGGAAAGCCTGCGTAACCAGGGCCGCGTCATCCCGAGCGTCAAGTCCTTCGTGGTCGGACGGGACTACGGCGGCGAGTACGAGTGGGGCGCCACGTTCGTCATCGAGGACCTGGAGGGGTACTGGGAGTACCTGATCCACCCGGCGCACCGCAACACCGACCGCGTCGGCCTCCCGCTGGTCGACAAGTTCGTGTCGTTCGACATCACCGACGACGAGGACCCGGAGATGGGCGCGAAGATCGCCGCCCTGCACCAGAAGCGGTACGACGCGGACCCCGAGCTCACGAAGCTCGTGTCGGACCTCGGCGAGTACTCGGGCAGCGCCGCCCCCGGACAGCACGGAGACAAGTGATGGACACGCACGCCTGGATCGACTTCTGGAACGGCGACCTCGCCAAGGCCGGCGACATCGTCGCCGACGACTTCACCTGGCACGTGGCACCGCTGACCGGCGGCCCGCAGCAGGACCACACCGGCCGCGACAACCTCGTCGAGTGGGTCCGGAGCTCGCACGAGAACATGCCCGGCCTGAAGTTCACCGTCGACGTGGGCCCGATCGAGCAGGCGCCGTTCACCGTCATCCGCTGGTTCGCCGAAGCCGGCGAGATCTCCTTCCACGGCACGGACATCCTCCGCGTCGAGGACGGCAGGATCGCCGAGTACTGGCTCAACGCGGACGGCCTGTGGGCCGCCCAGCAGCTCGGGATCATGCCGAGGAGCTGAACACCCCGGCCAGCTGACGACGTGAGTTGATGCCCACCTTGCGGTAGATGTTCCGCAGGTGGGCATCGACCGTGCGGGGACTGAGGAACAACCGGGCCGCCACCTCCTTCGAAGTGGCACCGGCGGCCACCAGCCGCGCGATGTGCGTCTCCTGCATGGTCAACGAATCGACCGCATCAGCCGACCGGCTCCGGGCCACCTCCCCGGTCGCCTGCAACTCCGCGGCCGCACGGCCAGCGAACGCCGACATCCCCACAGCACCGAAGATCTCGTGCGCCGAACGCAACTGAACACGGGCGTCGACCCGTCGACCGGCCCGCCGCAACCACTCGCCGTAGACAAGATGCGCCCGGCCGAGATGGGGACGAGCGGAACTCGCCGACAACTGCTCCACAGCCGCAAGAAAACACTCCTCCTCACCCGACACGAGCGCCTGCGCATAGGCCGCCACACCACCAGCCCACGGCGTGCCACAAGGAGAAGTCCGGGCGACCAGATCGGCCAGCGCCTCCGCCGCCAGGTTCGTCTCACCACAACGGACAGCCGCCTCGACCAACTCGGGCAACGCACTCCCGGCCAGGTACAGGTCGCCCGGCTCGACCGCGGCACGGGCAGCGGCCAACGCCACCGGATACTCACCAAGACTGTTGTGCAGCACCGCGGAGGCCCAGAAACCATTGGCGACCAGCACCCCGGCCCGCCGAGAAACCTCCCGCGCGGAGTGCTCGGTCTCCGCGAGCACCTGCTGAGCCTGCCCGCGATACGCCGCCAGGTGCAGCCGCGCGTACCGCAACGGCGGCACCCCGAGAGCGTCCGCCAAGGCCTCCTCCTCGGCGATGGCGGACACGGCAGCACCGAAGTCCCCGTGCAGCACGGAACCCACGGCCGACTGCGCCAGCCCGAGTCGCAGCACGAACGGCGACCCGGCCTGCTGCCCGGTCTTCATCAACCACGAAGTCACCGAAGAGTGCACATCGGTGTCCCACAGCTCACCCGCGAGCATCGTCGCCAGCGCCGGATGCCGGGTCCACACCTGCTCGTCGCCGGAGAACAGCCGCCGCAGCAACGGAACAGCCGCCGCATGCCCCTCGTCGGCGAGCACCACCAACGCTTCCAGCACATCCGATCCGCCAGAAAGACCCCGAGCCACGGACACCACCGAGTCCATCACGCCGCTGGGCCGCCCGAACGCCAACGCGATCTCCAACGCGTCCAGCACCCGGTCCCGCACGTCGATCCCGGAGGCCAACGCCGCCCGCAACACGTAACCGGGCCCGTCGTTCGCAGCGGAACGCACGAACGCGATCCGCCCCCGCAGCAGATCGGCCCGGGAGTCATCGGCCGAGAACGTGGACAGCAGCTCAGCCGCCACGTCCACCGCACCCGCGTCGAGCTTCAACTCCGCCGCCGCCAACGTCCGCGTGGCGCGCACGGAAGGATCGACCGACAACGCCGCCGCACGCTCCAGAAACGCCGCGGCGGCAGCCACCCCGCCGCGGGACCGCGCCCGATCGGCCGAGAGCTCCAGTTCGGCGGCCAGCGAGTCGTCCGGCGCGGTCTGGGCCTGGGCGAGGTGCCACACCCGCCGATCCGGATCGGTCTCCGCGTCCGTGACCGCGGCCAGCGTCAGGTGCACGGCCCGCCGCTCGCCCGCCGACGCCGCCAGGTACACGGCCGACCGCGCCAGCGGGTGGCAGAACCGAACCCGAGCCGAGATGCCCACCAGCCCGGACGCCTCCGCCTCCGCACCGGCGACGGTCACGGCGTCCCCCAGCAGCACGCGGGCGGCCGCCCACAGCAGTCCCGGTTCCCCCGTCGGGTCGGCACTGGCGAGGGTCAGCAGCATTCTGGCCGGGTCCGGCAGCCGGGCGGCGCGGTCCTGGAAGCTGCGTTCGATCATGCTCGGCACGGACGCGACGTCTGGCATCGCGAACCCGCCGGCCTTCGGGAGTTCCAGCAACGCCAACGGGTTCCCGCGCGCCTCCGACAACAGCCGTTCGCGCACCTTGTCGTCCACCACCGCGGACGTCAGCAACGCCCGCGCGTCGGCGTCGGCCAGCCCCCGGAGCTCCAGACCGGGCAGTTCGTCCATTCGGGACGGTGCGCCGGGCCGGGCCGCGAACACCAGCACCACGGCCTCGGACGCGAGCCGCCGCCCGAGGAACGCGAACACCCCGGCCGACGCCTCGTCCAGCCAGTGCGCGTCGTCCACCAGGCACAGCAACGGCCCCGACCGGCTCAGCAGGTCCAGGGTGGCCATGCCGACCCGCAGGACATCAGGTTTTCCGATGGCCAGCCCGAACGCGACGTCCAAAGCCTCCCGGTGGTGGCCGGACGACGACCCGAGCAACGGCTGGCACAGCTGGTGCAGCGCGGCGAACGGCAAGGAGGTCTCGAACTCCGACCCGGACGCCTCCAGCACCCGGAACCCCGCCGCGTCCCGCACGTGGCCGAGCAGCGTGCTCTTGCCGATGCCCGCCTCTCCCCGCAGCACCAGGGCACCGCCCCGGCCTTCGAGACCGGCGGCGAGCATCCCGGACAGACAACGGATCTCGTCGTCCCGCCCGAGCAGCGAAGGGGTGGTGAGCGCGTCCATGGAACGAACCGTATGCGAGGCCAACCGAGACGCGTCACCCGTTCGGCCCACAACCTGAGGAGGATGAGTAGTCGCCTGAAGTCGGATGCGTCCCCATTGCGAACCTCAATAGCCTGAGGTCCACACGAGGGGGAACTTGTGATGAGACGTGTTCTGGCGGCCGCGGGGGTGGCCGCACTGACGGGTGTGATCCTCACGGGGGTACCGGCGCAGGCCGCGCCGGGAGTGACGCTCCTGGCCGACACCGACCGCAACGGCACGGTCGACTGGGCCGACCAGGCCGGCAAGACGAAGTGGACGCAGACCAGGGGAGCGATCTTCCTGCCCAACCTGGACGACGACGCGAAACGCTGCAAGGTCACCGAGGAAGACCTCAAGGACCGCGCCATCGCCGTCGACGAACGCCTCGCGGCCTGCAACGACGCCCAGGACGACGTGCTCAACGGCCCGCAGGACGCCCAGGACTTCGCGCCACTGCGCACGATGCCGCGCACGACCCAGGCCGACGGCACGGTGGAGATCGGCGCGGACCAGGGCCGCTACGCCCGCCTGTGGGTCGAACGCAACGGCACCTGGACGTCCCTGAACGACAAGGGCACGCTCACCGCCGCCGAACTGCGCAAGGGTGTCAAGCTCGGCCTGGAGGGCAAGGACGTCATCCGCGACAGGGCCGTGTGGGACGGCACCGTGACCGTGACGCTGAAGGCCGGCGGCACCGACTCGGTGCGGCTCCGCGTCGCCCCGCTGATCATGCAGAACGACCTGAAGGCGCCGAGCAAGGTCGTCACCTCCAAGCCGATCACGCCGGGCTACGACGCGGGCTACCCCGAGTTCCTCGCCGGCCTCAAAGCCGCGATGAAGGCCGCCAGGCTGCCGGACGAGACCCTCCAGATCGTCGGCAACGACGACCGCTGGTTCCAGGACATCTTCGAGCCCACCACGGCGTCCATGCCGGGCCCGAACGGAAAACCGCAGGTCATGCGCGTGCTGTTGCGCAGCGCCAACTACCGGCCGGGCGTGGAGTTCGAAGGCGTCTACTACCCGCCTGCCCTCCGAGCGGCCGGACGCGTCGTGTTCAGCGCCCTGCGCGGCCCGGACGTCGGCGTCGTGCAGCAGTACACCCCTGACCGCACCGAAGCCGTCGACGACAGCCTCAACTCCACCGGCAACTACGAGAGTCTGCCGCCGTACCGGGGCCACGAACTGGGCAGGCCGCTCTTCGGCAGCACGGCCGGACGCATGCCCGACCCGTCGTTCGCCAGGATGATCGGCTCGCAGTACGCGGACCCGGTCGTCATCGACACGTCCTGGCTCGCCGTCGGCCACTCCGACGAGACCGTGCACGCCGTCCCCGCCCGCAACGCCCGCGGCTGGACGCTGATGGTCGCCGACCCGAGGCTGGCCCTCGACGTCATGCGTAAGGCCACAAAGGACGGTCACGGCGGCGCGGTCCTGTTCGAGGGCACCAGCGAGCAGGACAAGCCCACGATCGACCAGGCGCTGGCCGACCAGGAGTTCCTGCGGCGCAACGAGACCGCGGCGCAGCACATCGACACCCAGCTCGCCGTGCTCACCAGGGAGACCGGCCTGACCGACCGCGAGCTGATCAGGGTTCCCGTGCTGTTCCAGGAGTTCCGCTGGCCGCAGCTCGCCGCGGCCGCCGGCGAGCTCACCGCGTCCGGGCGGATCACCCGCGAGCAGCTCACCGGCCTGGGCGAACGGATGCGCCGGGGCCAGGCACCGGAAGCGGTGTTCGTCGCGCACTCGGCGGGCATCCCCAACGGCATCTCGCTCGGCGGCGGCGTCTTCGGCGCCCCGGACCCCCACGGACCGCGCGTCAACGGCGTCGACCTGTTCAAGGCGAAGACCGAACAGGCGCTCGCGCACACTGCGGTCAAGATCAAGTGGGTGGAGGATTGGGACTTCCTGCACGCCGGTGCGGGAGAGGTGCACTGCGGGACCAACGCGTTCCGCGAGCCCACCAGGGCGGACTGGTGGCGCGCCTGATGGAGTCACAGGGGGTTTCACCGGAATGAAGAGGCTGAGCCTCGCGCTGGCGGGCGCCGCCAGCGCGGCTTTCCTGATGGGCACGTCGGTGGCGGCGCCACCGGAGCAGCCGGTGGCGCAGGAAGGCGCCACCTACGTCTACCGCGTCCCCGCGCCGCTGGGGCAGAAGGCGCAGGACCTGCTGGCCCGCGGGTTCGACGTCCTCGAACAACGTGACGGCGACGACCTGTTCGTGCTCGGGTCGAAGACCACGCACACCGACCTCGCCGCCGCCGGGTTCACCGGCAAGGTCGAGTCGGTCATGGCCCCGCCGTCGGCGGACCAGAAGACCCAGGGCCACGGCGTCACCGAGACGTACTACGGCGGCTACCGCACGGTCAAGGCGCACTACGCCCACCTCGACCAGGTGGCGTTCAAGTACGCGGGCCTCGCCAAGGTCGTCGACTACGGCGACTCGTGGCGCAAGACCCAGGGCGCCGGCGGGTACGACCTCAAGGCCGTCTGCCTCACCAAGTGGCGTCCGGGCGACTGCAAGCTCGCGCCGAACTCCCGCAAGCCGCGCATGGTCGTCTCGGGCCAGATCCACGCCCGCGAGATCACCACCGGCGACATGGCGTGGCGCTGGATCGACCACCTGACCCAGGGCTACGGCAAGGACTCCGAGGTCACCTCGCTGCTCGACACCACCGAGGTCTGGGTCATCCCGATCGCCAACCCGGACGGCGTCCAGATCGTGCAGTCCGGCGGCGACTCGCCCAAGCTCCAGCGCAAGAACGCCAACTACACCAACGGCCCGAAGGAGTGCCCGACCACGCAGGACCCCGGCGCCCAGATCGGCATCGACGTCAACCGGAACTTCGACGCGCAGTGGGGTGACAACGGCACGTCGGCCGACCCGTGCCACCAGGTCTACCGCGGGCCGAAGCCGGACTCCGAGGTCGAGACCAGGGCGCTCGAGAAGCTCATGCGGTCGCTCTTCCCGGACACCCGCGGCCCCGCCCTGACCGACCCGGCGGACCCGAAGACCCGCGGCATGGTCGTCACCATGCACGCCGCGCTCAACGTCGTGCTGCTGCCGTGGGGCTACACCACCACGCCGTCGCCGAACGACGGACCGCTGCGCGCGATGGCGAAGGACATGGCGCAGCTCGCCGGGCCCGACTGGCAGTACGGCCAGCCGGGGGAGCTGCTCTACACCGCGGGCGGCTCGATCGACGACTGGGTGTACGGCGAGCTCGGCGTTCCCCACTACACGTGGGAGATCGGCAACTGGGAGGGCGAGTGCACCGGGTTCCTGCCCGCGTACTCGTGCCAGGACGGCCACTGGGCCAAGGTCAAGCCGATGCTGACCTACGCCACGAAGAAGGCCGCGAACCCCTACGGCGGGTGACTGATCGGATACCCGTACGGATGTCCTGCATCACGTTTCCTGGACACCCCGTACGGGTATCCGCCCGGCATGGACCGCGGCATGACCATTGACTTCGGCTTCGACATCGACTTCGACGACTCGGCGGCGCGGCAGCTCCGCCGGTACGTCCGCGAGGTGGTCACCGGGCTCGGCCTGCGCGGTGACAGCTCGTGCTTCGAGCTCACGCCGCTGCCCGGCGCGTACATCGCGCTCGAAGGCCGCCTCGCCGAGCACCCCGACCACTACGTGGCGCTGGTGTGGAAGGAGAGCGCGGGCTGGTCGATCGCGATCGAGAACCGCCTGGGGGAGCTCGTGGAGGTGGCCCGGCTGGAGGGCCTGCACCCCGCGCCCGCCTCAGTGGTGAGCTGGGTGAGGGAAGTGCTGCACGGCGACAAGCGGTCGAACCGCGACTTCGCCGCGCTCCTCCCGGAGCCGAGGACTTCCTCGTCCTAGTGCCGCGTCAGCCAACCTTCACCGCGTCTTCGGTGTTCAGCAGGTCGCCTCGCCGCACCGGCCCCACATCCCGGTACGCCCAGTACAGGGATGTGGGGCCGGCACCACGATGCGACCGTCTGAACACCGAATACGGGGCAAAGGCTGACTGACGCGGCACTAGTTCCGGGACAAACCGAAGAGCGTCGTCCCCGTCGCGGGACAGCAGAAAGGCCCGGTGTCCGCCGTCTTCGGACACCGGGCCTTTCGTCTATCCACCTACGCGGGCACGGTCCACCGCTGGTTGGCCCCGCCCGTGCAGTCCCAGATCTGCAACTTCGCGCCGTTGGCGTTGTTGTTGCCGATCACGTCGAGACACTTGTTGCTGCCGACGTTCACCAACGTGCCGCCGGACGCCGTCCACCTCTGGTTCGTGCCGCCGAAGCAGTCCCACAGCTGCACCGCCGCGCCGTTCGCCGTGCCGTTGCCGGTCACGTCGAGGCACTTGCCCAGGCCGCGCACCGTGCCGTCCGAGGACAGGGTCCACGTCTGGTTCGGGCCGCTGAAGCAGTCCCAGATCTGCGGCAGGTTGCCGTTGGTGGTCGAGCCGTTCGTCACGTCGAGGCACTTGCCGCCCAGACCGGTGATCGCGCCGGTGCGGCCCGTCGGCGGCTGACCCGGGTCGAGCGTGCCGGGCCACGTGAACGTCGCCATCGCGCCCGCGGGCATGTTGTAGCCGAACGTCTGGCCGTTGTACTGGACGCGGAAGTTCTGCTGGCCGCCCGAGTTCAGCGCGACGAGCACGATCTGGCCGTCCGGGTTGCGGAAGGCGACGTTCTGGATGCCGCCCTCGCCGTAGCCGGTCGAGTCGATGCGGACCGCGCCGGGCTTCACGAACTTCGACAGGTGCCCGAGCACGTAGTACTCGGCGTTGTACGTGACGTTGCCGCCCGCGGTGGTGACGACGCCCGTGCAGTTGGTGCAGCTGCCGATCACCGGTCCGTTGTTCTGGTCGAGGGCCATGTTCCAGATCGCGACGCTGCGCGCGTGGTTGCGGGTCGCGCCGATCGCCAGGTTGATGCCCTGCCAGCGCAGCGTGTCGCGGAACGTCGCCGCGTCGTTGGCCGACTTCGTGCCGGAGCACTCGGTGAAGAAGATGTCCTTGCCGGGCTGGTTCTGCTTCACGACCGACTGGCCGCTCGGGTTGCCGCCGTAGCAGTGCCACGCCGAGCCGATCACGTTGTTGCCCGCGCCGTTGT
Organism: Lentzea sp. NPDC058450; assembly: GCF_042721395.1. NCBI lineage: Bacteria > Bacillati > Actinomycetota > Actinomycetes > Pseudonocardiales > Pseudonocardiaceae > Lentzea > Lentzea sp. NPDC058450. The sequence continues at coordinate 9,833 of NZ_JBHXLO010000040.1, forward strand.
TGACGGTCTGCGGGTAGTTCGTGTCGTCCCAGTTGTGGTCGTAGCCGAGCAGGCGGGCCTGCTCACCGGCCGCGCGCAGCTTCGGCACCAGGGTGTTGATGACGTTGACCTGCTGCTGCGCCGACATCCTCATGCCGGGGTAGCCCGGCGGTTCGAAGTTCGGCTCGTTCTGCACGGACAGGTAGTCGATCGGGATGCCGGCGGCCTTATACGCCTGGGCGAACTTGACCAGGTAGTCGGCGTAGACCCCGATGCGGCTGTCGTTCAGCTGGCCCTGGATGAGGCTGTTGTTGTTCTTCATCCACGCCGGCGCGCTCCACGGGGTCGCCATGAAGGCGACCTGCGGGTTGAGCTGCTTGGCCTGCTGCAGCAACGGCAGGATGTACGCGCGGTCGTGGTCGATGGAGAACCGCGACAGCGACGGGTCCGCCGCGCCGTCGTTGTAGGTGTAGAAGTTGCGCGAGAAGTCCGACGCGCCGATCGGCTGGCGGACGAAGCTCAGCCCGATGCCGCTTCCCGTGTTGAACAGGTTGTTCATGATCTCGTTGCGGCGCGGCGAGTTGAAGATGTTCCACGCCGCCGCGTCGGTGAACGACGCGCCGAAGCCCACCATGGACTGGAAGGTGGAGTTCGGGTTCACCGTGATCGTCGATCCGGAACCGCCCGAGCCGAACGTGACGTCCGCCTGCCGGGTCAGCTGGGCGGAGCGGTCACCGGTCGTCAGCCAGACACCCGCGTTGGTGGCCGCCGTGGCGGCGGGGGAGGACACCAGCGTGCTTCCCACCGTCACCACGGTTGCCGCGATCGCGATGCCGCGCCAACGTTTCGTCATCATTGACATAGCGCTCCTTGCAGGGGTGTAAGCGCCCGATAGCGTTTATTCAGTTGTAAAGCCGGAAATCGGCGATGCTCCACCAGTTGCTCGCGGCACCGGTGGACGTGATGCGGACGTAGCGCGCGCTCGTGCGGCGGACGTCGACGGTGGTCAGCTGGCCGACACCCTCACCGGACGCGATCCTGCGCCAGCTGGTGCCGTTGTCGCTGACCGAGAGCTCCCAGCTGCGGGCGTAGTCGCCGAGGTTGCCGCCGGAGTCGACCGCGACGCGGCGGAAGTCCTTGCGGCGCCCCAGATCGACCTGGAGGAACTGGCCGGGAGCCTGGGCCCCGTTGTTGGACCAGCGGGTCGAGGCGTCGTCGTCGATCGCCGCCGCGCCGTCCGGGGTGGCGGTGGCGCCGGCCAGCGACACGGCGTCGAGCCTGCTCTTGTGCTGCGTGGTCCAGGTGAACGTCGCCAGCGCGCCGCCGGGCAGGGTGTACTCGAACGTGCGGTCGCCGACGTTGACCGCGAACGACCGCGGGTCGTCGTGCTGGTTGTGCACCACGAGCGCCGTGGAGCCGTCGGGGTTGCGGAACGCGGCGTCCATGATCTGGCCGTTCCAGCCGGTGGTGCCGAACGACGTGCTGTGGATGCGGCGCGCGCCCGGCTTCACGAACTTCGACAGGTGGCCGATCGTGTAGTACTCGGCGTCGGTGACGACCGAGCCGTCCGGCTGCACGGTGACGAGGCCGGTGCAGGTGGCGCAGCCGCCCAGGTGCGGGCCGCCGGTGCTGTCGAGCGCGATGTTCCAGTTGACGGCGCTCTTGGCCCAGTTGCGGGTGGTGCCGAGCACGACGTTGCGGGCGTGCCAGCGCAGCGTGTCGCTGAAGACCTTCTCGGGCGGGTCGGCCGCGCCCTTGGAACCCGAGCACTCGGTGAACCAGATGCCCTTGTCCGGGAAGGCGTTGTGCAACGCGGTCTGCGCGCTCGGGTCGCCGTAGTAGCAGTGGTACGCGGTGCCCGCGACCCACTTCGCGGCCTTGGACCGCAGGACCTGGTACGGGTAGTCGGCTTCCGCCGTGCCGTCGTTGGGGTGCGTGGCCCAGTTGTGGTCGAAGCCGAGGATCTTGGTGCGCGGGCTGGCGAGCTTGAGCTTCGGGCCGAGTGCGGTGATCACCTCGACCTGCGCCGCGACGCCCATGTCGGTGCCGGGGTAGGCGTCGGGCTTGCGGTTCTGCGGCTCGTTCTGCACGGACAGGAAGTCGACCGGTACGCCCGCCTTCGCGTACGCCTGCACGAACTTCACGAGGTAGCGCGCGTACGCGTCGTAGATCTTCGGGTCGTCCTTGAGCTTGCCGCCGACCAGCGAGTCGTTGTCCTTCATCCACGCGGGCGGGCTCCACGGCGTGGCCATGATCTTCAGCCGCGGGTTGAGGCGCTTCGCCTCGCGCAGCAACGGAAGGATCTTCGCCTCGTCGTGACGGATGCTGAAGTGCCGGAGCGGGAAGTCCGTCTGCCCGGCGGGCACGTCGTCGTAGGTGTAGTGCTCCTTGGCCGCCGTGAAGTCGGACGAGCCGACGGGCTGGCGCAGGAAGCTGACGCCGATCCCGTCCTTCGGGTCGAACAGCTTGCGCATGGTCTCGGCGCGGGCGGCAGGGGGCAGGCCCGCGAGGACCTCGGCGGACGAGTCGGTGATGGACGCGCCGAAGCCGTCGATCTCCTGGTAGCGGCGGTCGGGGTCGACCACGATCGTCGGGTGCGCCGACTCGCTGGTGCCGAACGTGACACGGGGGCGTTCGTGCATCAGTTCCGCCCGGTCCGGGGTGGTGACCCAGACGCGGACCTGTGGGGCACTGGAGGCCTCGGCGGCCGGCACGGCGGTGAGCCCGACTACCAGGGCGACGATCGCGGTTGTTCTCATTGACGTCCTAACGGCGGCGTGTAACACGTCTAGATCACTGTGAAACAGTGGTGTTTCAGGATGAAACACCGGGGTGTGCCGATCGTCAATGGCCTGGACGAGTTCCGGTACAGTGACCTGGTGGAACGCAAGATCGAGAACGTGAAACAACGCGCGAGCCTGCGGGACATCGCGGCGGAGACCGGTGTCTCGATCGCGACCGTCTCCCGCGTGCTGAACGATCACGTCAACGTCGCCCAGCGCACCCGTGACCTGGTCCTGCAGGCCGTGGAACGCCGCAAGCGAGTCGTTCCCGAACAGCGCACGCGCACGGTCTACGTCCGCTGCCCGTACGTCCTCACCGACTACTTCGGCCTGATCGTCTCGTCGATCGCCGAAACGCTGAAACTGCACGGCCTGCGCATGCTGCTGGACGCGGGGGAGTCAGGCCAGGGCTCCGCCGCGTTGCGCGCGCTGCCGGACATGGACGACGTGGACGCGGCGATCCTGATCCTGCCGCCCGAGGAGGGCGCCGAACTGCTGGCGCTGACCCGCGCGGACTACCCGTTCGTCGTGGTCGACCCGCGCATCCTGCCGCTGCCCGACATCGCCTCGGTGTCCGCCGCGCACTTCGCGGGCGCCCGAGCCGTCGCCGACCACCTCATCGCCCTCGGGCACCGCGACATCGCCGTGATCGCGGGCCCGGAGGAGTGGCTCGCCGGCGACGCCCGCCTGGCCGGCCACCGCGCCTCGCTGGCTCAGGCCGGTGTGCTGCTGTCCCCGGACCGGCTGCGGCACGTGGAACCCACGACCGCGCACGGCAAGGCGGCGGCTTCCGAGCTCCTGGCACTGGAACCGCGGCCGACCGCGGTCGTGTGCTTCAACGACAAGGTCGCCGTGGGCACCCTGCAGGCCGCGCGCGAGTACGGCCTGCGGGTGCCGGAGGACCTGTCGGTGGCCGGATTCGACGACATCGACCTGGCCGAGGCGACCAACCCGCGCCTCACGACCGTGCGGCAACCGTTGCAGGAGATGGGAAGCATCGCCGTCACGCAGCTCATGCGCGTGCTGGACGGCCACCGGCCCGAGGCGTTGCACATCGAACTGGCGACGACGTTGGTGGTGCGGGACTCCACGGCCGCTGTCTAGTGCACGACGGCCCAGGTGCGGTCGCTCGGGTCGACCAGCACCGGGAGGTGCTTTTGGTCGCGGTAGCTGGTGCACTGGTGGCGTACCTCGAATCCGCTGTCCTCCAGCGGAATCCACAGCGTGAGGTCGTGCGTGACGGACTCGCCGTCGAAGTCCTTGGTGCTGCTGACGACCTCGGCGGTGGCGGTGGTTCCCTTGGCGTGCAGGGCCGTGGTCCTGGCGGCGGACCTGCCGGCCGACGACCAGACCGCGTACATGACCGACACGCCGCCGAGCAGGGCCAGTTCCCAGAGGACGATCGCCCACCACGGCTCGTCCGAGAAGGCGAGCGCGACCATGCCGACGGCCAGCGCGGCGGCGACGGTCCCCGCGAACGCTCGTTGCGCGACGGCGATGGCCGGGTTCGTCAGGACGACTTCGGCCGCGGTGGTGGTCACCTGCCGATCCTAGTTCGGCCGGGAGACGGCCCGCCTGCCAGCTGGTGTTCTCCTCGCTCACACCGTCGGAACGGTGCCGCCGTCGATCACGTACTCGGCGCCCACGATCGCCGAGGCGCGGTCCGAGGCCAGGAAGCCGACCAGGTCCGCGATCTCCTCGGTGTGCGCGAACCGACCCAGCGGTACCCCGCCGAGCGAGTCGAAGATCGTCTGCTTGGCAGCTTCACGGGTGAGTCCGTTGCCCTCGGCGATCCGGTCCACGAACCGTTCGTAGGCCTCGGTCTCGATCCCGCCGGGGCTGATCGCGTTGACCCGCACGCCGCGCGGCGCGAGCTCGTTGGCGAGTCCCTTGCTGTACGTGCGCAGAGCGGCTTTGGCCGCCGCGTACGCCAGGGAGGCGTCGTACTGGGGCAGTTCGCGCTGGATCGAGGTGAAGTGCAGCACCACGCCCGACCCGGACTCGATCATCGCCGGGAGCAGGGCCCGGTCGAGCCGCACCGCTCCCAGGAAGTTGAGGTGCAGTTCGGTGAGCCACTGGTCATCGGTGATGACCGCGAACCCACCGGCCGGCGTCGACGCGCCTCCGACGACGTGCACCAGGACGTCGAGCCCGCCGGCCTCGGCGATGCGGGCGGCCACCGCGTCGGTGCCCTCGACCGTCGTCGTGTCCGCCGCGATGAACCGGTCGGGGTGCTCGTACCCGTCGGGCATGGTTCGCGCCGTCACGTACACGTCGGCCCCCATCTCCCGCAGCCTCTCCGCCACGGCCTTGCCCGAGCCCTTCGATCCGCCCGTGACCAGTGCCCGGCGACCGTCGAGACGATCGCGATCCGAACTACGCATTTCTCTTGTCTCCGTTGATGATCGGCGCGGTCAGGCCGGGTGGTTGGCGATGACGAGTTCGGCGACGAGGTCGTTCCGCACCGCGAACCGGTAGTCGAGCTCGGCGACGCCGCCCGGGAAGGTGCCCTCGAGCCGCAGGGTCACCACCCAGTGGGCGTCGTCGACGCGGCGGGCGCCGATCTGCTCGGTCGTGTACTCGAACTCGGACCCGGCGTCCCGCAGGAACGCGTGGACCTCCTCGCGGCCGCGGAAGGTCTCGTCCTGGTCGACGATCACCACGTCCTCGGTGAGGAACGACGACGCGGTGCCGGCGTCGCGGACGACGTGGGCGGCGAGGAACCCGCGCACGGTGGCCGGGAGCAGCTCGGACGGGAGATCGGTGTGCTGTGTCATGAGCACACCGTGCGGCCTCGCCGCGCGGGAGGGTCAAGCCGTGGACCCTCTCCCAGGGGGAGAGTCCACAATGGCGGGATGCTGACCATCGGGGAGTTCTCGCGGCTGACCCACCTGAGCGTGCGGACGTTGCGCCGGTACCACGAGGCCGCCCTGCTGGAACCCGCCGTCGTGGACGAGAGCACCGGGTACCGCTACTACGGCCTCGACCAGATCCCGGCCGCGCAGGTCATCCACCGGCTCCGCGAACTCGACGTCCCCCTGAGCGACGTCCAGCGGATCCTGCGGACCCCCGACCCCGGCGTCCGGGCGGCCCTGGTCGCGGACCACCTGCAACGCCTCGAAGGCGTGCTCGACCGCACGCGGGCCGCGGTCGTGTCGCTGCGCCGCCTGCTCCGGCCCGACCCCGCACCGATCGACGTCGAGCTGCGCGCGGAGCCCGCCCGGACGGTCGCGGCGGTGGAGGCCGTGGTCGACGGGGGCGACGTCGAGGCCTGGTTCGCGGGCGCGATGGCCGAACTGGAGGCGGCCGTCGGCGATGCCGCGACCGGACCACCGGGCGGCTGCTACGACAACGCCCTGTTCGAGGAGGAGCGCGGTCACGCGCTCCTCTACCTGCCGACCGCCGCGCCACCTCGCACCGGACGCGTGCACCCCGTGGTCCTCCCGGCCGCGGAACTGGCCGTCACGACTCACGTCGGCGAGCACGACGGCGTCGAGGTCACCTACGGCCAACTCGGGACCTGGGTGGTGGAGAACGCGATGTCGGTGGCCGGGCCGGTGCGGGAGGTCTACGCCGTCGGCCCGCGTGACTCGGGCGATCCCGCCGCGTGGCGGACCGAGATCGGCTGGCCGGTCTTCCGCGTCACCTGATGCGTGGGGTCATCGGCCGAGCGCAACGGCCGATGACCACACACCGCCGTGAGATCAGGGGCGCAACGTCACCGACTGACCCTTGTTCAGCTTGACCTTCTTCTTCCAGGTGCCGAAGCGGACCTCGGTCTCCGTGCCACCGACGCTGCGCACGGTCACGCTGGTGACCTTGCTGTCCTTCCACGTCAGGTCGACGGTGAAGCCGCCGCGCGCGCCGATCCCGGTCACCGAACCGGTCTTCCACGCCTTCGGCAGCGCGGGCAGCAGTTCGATCACGCCGGGACGGCCGTACAGCAGCATCTCCAGCATGGCGGCCGGAGCGCCCAGGTTCGCGTCGATCTGGAAGATCGAACGGTCGCCGAAGCTGTACATGTCGAAGAAGTTCGGCGCCGTGCCGTTCGCGTAGTCGATCGAAGGCCGGATGACCTTCTGGATCAGCTCGTACGAGCGGTCGGCGTCCTTCAGCCGCGCCCAGCAGGCCGCGCGCCACGCGAGTCCCCAGCCGAAGCTCTCCATGCCGCGCGTGATCAGGTGCTGCTTCACGCCGTCGAGGATCGCCTTGGGGGAGTCGTCGCGGTTGATGCGGTCACCGGGGAAGAAGCCGACCAGCGGAGACAGGTGCCGGTGGGTGGTCTCGCCGAGGTCGTCGGGCGACATCCACTCCTGCAACATGCCGGTCTTCGGGCTGACGACCGGCAGGTACAGCTTGTCCCGCAACGCCGACATCTTCCGGCCGTACGCCTGGTCGCGGCGCAGCACGTCGGTCGCGGTGCGGTACGTGCCGAAGAGGTGGTGCACCAGCTCCTGGTTGTAGGTGTTGCCTCGGGTGTCCTGCGGGCCGTGCTCGGGTGACCAGTCGTGGTCGTCGACGAGGCCCTGCGGGGTCTCGACGAGCCGGGCCTCCCAGAACTCGCAGGCGCCCTTGAGCAACGGGTAGATCTTGGCCAGGTAATCGCGGTCGAGCGTGTACTCGTAGTGCTCGTACAACGACATGCACAGCCACGCGTTGCCGCCGGGGTGCCACCACCAGCCGCTGCCGCCGTAGATGTTGGTGGAGAAGGCGATCGCCCACCCGGCCACGCGGTTGTTGGTGTTGCGGAACCGGTTGCGCTCGTCCTGGTACACCGCCTGCGTCGTGTTGGTCCACGCTGGCAGCTGGGAGACGCAGTAGTCCGCCAGCGCCTCGAACGTGTCCGACAGCGCGGCCCGGTCCGCGAGCCAGTAGTTCATCTGGATGTTGATGTCGGTGTGGTAGTCGCTGTACCAGTCCGGGTTGTTGTTCGACAGCCACAGACCCTGCAGGTTGATCGGCAGGTTGTCGCGCGACGCCGTGATGGCGAGGTAGCGGCCGAACTGGAGGTAGCTCGCCTCCAGCTCCGGGTCCGGCGCGTTGCTCGACGCCCTGGCCTGCAAGCGGGTCCAGGTGTCCATGGCGCGCTGGGCGTCGGTGGAGCGGCCGAGGTCGACGCGCTGCCGGTCGTACTTCTTGCGGTAGTCGGCGACGTGCGTGCGCAGCAGGGCGTCGGCCTTGGCGCGCACCCTGGCCTTCTCCAGCGCGAGCTTCGCCGGTTCCATCAGCGGGTCCATGAACCCGACGCTGTGGTCCGGGACGTAGTTCGTGCCGCCGGAGAACACGATCACCAGGTCGGAGCAGCCGGTGAACGACAGCTTCGCGCCGTCCACCTTGACCGTCCCGTCAGGACTGAACGCCGTGACGACACCCGCGTACGCCAGCTTGTTCGCGAACGAGCCGGTGAAGACGGCCGCGGTGTGCGGGGCGTCGCCGACGGCCGGTTCGCCGTGCGCGCCGACGAGGTCGATCGTGCCGGTCTGGTTCGGGCCGACCAGCCGGACGATCACCACGTCGTCCGGGTGGCTCGAGTAGATCTCGCGGCGGTACTGCTTGCCGCCGTGGGTGTACTTCGTGGTGACGAGGCCGTTGCTCAGGTCCAGTTCGCGGCGGTAGTTCGTGGCGCCCGCGTGGCCGGGGACGTTCACGTAGAGCTTGGCCAGCATGGAGAACGTGCCGAAGTGCGTCGGGTCGTACGGCAGCTGGCCGTCGCCTTCGAGGGCGTCGTTCAGCTCGCCGGTCCACAGCGTGACGTCGGTCAGGTACAGGAAGTCCTTCTCGACGCCACCGCCGACGAGCGCGCCGAGGCGCCCGTTGCCGATCGGCAGACCCTGCTCGATGATCTTCGCCTCGTCGGCGGGAGCGGGGTACCAGAGCGTGGTCGGGTCGGCGGTGAGCGGGTTGCCGCCCGGCCGGTACGGCTCGGCGTGCGAGGTGAAGGTAGGCAGGACCATCGCACCCAGGCCGAGGGCGCCGGTGGCTTTGAGGAACGTGCGGCGTGAGGTCATCTTTGAGCTCCGGGGAGGTTCATCGGGTGACTCCTGGCAAAGGGCCTGGTCAGGGTGCGGTCAGGTTCGACACGTGCACCGCGTTGTCCGGTCCGCGCACCGCGACCCAGGTCGTGCCGCCGTCACCCGCGGCCGCGCCGACCGCGCCGGTGAGCGCGTTGCTCACGAACTGGTCGCGCTTGAACCACCAGGTGCCCGCGCCGCCGACGAGGTCCTGCTGCCACAGCGTGTAGTCGCTGCCGCGCACGAACACGTTGACCCGGTCGCCGTTCGCGACGGCCGTCGGGCTGCCGCTGATCACGCCGCCCAGCGAGGTCCACGCGGACCAGCCGTTCGCGGTGCGCCTGCGGTACCAGGCGGAGTCGTCCTGCAGCCGGACCGTGACGAACGTGCCGGCGGACACCGTCGCGGCAGAGGGCCTGCCGTAGATCTGCTGGTTGCCGGGGGAGCCGACCGACGTCCAGGTGGCGTTGCCCTTGTCGCGCGTCCACACGCGACCGTCGGCGCCGCGGCCGAAGAGGCTCCAGCTGTCCGGGCTCGTGAACGCCACCGACACCGAGTCGGTCAGGCTGCCGCCGAGCGAGGACCAGTTGCCCCACTTGTTGTTCGCGAAGGTCCGTTGGTACGCGACGTTGTCCGTGCCGCGCACGAAGAGGTCGATCCGCCCGTTCGGGCTCGCGAACGCACTCGGCTGGCCGAGGATCTGGCCGTTCTTGGGACCGCCGAGCACGACCCAGTTGCGCCACTCGCCGTTGACCATCGACCGCTGCGTGAGGCGGCCGGACTTGTCCCGCGCGAACGTCGCCATCGTCCGGTCGTCCCATCGGACGAGCGCCGGGCTGGCCGAGGTCTCGCCGCCGACGTCGGTGCCGGGCACCGCGGTCTCGCCGCGCAGCTTGAGGAACGCGGTGCCGTGCGCGGGAACCGTGACGGTGATCTTGTCGGTCGTCGTGCCCTTGTCCGCCCGCGCCCGCAGGTCCCGCACACTGACCGTGCCCTTGAGGCCGGTGTCGGCGACGTTGACCGTGAACTCGGCCGGCTGGTCGTTGCGGTTCAGCACCGCGACGGCCCGCTCGCCCTTGCCCTGCAACACCTTGCTGTACACGTCGACGTTGTTCGAGCCCGCCACCCGGACGCCCTGGACGGCCAGCGGGTCCTGGTTCACCGCGATGATCTCGGGGTTCTTCAGCGTGTCGATCATCGACTGCGGCAGCGTGCGCGGGTCCGACCCGATGATGAGCGGCGAGGCCATCACCGACCACATGACGAGCTGCGAGGTCGACTCCTCCTCGTTGAGCTCGTACGTCCCCTGCTCCGTCTTGCGCATCGGGATCAGGTAGTCGGGGTCGTTGTAGTGACCGGGCCCCTGCGCGCCGGGCCGGTAGAGGTTGCGATCCATGTTGCGCAGCACGTCACGCCAAATACCTTCGTACGGCGTGCCGAACGCGACGTCGGTGCTCGTCCGCCACGAGTCACCAACCCGCGGCCCGTACGTGTAGGCCACATAAGCCGTCTGGTCCCACCGGTGCGGCACACCCCACTCGTCGGTGACGGGGTTGCACAGGTTGAGGATCATCTTCCGCCCGGCCTTCTGCACGGCGGCGGAGAACTGCGTGAAGGCGACGGCCGGGTCCATGTTCTGCGCGATGCCGCACAGGAAGTCGATCTTGATGGCGTCGAACTTCCACCCGGCGAACTGCTTGGCGTCGGCCTCGTAGTACCCACCACCACTGCCGGCGGCGCAGTTCTTGCCGTCCCAGGCCCCCGCGTCCGTGTAGATGCCCGCCTTCAACCCCTTGGCGTGCAACGTGTCCACGAGCTTGGTGAACCCGGACGGGAACCGCGCCGGATCAGGCACCAGCGAACCCTTGCCGTCCCTGGGCGGGCTGGCGTTCCACCCGCCGTCGATCCACACGATGTCGTAACCGGCCTTCGCCAGGCCACTGCTCACGAGGTGGTCAGCCACCCCGAGCACCTTCTCCTCCGACGCCGCGCCAACGGCGAAGTAGGAGTTCCAGCCCATGTACGGCGTGCGCGCAACGCCGGAGTCGTAGTAGGTGGGCGCCCCTTGGTCAACGCCCGCGTGCTCAACGGGGGCGGACGTGGCAGCAGGAGCGGCGGCGACCGCCGTGGGCGCCACCAACGCCAACGCGATGGTGGCCGCGGACAGCAGGGTTCTCGGCATACCCGTACCTCTCGTCGTCGAGTGGCCACAGCATGCGTGGGTCACTCGATCGCGTCAAGAATAAATACTAAATTAAGTTTAGAAATCCCTGCGCCCGTACGCACCGTAACAGCCCTCCGACCTATGGCAACGGTTCGTGGCCAATCGGCCACGAACCTGTCCGATCCGAGCCAAGGTCCTCCGAGGTATGCCGTCTCTTCGGGTAACGCGACCTGCCCCCGAACGCACGTCCGCCCGGCTCGTGACGACGAGCCGGGCGGTGCGCTGGGGGTGTGCTGGGAGAAGGCGAGGAGTGGGTGAGGCGGAGGAGCGATGGTGCCAGCCGTGATCGCCATCGCAAGGTGACCACCCGCATGGTCCGGCGCGCGGTGCCAACCGGACAGCCGTCAACGCAAAGCCAACCACCTACGAAACCTGGCACGCGATGCCGCAGGCGAGCCCGAACGGGCTGATGCCCGCCACAGAGCCGGTTACGCCCCTCAAGGCGATTGGGGCTTTACCTTGAGGGGGCGGGATGCCAACCTGTTCGGTCCGGCCGGGGCGCTTTCAACCCCGGCTTTAGAGGCCGCGAACGCATCCCGCCAGAGGCTCAAGGTCAAGCCCCAATCGCAACCCCCCAGGTCTTTCGTCACGACCCGCGCGCCCACCCTCGCAACCGCCGGCCGAAGTGTGGGACGTGACCAACCCCGCTGGAACAGGACCCCAGGGCATCACGGCACCACGAGCACCGGCCAGTGCCCGGACCGGATCAGCCGAGTGGCCACCGACCCGGCGAACCGGTGCCCGGCCTGCTGCGAAGCCCCGACCACCACCATGTCCGCCTGACACTGGTCGGCCGACTCCCGCAGCACCGTGTACGGATCCCCGAACGCCTTCACGAACGTGACGGGCACGTCCAGCTCCTCGGCGAACGACCGGACCTGATCCCGCAACTCCGCGTACAACGTAGCCGCGGCTTCGTGCTCGAACACCGAGGCCACCGCCGGACTCAAAGCCGCCAAGGACGAGTGGCAGGCCACGAACGTGACCACCAGCCGGGCCCCCTGCCGCCGGGCGAACCCGAACGCCGACGCGGCGGCCCGCATCGCGGTGTCCGAGCCGTCCAGCCCGACCAGGACGGTGCGGGCGGACGGCAGGGGAGCGGGACCGAAGTCGTCCACTGTGGACTCGAAGGCGTTGGACCTGAAGGCACCGGCGCTCATTGGGTTTCCCCCTCCAGAGATCAGCGAGCGACCGCTGAGTCTGCTTCCTTCTTCTCGAGGTCGATCGTCGTCCGCAACGTGATCGGCTTGAGCAGCAGCGCCGCGATGATCCCGACGACCCCGACCGCGGCCGAGATCAGGAAGATGTGCGCCGTGGCGTCGCCGTACACCGTGTGCACGACGGTCTGCACCTGAGGCGGCAACGCCGAGAGGTTCAGCGCGCTCGTGCTGCCGGTCGACTGCCCGGCCGGCACGTGCAACGCGGCCGACAGATCCGCGGTGACCCGGTTGGCCAGCACGGCGCCCAGCACCGACACGCCGATCGTGCCGCCCAGCGAACGGAAGAACGTCACGGTCGCCGAAGCGGCACCGAGCTCGCTCAACGGCACGCTGTTCTGCACCGCCAGCACCAGGTTCTGCATCGTCATGCCGACACCGATGCCGACCACGGCCATCGCGATGCCGACGATCCAGAGCGCCGTGGCGTGGTCGACGAACCCGAGCCCGAGGAACCCGAGCACCAAGATGATCGTGCCGGCCACGATGTACGGCTTGATGCGGCCCGTGCGGCTGATCATCCGGCCGGACACGGTCGACGACACCAGCACACCCGCCATCAGCGGGATCGTCAGCAACCCGGCCTCGGTGGGGGAGTAGCCGCGGCCGATCTGGAAGTACTGGCCGAGGAACACCGCGCCACCGAACATCGCCATGCCCACCGAGAGCGAGGCGATGATCGCCAGCGCCGGGGTGCGCTGGACGACGATGTGCAACGGCACGACGGGTTCGGCGACGCGCGTCTCCACGGCAACAGCCGCACCCAGCAACACGAGGCCGGCCGCGACCATCGCGCCGCTCTGCCACGAGATCCAGTCGAACGAGTTGCCGACGAACGACACCCAGATCAGCAGCACGCTCACGCCCGCGGCGATCAGCGCGGCGCCCAGGTAGTCGATCTTCACGTTCTCCCGGCGCACGGTCTCCAGCTTCAAGGTGGCCTGGAGGACGACGAACGCGATGGCGGCGATCGGCACGGCGACCCAGAAGCACCAGCGCCAGCCGAGCCACGACACGTCGACGATGAGGCCGCCGAGCAGCGGGCCGCCGACGGTCGCGACGGCCATGACCGCGCCGAGGTAGCCGTTGTAGCGACCGCGTTCGCGGGGCGGGATGATCGCGGCGATCACGACCTGGACCAGGGCCTGGAGGCCGCCGACGCCGAGGCCCTGGAACGCGCGGGCGGCGATCAGCTGGCCGGTGTCCTGGGCGAAGCCGGAGAGCAGCGAGCCGATCACGAAGATCACGATCGCGGCCTGGACCAGCGTCTTCTTGTTGAACAGGTCGGCGAGCTTGCCCCAGATCGGGGTCGTGGCCGTCGCCGTGAGCAGGGTGGCCGTGACCACCCACGTGTACTGGGTCTGCGTGCCGTTCAGCGAGCCGATGATCCGCGGCAGCGCGGTGGAGACCACCGTGGAGCTGACCATGGCCACGAACAGCGCGAGCAGCAGTCCGGACAGCGACTCCAGCACCTGCCGGTGCCCCATCGCCTGAGTCTCGATCTTCACATCCGCCCCTTCGTCGCCCTAATTCTTGCGCGTCGTGCAAATTTGCGCAATGGGCAACGTACACCCGCTAGGCTGGACGGCATGGAGACCCTCACCACTCGCCGCGAGCACAAGAAGGCGGTGACCAGGCGGGCGCTGGCCGGAGCGGCGTTGCGGCTCGCGATGGAGCACGGCCTGGACGGCGTGACGGTCGAGGACATCGCGGACGCGGCGGGCGTCTCGCGCCGGACGTTCTCCAACTACTTCACCAGCAAGGAGGACGCGGTCCTCGACGCCGACCGCCAGCGCATCCAGGCCCTCGTGTCGCTGGTCGGCGACCGGCCGGAAGCAGAAACCGCCTGGCAGGCCCTGCGCGCGTCGACCGCCGAGCTCTACGAGGCGTGGCCCGTCCCCGACGTCGAGTGGATGGCCCAGCTCCGGCTGCTGCGCCGGCACCCGTCGTTGCTCGCACGACAGGCAGGCGACCAGGTCGCGCTCGAACGCGACCTGACCGCCGTTCTCGTGCTCCGCGAACCCGACGGGGAGATCGCCCGCCTGATGGCCGCGACCTTCCTCGCCACGATCCGCACCGGCATCGCCCTGTGGCTCGAAGGCGCGGGCGAGCAGCACCTGCCCACCCTGGTCGACCGCCTGCTCAGCCGCGTCGGGGTTCAGGGAACGTAGACCTGCCCGGTCTGCCGCCCCTCGATCGACCGCACGTACGCCCGCGTGACCTCGGCCAGCGGCACCGGCTTCAGGCCGGGGAAGAAGTCGCCGTACGCGTCGAGCGACTCGGTGAAGACCGTCGGACTGATCGCGTTCACCCGCTTCGGCGCGATCTCGACAGCGGCCGTCCGCACCCACCCCTCCAGCGCGCCGTTGGCCAGCGCCGCCGCCGCGCCACCGGGCACGGCCTCGCGCGCCAGCATGCCGGTGATCAGCGTGAACGAGTCCGTGACGTGCGCGAGCCCTTCGCGCACGAGCAGGATCTGGGGGAGCACCTTGCCGGTCATCGCGGCCTGGTAGTCGTCCACGGTCAGCTCGCTCACCGGCCCGAACGGAATGTGCCCCGCGGCCGACGCGACGGCGTCGAACGGACCCGCCGTCCGGTACATCTCGGCCACCTGGGCCGGGTCGGACACGTCGTACCGCAGGTCGCCCGAGGTGCGGGAGACGGTGACGACGTCGTGCTTGCGTTCGACGAGCTCCGAGTGCAGTGCGGTGCCCAACGTGCCTGAAGCTCCAACGAGCAAAATCCTCATGACACCGACGCTAGGTGCGTTGCGCGCGCCTGAGAAATGCCGATCGTGCAGCACTTATACTCGGCAGTCATGAATGTCGAGCTGCGTCACCTGCGAGCGCTCGCCGCGATCGGCGACCACCTGTCGATCACCGCGGCGGCCGAGGCGCTGCACGTCACGCAGCCCGCTCTGTCCCGCACGCTAGGACAGCTCGAACGCCGCGTCGGCGTCAAGCTCGTCGACCGCACCACCCGCCACGTCGCGCTGACCGACGCGGGCCGCCGCCTGTGGGAGCACAGCCACCGCATCCTCGCCTCGCTCGACACCGCGCTCGCGGAAACCGCTGCCCCGCAACCACTCAGGCTCACCTTCGCGTGGGCCGCGCTCGGCGGTCACACCACCCCGTTCCTGCGCGAGTGGCGCGCCGAACACCCCTCGGTCGACGTCCGAATCCACCAGTCCGAGGACCCGGTCGGTGCGTTGCGCCGCGGGGAGGCGGACGTGGCGATCCTGCGCACGCTGCCCGACCAGCCCGGCGTCGAGCACGTTCCGGTGGCCGAGGAACCCCGCGTGGCGGCCTTGGCGAACGATCATCCACTTGCGACCCGAGACACGCTGGTGCTCAGCGACCTCGTGGGCGAAAACGTTGCGGTGTGCGAGATGTCGGCGACCAGCTCGGCCGAACTCTGGCCCGCCGGCGACCGCCCGCACACCGTCGACGTGCCAGGCGCGGTCGAGTGGATCACCGCGATCGCGGCCGGCACCACAGTAGGCGTGACCACGGCCGGGTCGAGCCACGACTACCCGCACCCGGGCGTGACCTACCTCCCGCTGACCGACGCGGGCCTGATCACCGTGCACCTGGCGTGGCCGACACCGGCGGCTCACCCGGAGACGGCGGCGTTCGTCGCCCTGGCACGGCGCCATCTGGCCGCCACAACCGCAGCTGGAGCATCGCCGCGAACCGCGCGTCCGAGTCGCTGAGGTCGATCTCCCCGACCTCGGCCAACCGCCGCAGCCGGTACCGAAAGGTGTTGGGGTGCACGAAAACGGCGGCCGAAGCGGCAGTGACGTCCCCGAACGCGTCGAGCCATGCGGCGAGCGTCTCGACCAGGCAGGCACCGTGCTTGCGGTCGTACGCCACGAGCCGCGCAACGGGCCCGGTCAACACGTCCCCGCGCTCCGCGATGAGATCCGCCAGCTCCAGCAACAACCCCTCACCGTGCACATCGGACACACGCGCGACCCGCAACGACGACCGCCCTGCCCGCAACACCCGCAACACGAGATCGGCACCCGCCCGCGACCGGGACAACGCCAGCCCGTCCGCCTCCAGCCCGACCCCGACCAGCACCGGGTGGCCGATGCGGCTCTGGAAGTCCGCGGCGATCCGCAGCGCGCGGTCCTCGTCGACAGGCAGGATCGCGTAGGCGACATCCCCGACCAAAGCCGCCGCCGCACGCGGATGCACCGCCGTGAGGTGCATCGCGAGCGCGTCGGCGACCTGACGCCGTTCGGCCAGCAAACGAGCGTGCGAGGCAGGGTCGTCCCCATGCGAGTCGGCGAGGGCCAACGCCAGCACGACGCACGTCTGGTTCAGGCCCAGCCGCCGCACCGCCTCCGCCGCCCCCTGACCACCCTCGACGGCCGTGGACACCAGATCCGCGCGCAACCGCCGTTCGACGTCAGCGCCTGCCCGCTGCCGCATCAGGTGCAACGCCACGAGCTTGGCCGCGTCCCGGAACGTCTCGGTGCTCTCCGGCGACAACGGCTCCCGCACCGCGGCCCAGATCGAGCCGAGCAACTCGTCGCCCGCCCGCACCGCGACGGCCACCCTGGGCAGGCAGAACGTGCCGTCCTCCTCGGGGAGTCCTTCGACGTGCACGGGCAGATCACTGCGGTGCAAGTGCTCGAAAACCCCGCGCTCGGCCAGCATTCGCGAGTACCGCTCAGGCACCTGCCGCCCCAGGATCGTCTGCACCCGCGAAGGGTCCGCCTCGTCCTGCCGCCCGGAGAACGCGAGCACGCGAGAGCTCCGGTCCTCGATCGTCACGGGCGCGTCGATCAACGACGCCACCGCGTTGGCCAGCGCGAACAGGTCCCCGGACGGCACCCCGCCGAGGGTCTCGGACGGGTCGGGCTCCAGCAACGACCGCACCATCGCGGCGAGTTGCGTCCACGACGCCCCAGGCGCCAGCCCGAGCAGGACGACACCGGACCGATCGACGGCGTCGGCGAGTTCGTCGGTGAGCACGACCGGCCCGCGCACCACGAGTGCCGCGGCGCCACCGAGCCTGTCGAGCAGCGCCGCCGGATCGCGCACACCGACGCCCAGCACCAGCGCGGACGGCGGCACCTGGTCGTCGTCGGGGTCGTGGATGACGACGCCGCCGACGGTCCGGCTCGGGTTACCGCGCACGAGGTCGATCAGCGTGGTGCCGAGGTCGTCCAGCACGCGGGTCAGGCCTGTCATGCCACCGCTCCGCCCACCGTCCACAGAGGAATTCGAGATGTGTTCAACGAGGGGAGTCTACGGGCGAGCCCAACTCGTTCAGGCAGGTCAGGTGGTCAGCAGGTCGAACGAGAACCCGACCACGACGAGCGCGACTCCCACGGCTCGCAGGGACCGATCGGGCTGAGGGCCACGCAGCACCAGCAGGGCGGGCATGACCAGCAGGGAGTAGGCCCCGACGGCCCAGGCCCGGCGCACCAGATGAACGATCACCGGGACCGCGTCGGTCACCCACCCGAACGCCAACGCCACCACCACGGCGAGAGGCACGCTGGCGATGATCAGCAGTGCGGTGCCCCACCAGGGCAGCGAAGGCGGAACGACCGGCTGCCACCAGAGCACGAGCCCGACGCCACCCAGCACTCCGAACATCCCGAAGAGAGTGCCGCAGCCGGAGGCTTCCGTCGCTCGCCGGGCGTCCTCGGACAGCCGGTCGCGGCGTTCTGGCTCGTCGTAGACCGGTTGAGCTTCCGGGTACATGGCGTAGTAGAGGGCTTCGCCGTCGTCCGGCTCGCGCAGTTGCACGATCGTCGTGAGTTCGTGCGACCGGAACTCGTGGAACGTCTGCCAGCGGGCTCGCCAGCTCTGGGCGAGCGAGTGGTGGGCGGGCTCGGCCTGGCGTGCGCGCAGTTGCCGGCCCCAGGCCGCGATCCGCTCCGGTCCGATCACGTCGATGACCGCGGCGAGCCCTCCGGTGAACTGGAGGATCTTGCCGATCCGTCCCCACCACAGCACGTCGAGTCCCCACAGCCGCGTTCCCGCGAGCGACTGGCCCTGCCACCAGCGGCTCACGGCTTCCCAGTACGAAAGAGATTGCGCCAAAGCGGTACCCCCAGGAGGTGACCAGCGGGCCGCGGTCGACACCCCCTGTGTCAGCCGACCGCGGCCCACTGGTGGCCGGTCAGGTCTGCGAGTAGTACGAGCCGCGATAGGTGCCGTCGGCGAGGCGGAAGCAGACCCGGAACTTGCCGCGGCTGGACCAGGTGCCGGTGTTGACCCCGATCTCGCCTGGCGGGACGACCGCCGAGTCGACGACGTTGCTGAACCAGTTCTCGGCCCAGACCTTCGAGCCCGGGGCGGCGTTGTGGATGTTGGCGTGCCACGTCCACGCGCCGGCCGGTTGGATGACCCGCCAGAGCGAGCCGGTCGCCCCGCCCGCCCTGACGACGGCCATGCGCTCGTAGCCCGCCGCGCGCAACTGCTCGTCGCTCATCGTCGCGGTCGACGACGTGGCCGCATCCGCCGAAGCAGTCGAACCGGTCGTGGCGGCGACGGACAGAGCGAGCAACGCCCCCAGCGCTGCTGCTGTGATTCTGCGAAACATGATCGCTCCCCTGATTGAACCTGTGTGAACTCGGCTGGTGCGACAGGCGGCCGACCGAACGACGCCGGTTGAACCTCTTGGCGCCCTGACGGCTGCGGCACCTGGCCGAACACAGGTTGTAGTCGATCAGCCGCTGTCCGCAAGCGTGTCCCGGTTGCTTCAAGTCATTTGGGACCGCTAGGTTCCTGACCTGCTGGGACAGGCCCGTCCCGGGACAGGTGCCGTCGGCTGAATCATGCCGCCGGCCCGGCATGAACGAGGTCTCGATGGCTGGTGGCCAGCAGAACGAGAACGACCCCGTGCGCAGCCTGGCCAACGCGCTCAGCACCCTGCAGCGGGACTCCGGACGCACCCTCCGGTCGCTGGAACCCGAGATCCACGTCAGCGACTCGTCGCTCTCGCGCTACCTGCGCGGGCACTCCTTCCCGCCGTGGGACGTCGTGCGCGCGCTGTGCACGGCCCTGGGCGCGGACCCCGCCGAGTACCGGGCGCTGTGGGAGGCCGCCGAGGCGACCCAGCCCCGCGCGGCGGCGGAACCCGTGCCGGAGGAGAAGCCGGTCACCGCGCCGTCCGGACCGGGCCGACGCTGGCGGTGGGCGCTGGCGGGCGGACTCGTCGGAGCGGTGCTGGGCAGCCTGGTCACCCTGGCGATCGTCGCGGCGACCACTACGCCACCCCGGTCGACCACAGACAGCTCGACCAGCCCTGTACCGGCAGCGGGGGACGGCCGAATCTTCGTCAGCAGGGCGACCGGCGCCTGCCTGGACGACAGCCTGGACGGCGGACTGAGATCCTTCCGCTGCAACGGCATGAGCTACCAGCGGTGGACGCAGCAGGTCGCCGAGGACGGCACCTTCCGGATCAGCAACCACGCCACAGGCGCGTGCCTGGATCTCGGCCCCACGGGGCTCAGGAGCTCCGCATGCGCCGAAGACCAGTCGCAACGGTGGAAGGTCGTGGTCTCGCAGAACGCCGCCGAAGTCCGCAGCGCCGTCGACGACACCTGCCTCCACGACACCAACGCCGGCCTGCAGCTGGCCCCGTGCGATCGATCCCGCAACCAGCAGTGGGGATGACGCCAGTGGAAGGCTGACGGCATGTCTTCACCAGAACAAGAGGGCGCCCCCTCGTGGCGTGAGCTCCTTCCCGGCCAGCGAGCCGACCTCCGGCTGCTCGACGTAGCCACGGGGGAGTCCGAGCTCGTTCTGAGCAGCACCGATCGGCTGATCGAAGCCCCGCAGTTCCATCCGGGCGGCCGGTATCTGGTGGTCAACGGAGACGGGCTGCTGCTGCGGATCGACCTGGTGGGGGACCGCACGCCAACGGTGATACCGACGGCCGGGCTCCCGCCGGTCAACAACGATCACGTCGTCACACCGGACGGCCTGTGGCACATCGCGTCCGCTGTGGACGGTCACCTCTACCGGTTGCCGTGGAACGGCGGCGAGGCCGTGCGCGTGACGGCAGACAAGGAACCGGAACGGTGCTTCCGTCACTTCCTGCACGGCATCTCGCCGGACGGCCGTCGCCTCACCTACGTCGGGGTGGAGATGGCGGACGGCGACGAATGGGGGCGTCGCGCCGTGTGGACTCTCGACCTTGGCACAGGAGCCGAGGCACAGGTCGGCGACGGCTACTCACCCGCCGACGGACCGGAGTTCTCGCCCGACGGGAAGACGTTGTACTTCAATTCCGAGTTCCGGTCGGCGATCGAGGGCCACGCCCAGCTGTTCCGGCGGGATGAGGCGTCCGGCACCGTGGAACAGCTGACCGACGACGAGCGGGTCAACTGGTTCCCGCACCCGTCGCCCGATGGCGCCCATATCGCGTACCTGAGCTATCCGGCCAGAACGGTTGGACACCCGGCCGACCTGCCGGTGGAGCTTCGGCTGATGACGTTGCCGAAGTCGGCTCCGCGCACCCTCGTCGCGCTGCACGGAGGCCAAGGCACGATCAACGTCAACAGCTGGTCGCCGGACTCGCGCCGCATCGCCTACGTCGAGTATCCGATCATCGTGGAGAAGGTCCCGTGATCATGGCGACTTGTGGCCTAGAGGCGTGCTGCGGCTAGTCCGCGCGCACAAGCGTTTCCAGCACGGCCTCGACGACGAGTCGATCATCGCCGGTTGATCGCGCCGCCCACGTCTCCCTGACTTGCGCGACGTGGGCGGACGCGGCTGGGGAGGCCTGCTTCGTGACTGCTGATGTGTACTCGGGGAGCTGGAAAGTCCTGTACGAATTCTTGCGTATTGTTGTGATCTTCCTCCGGAAATACGGTTGTGCGTATTCGCGGTAGGGGGTCGGCAATGGCGTTGACGTTGGCTGTGGTGCTCGGAATCGCTGGTTCGGTTCTTGTCTTCGCAGGGCTGATCGGTGGTGGGTTCCGGTTCTCCGGAATCTCCGTGCCGGTCGTCGGGTGGTTCGTCCGGCTGCCGTGCGTTCTCATCGGCGCTGTTTTCATCCTGTTCGCCTTGAGCGTTGAGTTCTCCTCGGGTCCAGGCCCGGTCCCGACGCCTGAACCGGCCGCGCCGCCCGCGCCGCCCGCAACCGTCGCACTGGGACAGGTCATGGCGGACGTGGACGTCCACCAGCAGCCGACTCTCGGGTCGCCCGTGGTGATGACGCTGAGGGCGGGCGAGGTGATCGAGATCCACTGCACCGCTCAGGGCGAAGCAGTCGAGCGGCTGGCGGACGGCGTGATCAGCAGCCTGTGGAACGGCGTCGAGGGCGGATTCGTCCCGGACGTCCTCATCAACACCGGAACCGACCAGGCCACCGCGGGAAGTTGCTGAGTCCGGGGTGACGCCCCGGTTGTCCTCGAGGAGTCGAGATGCCCGATCCCGGAACCGAACTGTCGTCCCTGAACTTCGAGAGCCTCATCGGTGGCCCGCTCGTCGCCGCGGTCCACGCGCAGGTGCAGAGCGCCCTGGCGACGGTGAACTTCGTCAAGCAGGTGGGCTTCAAGCCACCGGCGGGCGGTTCGGTGGAACCCGGCGACACCTCGACGGGTGATCCGGCGACCGTCACGTTCACCTACCGGAAGGACGTGCCGAAGCCGGACGGGACCACTGAGTCCAGGGACGTTCAGCTGACTGTTCCGCTGCTCGCGATCCTGCCGGTGCCGTTCCTGCGGATCGACCAGGTCGACGTCGACTTCCTCGCGAAGATCGAGTCCGTGCAGTTCCGCCAG
Organism: Lentzea sp. NPDC058450; assembly: GCF_042721395.1. Taxonomy (NCBI): domain Bacteria; kingdom Bacillati; phylum Actinomycetota; class Actinomycetes; order Pseudonocardiales; family Pseudonocardiaceae; genus Lentzea; species Lentzea sp. NPDC058450. Next base: position 31,801 of record NZ_JBHXLO010000040.1, read on the forward strand.
GTCGACCAACAGGTCGAGGTGGGTGCCGATCTCGACGCCCAGGCCGCGTGGGGCTGGGGTTCCGCGCGGCTGCGGGCGAGCTTCGCGTTCCAGCGCGACACGAAGGAGGGCTCGAAGGACACCCGCACCTACTCGATGGGGGTCAAGGCGAGAGCCGTTCAGGACGAGATGCCCGGCGGGATGTCGAAGGTGCTGACCATCCTCGAGAGTCTGATCAAGGAAGAGGTCGCGTCGTGACGTGGCTCGCGGATCTCGTCGGCGCGATCGGGGCCGGTCTCGTGGAGGGGCGGGTGGTGGCCGACCGCGCCTCCTGCGAGGTCGCCGGTCTCTACCGCGACGAGGTCCTGCTGAACGGGGCTCGGGTGCCGAGGATGGTGCTGTCCGAGGTGACGGTGGAGGTGCGTTGTGCCACCGCCGGCGTGGACGGGAGGCGAGTCGATCTGCTCGTCACCGCCGAGGAGCTCGCGAGGACGAGGCCGGAGAACATCGGCACGCTGGTGCTGAAGTACGCGGAAGAAGATCTGGAACCGCCAGCGCGGACTGAATAGTTTCGTTATTCATGAGTGTGGCGAGTTGGCCTGCCTCGCTGATTGTTTCAAATGACGTGGAATCTCTTCGGACGATCGGGTGAATGGTGGCGAAATGGCTAACGGTGTGCGGAGTCGCACGATTCACGGTCATGGCCCGTCGATCACTGTGAAAAGGCTGCGTTCAAGGGGAGGCTGTGTGCACGCACACGGAACGCGTGTCCCCGAGCCGGCTTTCGTCGCCCGGGGCGGTGAACTCGCCCGGCTCGACGTCCTGCTCGACCGTGCCGCCGACAGGAAGCCCGCGGTGGTGGTGTTGCGTGGAGAGGCTGGTGTCGGCAAGACCAGGCTCCTCGCGGAGCTCGCGGATCGGGCCCGTCGCCGCGGTGCGGTCGTGCTGTGGGGAGCGGGAATCCCGCTGGGCTCCGGCGAACTGCCCTTCGCGCCGTTGATCGAGGCCCTGCGCCGGCTGGTGCGGGAGGCAGGTGAGGAGGCCGTGCGCGAATACGCGGGTGACGACACCTACCGCCAGATCGCCGGTCTCGTCTCGGACTGCTCCACGGACACGTCCGCCGCGCAGCCCGGCTCGCGGCTGCGGGTGTTCGGGGCGGTCCAAGCGCTCGTCGACCGGCTGGGTGGCGTGGACCCGGTGCTGATGGTGGTCGACGACGTGCAATGGGCCGACACCTCCACCCTCGACCTGGTGACCTACCTGGCCCGCACGCTGACCGACGAGCGGTTGCTGCTGGTGTGCGGCTGCCGCACCTCGAGCCTGCCGGCCCGGCACCCCGTGCGGACGTGGGCGGCGGAGCTCGAACGGGAACGCCGGGTCGAACGGATGGAGCTGGCCCGGTTCACCGTCACGGAGCTGCGGCGCTTCCTCGAGGCGTCCTTCGGTGTGATGCCGTACCCCGACCTCGTCGACCGTGCCTTCGAGCTGTCGGACGGCAACGCGTTCTTCGCCGAGGAGCTCATGGTGGCCGGGGTGCTCGAGTCGTTCCCCGTGCGAGTTCCGGAGTCGCTGCGGGACCTCCTGCTGAGCCGGTTCGGGGCGCTCGGGCGCGACGCGTGCGACGTGCTGCGCGTCGCGGCGACCGCCGGGCGCACGGTCAGCCACGACCTGCTGGCGGTGGTCTCCGAACTGACCGGGCGACGGCTTCTCGACGCGGTCCGCGAGTGCGTCGAACAGCAGATGCTCGTGGTGGACGGCGATGGTGGCACGTACGCGTTTCGCCACGCGTTGCTCCGCGAGGCCGTGCACCAGGAACTGCTGCCCTCCGAACGGAGATCGTTGCACCAGGCGTTCGCCCGGACGCTCACCGCAGACCCGAGCCTCGGCTACGCGGAGACGTTCAGCGTCGCAGCCGAGCTGTCCTACCACTGGTACGAGGCGGGAGAACTCGACGAGGCCTTCGCCGCCGCGGTGCGGGCCGGTGACACCGCGGTGGCGGTGCGAGCCTTTCCCGAGGCCGAACGCCAGTACCTGCGGGCGCTGGAGGTCTGGCCGAAACTGGGCGCCGCGCGGCCGCCGACGTCCGATGACCGGCTGCTCGTCGCGGCGGCCGACGCCTCTCGGTGGTCCGGGCATCCCGGTCGTGCGGTCGGCCTCGTGCGGGCCGCACTCGCGAAGGCAGCGCTGGAGGATCGCGACCACCTCGGTGAACTGCACGAACGCCTCGGCAGCTATCTCTGGGAGAGCGGGGAGATCGTCGAGTCCCAGCAGGCGTACGCGGAGGCGGAGCTCCTGCTGGCAGGTCGGCCCCGCACCGCGGTGACGGCACGAGTGCTCGCCGCTCGTGCGACGGCCGAGCTGCGGGCCGGGAGGTTCTCGGCGGGGCTGGTGCTGAGCCGCGACGCGGCGGGCATCGCCAGCGAGGTCTCCGCACGAGCGGAGGAGGGACGTGCCCTCAACACCTCGGGCGTCGCGCTCGCGATGCTCGGCCGGTCCGCCGAGGGGGTCGACGCGCTGCGGCTGGCTGTCCGGATCGCCGACGAGACCTCGCACCACGAGGATCTCTACCGGGCGTACGGCAACCTGACCTTCGCCCTGGATCTCGCCGGTCGGCTCGAAGAAGCGTTGTCCGTTGCGATGACCGGCCTGCGGCGTGCCCGGGAGTCCGGCTTCGAGCGCACCAGGGCGGCCGGTGTGCTGGCGAACAACGCGAGCGCCACGCTGGTGCGAATGGGCCGGTGGGACGACGCGAGCGAGTTCATCTCGGACGTGCTGGTGGACCGGCCGGCGTCGGAGAGCCGCTATCCGCGGCTGACGCTCGCCGAGATCGAGACGGCACGGGGCCGGTTCGACGAGGCGGCCGAGCTGCTGGCCTCGGTCCACCAGGTGGGTGGTGAGGACGCCGAACTCACCGGTCACCTCTGCGCCTGCGAGGCGGAGCTCGCGATCTGGCGGCGGGACTTCGGCACGGCGGACAGGGCGCTGGCCGACGGTCTGGTCGTGCTGGCGCAGGCGGAGAACGGCGCGCTCGCGCTGTGGCTGCACGCATTGGTCCTGCGGTCCGCCGCAGACCAGCGCCTGCGCTCGCCCGAACCGGACGGGCACGACCGGCTTCAGTCCGATGTGGACAGAGCGGTCGCGGCCGTCGCCGAGCTCGTCGAACCGGGAGGCCGGACGGCACTGCCGGACGTGGTGCCGCTGGGCCTGCTCTGCGCGGCGGAGCGGTCGAGGTTCGACGGTGAGGCCGATCCGTCGGCATGGGCGGAGGTCGCACAGAGCTGGGACGCTCTCGGCAGGCCGTACCGGGTGGCGTACGCACGCATGCGTGAGGCGGAAGCCGCGGCCTTCAGCCGCGATCCGGATCGTGCCGCCCGTGCGGCAAGAGCCGCGCGCGAGGTGGCGACTGAGCTGAAAGCGGAGCCGCTGCGTCGTGAGATCGAGGCATTGGCACAGCGCGCCAGGCTCGACCTGGAGACGCGCGAGCCCAGGCCGAGCACGACCGGGCGTGCAAATCCGTTCCACCTGACCAGGCGCGAACTCGAGGTGCTCGAGCTGGTTTGTCGTGGACGGTCCAACCGGGAGATCGGCCAGGAACTGTTCATCGCGGAGAGCACCGCGAGCGTCCACGTCTCCAACATCCTCACCAAGCTCGGCGCCGCCAGCCGCCTGATGGCGGCCACGAAGGCGCACGAGCTCGGCTTGTTCGACTGACGAAACCGTCAACCTGAAGGAGAGGGTCATGACACTGCGAAACCAATGGCTGCACGTCGGTGGGCACTCGTACGTCCTCGACCTGCACGACACCGACCTGGCGACGGTCGTCGCCCACCTCAAGAACGCGGTGCAGAACAACGCACTCGTCGAGATCTCCGTGCTGGACGAGCGGGACCGGGTCGTGACGCTCTACCTCAACGGCGGGCTCGTCGACAGCTTCGTCGTCGACGAGAACAAGGGCCCGCGCCCTCACGAGATCTCCTAGCCGCCGGATCAGCCGTGAGTGGCGATCAGACCGAGGCGCTGGGCCAGCAGCACCGTGCCCGTCCGGGTCGACGTGCCGAACTTGCGGTAGACGTGCTCCTGGTGCTTGGTCACCGTCCGCGGCGACATGCCGAGCGCATTCGCGATCGCCGCGGCTGTGAGATCCGTGCACAGCATCGCCAGCACTTCCCGTTCCCGCTGGGTCAGTTCGATCTGCTGGTGACCACCGTGCCTGGCCCTGCCCACCGCGGCGTGCGGCTCGGCGGGACCACGCGTCAGCGAGTCCAGCGCCTCCAGTTGGCCGGGCGCGAGGCGGGCGCTCCCCGCCTCGATCAACGCGACGAGCCGGGCGGCGGGCGAGCCCGGAGTCGAGCCCCAGTGCCAGAACCCGTCGTGGAACACGAGCTCACCCAGTGCGAGACCGGCGAGGACGAGCTCCCGCACCATGTCCTGGTCCCCGCCGGCGGCGGAGATCAGCAACCGTGAGGTGGCCCGTCCGATCGGGCCGTCGAGCGGCGCGAATGCCGAACCGTCGGTGTCCATGCGGGGCCTCCGGATTCCGTCCTGTGCTGATGCCGTCAGCGTGCTCGTGAGCCGGCCACGGCTCATGAGGCGAAGTACGTAGATCGCCCCTCAGATCTGCCGTCTGAGGCCTTAGTTCGTCGCGAGGAGGCATTCGTGGAGCGCAGGGCACTAGTGATCGGGTCGGCCACGTACGGGCTCACCGGGGTCCACAACGACGTCACCGCGGTCAGCGCGGCATTCGAACAGCGAGGCTTCACCGTGGACCGGCGGGAGGGGGAGGATGCCACCAGGGCAGGCATCCTGGACGGCTACGAGAAACTGATCGCCGAGTCCGGCTCCGGTGACGTCGCGGCTGTCTTCTACAGCGGCCACGGCTCGTCGGAACCCCCTGACGAACCGAGGCGTGGCCCGCAGGCGAACATCCAGTGCATCGTGTCGTACGACTTCGTGCACTCGGCCCCGGACGACTTCCGCGGGATCACAAGCCTGGAGCTGAGCGTGCTGCTCGCGCGGCTCACCCGGCGGACCCGGAACTGCCTGGCGCTGCTGGACTGCTGCCACTCCGCGCACATGTCACGCGACCCCGCCCACCGGCCACGCGCGATCCCGTCCTCGCCCTACCTCAGACTCGCCGCGCACAACGAGCGCAGGCGGAAGGAGGGCATGGAGGTCGGCCTGCCCGACGTCATCGGCAACAGGTACGCGGTGCGCCTAGTGGCCTGTGCGCCCGAACAGTCCGCCTACGAGTACACGAACGCCCAGGGCACGCCGATGGGGATGTTCACCGAGTCCTTCTGCCTCGCCTTGAACGAAGCCGGCGACCAGCGGGTCACCTGGGCGTCGTTGCTGAGGCGGGTGCGCAGGAGGGTCGAGTTGCTCGCGCCGACCCAGACCCCGGCGGTGGAGGGCCCGTCGAGCAGGCTTCTGTTCGACGAGGAGGAAGCCGACCAGACCGGAGTGCTCGCCGTGGTTCCCCTGGTTCCCGATCGGATCGAGCTGCCGGGGGCCCGCCTGTCCGGCGTGGTCGTGGGCGATGAGTTCACCGTCGAGCCAGATGACGACGCAGGTGTCGTGATCGCCGACGCCACCGTCGACCGCTTGCGCGCGCTGCGGGCCGAGGCCCTGGTCAAGTTCCGGAGCCCGGGCACCACGATTCCCGTCGGTGCGGTGGCGCGTCCGTCCAGGGTCGCGGCGCTGCGGTGGCCGGTCCGCGTCAACGGCGACGACGAGGTCGCCGACAGGGTGCGCGCGGCCCTGACCGCGGACGCCGTGCTGCGACCGGCTGGAGACGAACAGGACTCCGACACCCCGGAGCTCGCCGTGGTCGACGTGACCGACGAGTTGTCCGTGCGCGACAGCGCCGGGCCGCTGTTCGCACCGGTCGGCGGCACCGACGACGTGGCGGTCAAGCACCTGGTCAACGGTCTGGCCCGGCTGGCCAGGGTCGCCACGCTGCGGGGACTGCGGCCGGTCGGCGCTGAGGCGCTGGACGAGCCGTTCTCGGTGGAGTGGGGCCTGGTGGTGGACGGGGGGAAGCAGCCGCTGAGGCCGTCCGGAGAGGTGCTCCACCCCGGAGATCAGATCTACTTCACCCTGCGCAACGACAGCGCGCGCAAGCTCTACTTCGCCGTGCTGGACCTCGGTGTCGACGCCTCGGTCACGCTGGTGCTCTCCGCCGACCACGCCGGGCTCCGGCTCGACCCCGGCGAGGAGTACGTGATCGGGGAGCGCGACGACGGCACGCTGGAGGGTGTGGAGATCACCATGCCACCGATTCCCGCGGGCGTTCCCCGGCCGGAGACGGTGCTCGTGATCGTGTCCGGCACGAGTGAGGACCTGAGCGTCTTGGGCCAGGAGGGTGTCCGGGAACCACGATTCGCGGAGAAGGCACGCCGCACACTCGCCGAGGGCACCACCCTGCAGCGGGTGCTCGCTCAGGCGGTCGTCGGCGGATCGCGCAACATCAGGCCGGCCAGGGCGCGCGACATCAGCAAGTTCGCCGCGTCGCGCCTCGACTTCCTGCTGAGCCCGGTGGAGCGGCCACCGGGGGAGGAGGTCCGGTTCCACGTCGATGAACGCCCTGACCGCTCCGTCACCCTGCTGCGGCCGCGTGCGGACGAGGCGGTCGAGGTGGAGATCCGGCTGCGTGACCTGGTCCTGGGGGACGTGGGCCGCGGACAGCGGGTGGACGTGCTGGTGGTCGCGGGCGGTGCCGGCGGTGTGCCGGTCTGGCGCGCGAACACGATCCGGATCGGCGGCACCACCTCCGTGCCCGACGTGGTGCTCGATCGGGGCACGGTGGTGGGACAACTCGACCTGGCGGTGTGGCTCTCCGATGACGACGGCGCGCTCGACGACCTCGTCGCGTTGCTGGACCCTCACGGTGACGAGAAGGAGTTGCGGAGGACCGCTGTCCGCCTGGCAGGGCAGGCGTCCGCGCAGCCGTGGACGGCGGCTCCCGTCGCGTCGGCTTTCGTGTCGGCCTCGCTCGTGAAAGCCGCACACGCGCTGCTCTCCGGGCTCGGCACCCGCAGCCCGCTCCTCCGCACGACTCTTCTGGCGCACCAGGACTTCGGCGCCGGTCGTCATCCGCATCGCACGGACACCGTCTCGTTCGCCTACGACGTCGTGGTCGGCTGAGGAGGAAGTCATGGGCGGTACGGCGGTGGAAACGGTGCCCGGCGGTGTGATCGACCGGTTGCTGATGGGAGGCGGGAAGCCGGAACTCGCCGCGGTCCGGGCGCAAGGAGCCGTGTCCGCCTACGCGAGGGCGTTCGCCGAGGCCGGTCGGCTCGACGCCGCAGACGTCTCGGTGGCGTCGTGGCGGCGGTACACGTGGCACGGGAGCTGGCTCACGCTTCCCGACGGCACGGCGCGCCCGATGACCGACATCGGCGAGCGGCTGCGGGAGCTGCCCAGGCGACCTGTCGCGCCGCGCTCGGCGGAGGACCTCGTCGTCGGCGAACTGCTCAGCGAGCTCCGGGACGTCCGGTTCGCGCTGAGACCGCTGCCGAGTGGCCTCGCGTCGGCTGGAGACGTGGTGCCGGAGTACCGCGCCGGGATCGCCGCGATCGCCGCGGTCCGGTCGTCGCTGGCCGATCGTCTCGACCTGGTGGGACACCTGGACCTGCTGGCCGCGGACCTGACCGTGCGGGCGGGACAACCCGGTGCGGGGGAGTGGTGGGAGGCCGCGAGGGCGAGGCTGGCGGAGGCGGGCGACACCAGAGGACAGGCGGCCGCGATGCTGGTTGCGGGCGACTGGTACGCAGCCCCGCTGTCTTCACCGCTCGTGTGGAACTGCCTTGTCGCCGTGACACCGGTGAACATGGGCTGGGAGTTCGCCCACGACGTCGAGGCGCAGGAGTTCGCCGGTGCTGCCGTCCAGCCGGTCCGGGCGGAGGCCATGTACGCGGCCGCCTCCGCTCTGTACGAGGAGGCAGGGGACCAGGTCGGTCTGGCGGCGACAGCCCTGCGCCGGGCGTTCCTCGCTGTCGTGGACGGTCGGCCGCAGAACGCGATCACGTTGTGCGCGTGGGCAAGAGAGGTGTTCGAGACCGCGGACCGCCCACTGGACACGGCGATCGCCGCGACGCACGGCGCGTTGGCCGCGATCGCCGATGACCGATTTCCCGAAGACGTCACCGTCGCGGATCTCGTCGTGCGACTCGGACGTGATCGGATCGGGCACGCTCCCGTGCTCGGCCTGGGAGTGATGTGCGCGCGTGTCGCTCGGGCCTGGGTTCGCGATCACCAGGCTGAACGAGCGACCGCGGCCCTCGCTCTCGCCGAGCGGATCTTCAGAGGGCTCGGGGAGTCTCATCTGCGCGCACAGGCACTGGCCGAGGCGGCGAGCGTCGCGGCGGCGGTCGGAGACGTGGTGGCCACCCGCATCGCCGCGCTGGAAGCGTTGGCCGCGGACCCCGGGCCGCTGGCAGAGCCGGCGGACCCGTTGGACGCACGGCGGGTGTGGCGTGCCGTGCTCGCGGGCTGGCTGCGCAACGTGTTCGGGGCCCAGCGAGACCTGGACGGCATGACGATGGCGACAGACCTGCTGACGGAGGTGCTCGAGCCGCTGCGACCCCTGCTGCCGCGGTTCGACGTTCGCCGGCGGCTCGTCGCCGAGCACCTGCTGGAGGTGCTGGACGACACCGCCGGTGGCGTCGAAGTGGTGTTGTACCGGGCAAGACGAGCCCAGGACGACGGTCAGGACTCACTGGCAGCGGAGCTGATCTCGCAGGCACGTGCCATCGTTCCGACGACACCGCCGCATCTTCACGACTACTACGACGCCGTGATCTCTCTGTACGCGGACGAGTGCGACCGTGCCTCGGAAGCGTTCGAACGTCACGTCGCCGCGGCTCTGTCCAGAGTGGATGACTCGCCCACTGGTCGCAGGCAGCGGCGAATGCTGCGCGCGGAGGCGATGGCGTTCCAGGTGAACGCACGAGGCCACGGTCGTGCGCGGGCGCATTTCACGGCGCTGGCCGACGCGGCCACGCCTTGGTGGTCGGGTCTCGGCCCCGGCTGGCAGCACCTCGATCTGCTCGCCCGCCTGCACGAACTGGAGGGCGACCTCCCCGCTGCCGCGGCGCTTGCCGGCGAGGCGCTCGCGGAGATCGAGTCGACGCGCGCCGGCCTGCGTCACGACGATCGCAAGCGCGCTTACCTCGGGACCGACGAGGTGCAGAACACCTACGTCGACGCGACGAGGATTTCGTTGGCGTTGGTCGAGAAGGCCCGCGCCGATGGCGACGCGGGCGGGGTGTCCCGGTGGAGCGCGGTCGCGTTCGCCACCGCGGAACGAGCCAGGGCCCGTGCCCTGCTCGATCTCGTGGTGGCGGACCGCGAAGTGGAGAGAGCCGGACTGTCCCGCGATCTCGTGGCCCGGTGGCGGTTCGCGACGGCCGAGGTCGCACTCGCCCAGCAGCGCCTAGCCGCGGCCGAGCAGCGGGAGACCCCGGTCGATGACCAACGCGCACGGCTCTTCGCTGCCATCGCCGCCCTCCGTGCCGTGGAGGTCGAACTCTCCGAGGCGAACCCGCGGTTCGCGGCCTTCATCAACCCGCAGGCGGAGGTGGGTGAACTCGCCGAGGTCGCGGCCCGGTTGCCGGACGGCGCGGTCCTGGTCCAGTACGTCGTGGGGCGAGCCGACCTGCTCGCGTGGGCGATCACCCGCGACGGGATGGTCGCCGAGTGCGCGGTGCCGGGCCGCCACGGCCTCGCCCGCCTGGTCGACCTGGTCGTCGACGAGTGCGCGCGGGGCGGCGACGGGTACACCGAACCGGCCGAAGAGCTGTCGGCCCTGCTGCTGGAACCACTGCGGCCGGCGATCGACGGATGCGCTTCGCTGCTCTTCGTGCCCGCGGGACCGATGCTGCGCCTTCCGTTCGGCGTGCTGCCGTGGAACGGCGCGCCACTCGTCGACAGCGCGCCGGTGGTCGTCGTCCCGAGTGCGAGCGTGCTGCGCGGCGAGCGACGTGAGCGGAACAACTCCTCCGCTCCGCTCGTCGTCGGAGATCCGCGAGAAATGGCTCACGGCAGCAGACCTGCCCTTCCGCTGCCAGGCTCGAGAGAGGAAGCGATCGCGGTGGCGCGACGGCTTCCTGGCTCGATCCTGCTGCTGGGGGAGACGGCGACCGAGGACAACGTGCGCGGAGCCTTGCCGAACGCGCCTCTCGTACACCTGGCCACACACGGCGTCCTCGACGCGGAAGCGCCACTGGCATCGGCGATCCTGTTGGCGTTCGGACAGAACCTGACCGTGGCGGACCTGATGGGAGCGGAGCTCGAAGCGGACCTGGTGGTGCTGAGCGCCTGCCACACCGGCACTGGTGAGATCGTGCGCAACGACGAGTTGCTCGGGTTCGGACGCGCGCTGCTGGCCGCCGGTGCCCGCTCCGTCATCGTCACGCTGTGGGCAGTGAGCGACCGCTCCGCGGCTCTGCTCATGACCGAGTTCTACCGGTTGCGGTCGGAGGGCCTGCCGGACCGCGAGGCGCTGCAGCGAGCAAGCCGGCACGTCCGGACGCTCAGCCGTGACGAGATCCTTGCCGCCGCAGCGGAACCGGACGGGCCTGACGCCGTTGCGGTGGGGGAGGAGGCGGGCGGAGCGCGCAATGTCAGTCCTTGGCCGGTGGACCGCGTTCCGCACGCCCACCCTCGCCATTGGGCGCCGTTCGTCCTCATCTCGGCGGAATGACAGGCTGGGCGTCAGAACCACCCGCTTGTCGTCGGAAGGCAGCGCCAGCCTGCCGGGCATGCCCGGCAGGCGCGCCGCGAAGCCGAGGGCTCGCTGATGGCGTTCGTCGAGGAGCTGCACGGCCGGCAGCTGACGCGCGTGCCCCTGGACCGCCGCGTCTAGGTCGACGACCCGGGCTACTCCGACGGGACCGTCTCGGAGGGGTCCTCCACGAGTGCCGGCATGCCGCTTGACCTGTGCGGACGTAATTTTCGCGCGCACAGGGTCTCGTGACGCGTGCTCGAACACCTGAGTGCGGTGAGCAGGACCCGGTCTCGGTGTTCGGCCCGGCCGGATCGCAGATCCAGTCAGTCGATAAAACGGTACGGTAGAGTATACTTTGCGGTGGCCGAACGCCGCGGACGAGCCTCTAGCCGAAGGATCACGATGACCGACATCGAAGGTCGTGCCCTGGTGCGGACCCGTCTGCAGGTCGACGGCGAGGCGGCTGACCTGCTCTGCGACGCCCGCGTGACCCTTCTGGACGGTCTGCGCGACCACCTCGGCAACACCGGCCCCAAGAAGGGCTGCGACCACGGCCAGTGCGGCGCCTGCACCGTGCACGTCGGCGGCCGGCCCGTGCTGGCCTGCCTGACGTTGCTCGCCTCCGCTGCGGACCAGGAGGTCAGCACCGTGCGTTCCCTCGCGGCGAACGGAGAGCTCTCCGAGTTGCAGGAGGCGTTTCGGACGCACGACGCGTTCCAGTGCGGCTACTGCACACCCGGTCAGCTCATGTCCGCGGCCGCCGCGGTCGGGCGGGCCGATCTCGAGTCCGACGAGGACATCCGGGAGTTCATGTCCGGCAACCTCTGCCGGTGCGCCGCCTATCCGAACATCGTCACCGCGATCCGCGAGGTCAGGAAGGGACGGACCGGTGCGTGAGTTCACCTACGCGGCGGCCTCGACGGTCGAGGAGGCGCTCGGCGCGCCCGGCGGCACGGCGTTCCTGGCCGGCGGCACCACGCTCGTGGACCTGATGAAGCTCGACGTCCTGCGACCCACGAGCGTCCTGGACATCAACCGCCTGCCATTGCGCGAGATCACCTGGGGCGACACCGGGGTCACCGTCGGCGCGCTGGCGAGGATGAGCGAGCTCGCCGACCACCCGTTGGTACGCCGGGAGTTCCCGTTCGTCGTGGAGGCGTTGCTCGCCAGCGCCTCGCAGCAGATCCGGAACATGGCGAGCATCGGTGGCAACCTCTTGCAGCGCACCAGGTGCGGCTACTTCCGCGACGTGGCGTCGGCGTGCAACCGCCGTTCGCCGGGCAGCGGGTGCGCGGCGATCAACGGTTCCAACCGGATGCACGCGGTTCTCGGCACCAGCGACGACTGCGTCGCGACCCACCCGAGTGACCTGGCCGTCGCGCTGGTGGCCAGTGACGCGACCGTGCACCTGGCGGGTGAGGAGGGCTCGCGCGCCGTCCCGATCCAGGACTTCTACCGCCTGCCCCGAAGCACTCCGCACGTGGAGAACGCGCTCCGGCCCGGCGACCTGATCACGAGCGTCCACCTGCCCTGGCCGCCGGGCGGCGCGCGATCGGCCTACGTGAAGATCCGCGACCGGGCGTCCTACGAGTTCGCCCTCGCCTCGGCCGCGGTCCGTCTCGTGGTCGTGGACGGAACCATCGCCGACGCGCGGATCGCCGTCGGTGGCGTCGCCACCGTTCCGTGGCGGCTGCGCACCGTCGAAGACGCACTCGTCGGCCTGCCCGTCGACGGCGACTTCGGACCGGCCGTGTCGTCGGCCGGCCACGGTGCGCGCCCCCTCGGCCACAACGCCTACAAGGTCGTGCTGCTGGAACGAACTCTGCTGCGAGCGATCGACAAGGTGGTGGGGAGCCGATGAGCACGGCGTCCGCGAACGTGCTCGGCGATCCGGTCGACCGGGTCGACGGGGCGGCCAAGGTCAGCGGGGAGGCCCGGTACTCGCTCGACCACGCGCTGCCCGGCATGGCCTGGGGCCTGCTGGTCACCAGCGAGATCGCCGCCGGCCGCGTGCTCGACGTCGACGTGGAGCGGGCCAGAACCGCGCCCGGAGTGCTGGCGGTGCACACGCCGTTCGATCCGCTTCCGCTGAAGGCGTTGCCCTCTCCCAGCAATCCGGGCGGGGGCGTCTACGGCCCGCTGACGGACACCGCCGTGGAGCACTACGGCCAGGTGGTCGCGTTCGTCCTCGCCGAGACCTTCGAGCAGGCCCGCGCCGCCGCGAGCCTCGTCCGGCCCCGCTACGAGCGGCGGCCCGCGGCGGTCGACCTCGACGCATCGGGACGCGAGACGACCCCGGCCCAGGTCGACCACGGCAAGGACCCCGACACGGGGTTCGGCCCGGACGTCGAGGACGTGCTCGCGGCCAGCGATGTCGTGGTGTCGGGCACCTACCGCACGCCGGCGCAGAACCACGCGGCGATGGAACCGCACAACGCGCTCGCGTGGTGGACCGACGACGGACGGCTGCACGTCCGCACCGGCCACCAGGCCGTTCCGTTGCTGGTGATGGAGCTCGCGAACTCGTTCGACGTCGAGCCGTCGGCCATCGACGTCGTCTCCACCCACGTCGGTGGCGGGTTCGGCGGCAAGACCAGGGCCGGCGTGGACGTCCGGCTCGCCTGCGCCGCCGCGCGCGAGCTGCGCCGGCCGGTCAAGGTCGTGATGACCCGCAAGCAGGTCTTCACCGCCACGGTGGTCCGCGGGATGACCGAGCAGGAAATCACGCTCGGGGCGCGGCACGACGGCAGGCTCACCGCCGTGCGGCACGCGTCGCGGTCGGCGGAGTCGGCGTTGATCTCCGACCTGCTCATCGCCCCCGGACACGCGAGTTCGCTGATGCTCTACCGGACCGACGCGCTCGCGATCAGCCAGCGCGCCGTCAGGCTGAACGTGCCGCGGACCGGCTTCATGCGCGGGCCCGCCGAGATGCCCGGCCTGTTCGCGATCGAGACCGCCGTGGACGAGCTCGCCTGCCGGCTCGGGATCGACCCGATCGAGCTCCGCCGCCGCAACGACGCCGAGGTGTACCCGGGACTCGGGGTGCCGTGGAGCGGCAAACGCCTCGACGAGTGCCTCACCATCGGCGCCGAGAGGTTCGGCTGGTCCGCCAGGGCGAGCGAGCCCGGCACCCGGATGGACGGCGACGACCACGTCGGCCTCGGGATGGCCGTGACGGCGTTCCGCGCCGTCCAGGTCACGCCGGCCTCGGCCTCGGCGACGCTGCGCGACGACGGCACCGTCGAGGTGGCGACCTCCGCGGTCGACCTCGGGACCGGCATGGCCACCGTGATCGCGATCGCCGCGGCCGACGCCCTCGGCCTGCCGGTCGACCGGGTCGACGTGCGCTACGGCGACTCCGGCATGCCGCCGGGCGGCGCGGCGTTCGGTTCCACCGGTGCCGCCGCGGTCTCGCGCGCGGTGCAGGCCGGTGCCCGTGCGGCCATGGCGGAGCTGCTGACGCATCTCGTCGCCGACCCGGCCTCGCCACTGCACGGCCGGCCGGTGGACGACGTCACCACGTCCCGCGGCACCTTCACCGCCGGCGGCGGTCCCGCCATCGGCTTCGCCGAGGCCCTCAAGTACGCGGGCCTGGAGACGGTGATCGGCACCGGACGCACCGAGCCGATGCACGAGATCCGGGACGGGCACGCGCACTGGTCGTTCGGCGCCCACTTCTGCGAGGTGCGGGTCAACCGCTGGACCAGGGAACCGCGGGTGCGGCGCATGCTCGGCGTGATGGACATCGGCCGGGTGCTGAGCGCCAAGACCGCCAGGAGCCAGATCATGGGCGGCATGATCTGGGGCCTGTCGGCGGCCCTGTTCGAAGCCCTCGAGTTCGACGCCGACGGCGTGATGACCAACGCGAACCTGGGCGACTACCTCGTGCCGGTCAACGCCGACGTGCCCGAGGCCGACGTGGTGCTCCTCGACGAACCCGACCTCATCGCCAACGACCTCGGCGTCCGCGGGGCGGGGGAGATCGGCGCGTGCGGCATGAGCGCGGCGATCGGCAACGCCCTCTTCAACGCCGTCGGGATCCGGCTGCGCGAGCTGCCGATGACCGTGGACCGGCTGCTCGAAGCCGAGAGCCGCCGCGGATAGGTATACTGCGCCGTACCGTTTACACCGACCGAGCAACGGGAGTGCGGATGGCGAGGCGGGGAGAACCGCTGCGGGCGCACATCCTGTGGACGGCCAAGGACGTCTTCCTCGAACTGGGCTTCGAGCGCACGTCGATGGACGTCGTCGCGGTGCGGGCCGAGACGTCGAAGCGGACGCTCTACGCGCACTTCGAGAGCAAGGACAAGCTCTTCGTCGAGGTGTTCGCGCTCGTGTCCGAGCTGTACCTCGGCCGGATCAGGACGCCGGAGGCCTACAGCGACGACCCCGTGGAGGCGGTCGTCCTGTTCTGCGGCCGGTTCCTGCAGTTGCGCCTGTGGGAGCCGGCGCTGCGCACGTTCCGGATGGCCATCGCCGAGGCCGACCGCCTGCCGGAGGCCGGGGCCCGGTTCTGCGACGCCGTCGTGGACGCCACCCAGGACCGCCTGGCGGTCTACCTGGGGCAGCGCTACGACCTCGGCAGCGCCGCCGCGGTGGCCGCGGCCGCCGAGATCGTGGGCAGCGCGATCCACCCCCGCCTGCTCCGCGCGCTCCTCGGCGTCGAGAAGCCCTTCGCCGACCTGCCGGCCGAGACGACGATCGCCGCGGACGTCGACCTGGCGCCGATCCGCGCCACCGTCACCAGGCTGCTGCCGCCCTGATCCGCGGCGCCACGCGAACGCGGCGCCACGGATCTCCTCAGCCGAGCAACGACTCGCGCGTGATGGGCAGTTCCCGGACGCGGGTGCCGGTCGCGTTGAAGACCGCGTTGGCCACCGCCGGGGCGACGCCGCAGATGACGACCTCGCCCAGCCCCTTGACGCCCAGAGGATCCGCCTCGGTGTCGACGCCGTCGACGTAGATCGCCCTGATCTCCGGGATGTCGGCGTTGGTCGGCACCAGGTAGTCGGCGAAGTTCGCGTTGACGATCCGGCCGTCCCGCGGGTCGGTGTCGGTGTGCTCGAGCAGTGCCTGGCCGATGCCGCCGATCATGCCGCCGAGCGCCTGGCTGTCGGCGAGCTTCGGGTTGACGATCCGGCCCGCGTCGAAGACGCCGAGCATCCGCCGCACGCGCACGGTGCCGAGCCGGACGTCCACGCCGACCTCGGCGAAGATCGCCGCGTAGGCGTACGTCGAGAACGCGCTCTCCTCCGGCGGCTCGTAGGTGCCGATCACCTCGAGGTGCGTGCGGCTGTTGCGCCGCAGCAGTTGCTGGTACGTCTCGGCCCTCGTCGGGTCGTTGCGCACCTGCATCCGTCCACTTCGGACGAGGATGTCGCCGGGGTCGCGGCCGTGCAGCGGCGACCGGGGATCGTGGACGGCCAGGGTGATCGCCTGCCGCCGCAGCCGGTCGCCCGCCGTCTGCACGGCCGATCCGACGCTCGCCATGGTCCACGAGACGGCCTGGATCGGCGCCGTCGGCATCGTGGTGTCGCCGAGCAGGAATCGCACGGACGCCACGTCGACACCGAGGGCGTCCGCGGCGACCTGCGACATCGAGGTGTAGGTGCCCGGCCCGATCTCGCTGGTCGCCGACTGCACCACGACGGTGCCGTCGGCGTCGAGCCGGGCGTGGGCCGAGGCGAACACGCTCTCCGTCGGGTAGACGCCCGCGGCCATGCCCATCCCGACCAGCCAGTCGCCGTCCCTGGTGGAACGCGGGGCCGCCTTGCGCCGGTTCCAGCCGAACTCGCGGGCGCCGGTCGTGCAGCACTCGCGCAGCCGCCTGGTGGAGTACGGCTTCCCGGTCTCCGGGTCCGAGCGCGGGTCGTTGCGCAGACGCAGTTCGATCGGGTCGAGCCGCAGCTCGTGGGCGAGCTCGTCCATCGCCGTCTCGACGACGTGCGCGCCGGTGCCCCAGCCGGGACCGCGCATCCACGTGGGCGTGCTGATGTCGAGCGGCACCAGCTGGTACGAGGTGCGGACGTGGGGCGTGGCGTACATGACGCGCGCCGGCGTCACCACGTCCTCGTTGTGGAACTCGTAGCGCGAGGACTCGCCCCTGGCCTCGTGGATCATCGCGGACACCCGGCCGGTCCGGTCACTGCCCACGCGGGCGCGGAACTCGTAGGCAGGGCGGAACCCCGTGCCGAAGTACTGCTGCCGGCGGGTGAGCACGAGCTTCACCGGGCGGCCCACCTGGCGTGCGGCCAGAGCGGCGACGACGGAGTGGACCCAGGTCCGCCCGCCGTTGCCGAAGGCGCCGCCGACGAACGGCGAGATGCAGCGCACCGACTCCTCGGGGATGCCGAACACCGCCGCGAGCTCGTTGCGCGAGTCGGCCACCCACTGCGTCTTGTCCCACACGGTGAGCCGGTCGCCGTCCCAGCGCGCGATGATCGCGTGCGGTTCCATCGCGTTGTGGTGGTTGCGGGAGAGCCGGTAGGTCAGGTCGAGCTTGACGTCCGCCGACTGCCACGCCGCGTCGGCGTCGCCGCGCGAGTAGGCCTCCGGCTCCCGGCCGGGTGCCGGACCGAGCTCCAGGACCGGCTGCTCGGTGGCGTACCGGACCTCGACCAGGCGCGCCGCGTGCCGGGCGGCCTCCAGCGTGGTGGCCACGACGACCGCGACCGGCTGGCCGAAGAACCTCACCTGGTCGTCCTGCAGGGCGCGCAGCCGCTCGCCCTCCGGGTTGATCGAGCCGGGGAACGGGTTGTCGCGGTAGGGGAGCCTGGGCGCGGTGCGGTGGTCGATCACGGCCAGCACTCCCTTCGTGGCCGCGGCTGCACGAGTCTCGATGCTCGTGATGCGACCGCGGCCGACAGCGCCTTCGACCAGGACGGCGTGCACGACTCCGGTCAGGCCGTCGCCGGGACCGTGGTCGGCGGCGAACTTGGCCCTGCCGGTGACCTTCAACGGTCCGTCCACACGGGACTGCGGGGTGCCGACCGCGCGCTGGGGTTGCAGGGTCACCGGGTACCTCCCACGACGGCCAGCTGCCGTTCGACGGTGCGCTTGAGCAGCTCCACCTTGAAACCGTTGTGCGCCAGCGGGATCGCTCCGTCCGCCGCTCTGCCGGCCGCGGCGGCCCACAACGCGGTCGAGGGTCGTTGCCCGACGAGTGCCTCCTCCACGGCGGACAGGCGCCACGGGACTGTTCCGACACCGCCGGCGGCCACCTTCGCGGCGCGGATCACACCGCCCTGGACGTTCAACGCGACCGCGGCGGAGGTCAGGGCGAACTCGTAGGTCTGCCGGTCGCGGACCTTGAGGTAGCCGGACCTCAGCGGCTTCGGGTGGGCGGGGACCTCGACCGCGGTGATCAGCTCGCCGCGCCGGAGGTCCTGTTCGCGGTCCGGGGTGTCTCCCGGCTTCAGCAGGAAGTCGGTGAGGGCCACCTGGCGGGTGCCGTCCGGGCCTTCGAGGTGCACGACCGCGTCCAGCGCGGCGAAGGCGACGGCGACGTCCGACGCGTGGGTGGCGACGCACGCCGCCGAGGTGCCGAGGATCGCGTGCGACCGGTTGACGCCTTCGCGGGCGGCGCAGCCCGAACCGGGAGTGCGCTTGTTGCAGTTCGCACTCACGTCGCGGAAGTACGCGCACCTGGTGCGCTGCAGGACGTTGCCGCCGATGGTGGCCATGTTCCGCAGCTGTGCGGACGCGCTGAGCTCGAGCGCCTCCGAGATCACCGGGTACGTCGACCGCACGACCGGGTGGGCCGCCGCCTCGGACATCCGGACCAGGGCACCGATCCGCAGGCCGCCGCGCCCGGTCGTGGTGATCTGGCGCAGCGGCAACGCGCTGATGTCGACCAGGGTCTCCGGACGTTCGACGGTCTCCCGCATCAGGTCGACGAGGGTGGTGCCGCCCGCGATGTAGCGGCCGCCGCGCCTTCCGGCGGCCAGTGCCGCGTGCGCGGTCGAGACTCGGGTGTAGGAGAAGGGGAACACCGTCTCACCTGCCCTTCGCGGTCTGCGCCACCGCGCGGACGATCTTGACGTAACAGCCGCAGCGGCAGAGGTTCCCGCCCATCCACTCCCGGATCTCCTCGGGGGAGCCGGCGTGCCCCTCGCGGATGCAGCCGACCCCGGACAGGATCTGGCCGGGGGTGCAGAAGCCGCACTGGAAGGCGTCCTGGTCGATGAACGCCTGCTGCAACGGGTGGAGCCGGTCGCCGTCGGCGAGGCCCTCGATCGTGGTGACCTCGGCGCCCTCCAGCCGGATCGCCAGCGTCAGGCACGCGGTGACGCGGCGGCCGTCCACCAGCACCGTGCACGCGCCGCAGGCGCCCGCGTCACAGCCCTTCTTCGACCCGGTGAGCTCCAGCCGTTCGCGCAGGAGGTCGAGCAGCGACGTCCGGTTGTCGACGGTGAGGGAGTGCCGCTTGCCGTTGACCAGCAACGTGACCCGGCTCTCGTGACCACCGGCGGCGGCCTTCTCGGGCGGGGCGCCGAACACGGGCTTTCCGGCAGCCAGAGCGGCTACTCCGGTCGCGGTGCCGGTGGCCGCGATGAACGTGCGGCGGGACGGCCCTGGCGGCGGTTCGGTGGTGGGACCGGCCGTGGGAACTGCGTGGTTGTCGGACATTCGCTCTCTCGCTCGGGTGACGGGAAGTGCGGTCAGGCGTTCTGGAGGAGGGCGACCGTCTCGGCGATCCAGTCGCAGATGTGGTCGCGCACGACGGGGAGGTTGTCGACGCTGCAGTGCTCGACGCCGCCCTCACGGTCGGTGAAGATCTTCAGCTCACGCCGGGGGCTGTTCACCAGTTCGTCGAACAGGGTCTGCGCGTAGTGGGCGGGGATCTGCCGGTCCTGCTCGCCGTGCACCACGAGGAACGGGACCCTGATCCGGTCGACTATCCCGCGCAGCGTGATCCGCGGTGCCAGCGCGAGGAACTCGTCGAGGTCGCGGCAGCCCCAGACCCACTGGACGTGCTCCCAGTAGTGCGGCACCGGCCGGGCGCCCCGGTTCTCCAGCCGCTGCAGCTGGACCTGTCCCCAGTCGTAGTTGGCACCCCAGGCGACGCCGAACCGGAGGCGGGGCTCGAACGCCGTGGCGCGGGGGCCGTAGTAGCCGCCCAGCGACCACGCGAGCATCCCGACCACGTCCTCGTCGGTCTCCGGGCGGGTGGCGAGGTAGTCGATGCACGCGGCCGCCCACCTTTCGGTGTCCGGGGTCGCGGTCAGGCCGCGCAGCCGCAGGGCCTCACCGGCACCCGGCGTGTCGACGATGAGCGTGGCGATGCCGCGCCGCCGCAACTCCTGGGCGGTCCCGGTGCCGTAGATCTGCTCCTTGGTGCTGTCCAGGCCGTTGAAGAACAGCACGCACGGGACGGGACCGGGCCGGTCCGGCAGCACCAGGATGCCCGGCAGACTCGTTCCCTCGTAGGGGATCTCCACTCGCCGGGCGGGCTGCTCGGTCAGTTCCAGGTACTTCCCGAAGCTGTCCAACGCCTTGCGATACGCCGTTTTGCGCGGCCCGTAGGAGTGCGCCTGCATGCGTTCGGCGGTCTGGTAGTAGACCGCGGCACGGCCGTGCTTCAGACCCGCACTGCGGTGGCGCTCCCGTTTCTCGTCCTCCTCGGCGAGGTCGACCAGGCCGTCCGCCAGCGCGCACCACGACTCGAAGAAGGCCTGGGTGGCCTCGTCCTCCGAGCCGGTGCCGAGGTCGCGCAGCGGGCGGCAGGCCCGGTCGACCTCACCGATCTGGCCGCCGACGGCCAGGGCGATCCCGGCCGAGAGGTTCCACACGTACTTTCCGGGAAACGGTTCGAACACGCTCGGTCCTCTCCTCGCTCACTTGATCGCCACACCGCTCACCGGCGCGCCGGAGGCACCGGTGAGCGGGAGCGGGGACGCCACGAACATGAACTCGTAGACGCCGTCCTCGGCGCAGTCGGCGGCGAGCGCGTCGAGGTCGAACATCTCCCCGAAGGCGATTCCCCCGTGCACCAGCGAGACGATGTGCAATGGCTGGAAGTGGTCGATCTCGTTGGGACGCACCTCGACGCCCCACGTGTCGGTGACGACCGCGGCGATGTCGTGCTCGCGCAACCACGGCGCCATGTGCAGCGACAGGCCCGGCGCCGGGCCGCCGGCGTAGTCGCCCCAGGCGCCCCGCCGTGCCGCCATGAACCCGGTGCGGACGAGCAGCGCGTCTCCCGGGTGCACGGTGAGGTCGTGCGCCCGCAGGAAGTCCTCGACGTCGCCGGGCTTGATCGCCCAGCCCGGCGGCAACGACGGCACCTCCTCCAGCACCGGCAGGTCGACGAGAACGCCGCGCATCACGATGCGGCCGGTGTAGTTCTCGATGCCGTTCGCGTGGGCGCCGTCGCTCGTCACCTGCCCGGCGGACCGGCCGTTCCACATCCGGCCCTCCCAGAAGATGTGCGACAGCGAGTCCCACTGGGTGCCGGACTGGGTCGGCATGACGAGCACGTCGTCGGAGAACCCGAACCCCTTAGCGGGACCGAACCCACCCGGCAACGGGTCCTGCGCCCCCGAGACGTGGTCGCTGCCGGTCGCGGTCACGAACAGCTGCGGGTTGTTCCGGAACCCGCCCGGCTGGGGACCGTTGCGGTCGTAGGGCAGGCTCAGCGGGATCGTCCTCCCGGCCTTCACCAGGCTCGCCGCGTGCCGGACCTGGTCGGGACCGACCAGGTTCAACGCTCCGAGCTGGTCGTCCTCGCCCCAGCGGCCCCAGTTGGAGCACTGGTCGATGTAGCGGTGCAGCAGACCGGAACCGGTCTCTTCGGTGGTCATGGTGTGGGGCTTCCGGTCAGAAGGGCTCGGCGAGACGCCCGAAGGCCTCGGCCATGACCCGTTGGTGGTCGGCACCGGGCGTGCCGGGGTGGGTCTGCCAGTAGCTGAGCTGGACCGACGTCTCGACCACGTACTTGCACCGGTCGTACCGGCGGGAGGAGAAGGCGCGCAGCGCGTCGTCGAGGTCCGGCGCGGCCGCGATCTCCTCGCCGAGTGCGAGCGCGTCCTCCAGGCACATGGCGGCACCGGCGGCGAGGTGCGGTGTCGTGCAGTGCGCCGCGTCGCCGAGGATGAGGACCCGTCCCCGGTACCACGGACCGGGAGCCAGGGTCGTCTCGAACGCGGCGTAGTTGATCTGGCCCGGTTCCCTGACCTCGTCGCGGATCCGTGCGACGACGCCGCCGAACGGCTCGATCCGCGTCCTCACCAGGTCCACGAGGTCCTCCTCGCGGGGCCGGTAGCCGGCCTCCACGGGGAACATGCAGTACATGTACATGCTGTCGGCGGAGGTCGGCGTGAAGCCGACGGTGACGTCCCCGGCGGGCCGGAACTGCACCTCGGCGGTCACCTCGGCCGGCCGAGGCAGCACGACCCGCAGGACGCACTGCCCTTGGAACTCCGGTGCGGCAGGGCCGAACACGAGGTCGCGGACCGTGGACCGCAGGCCGTCGGAGCCGATGACGAGGTCGTAGTGGCCGGTCTCCCCGGTGTCGAAGGCGACCTCGACCTCGGCTCCCGCGGGTCCGATGTGGACGGGGGAGACACCGGTGCGCAGCACCGCACCCTCGGCCTCCGCGCGGTCGAGGAGGATCCGGTGCAGCGTCGGGCGCATCATGCCCAGCAGGCCGGGCTGTCCGGTGCCGACGGGGGAGGGCAGGGGGAACTTGTCGGCGAGGACGCCGTCGGGCGTGTAGATCTCGAAGTCGGTGACGCCGAACCCCTCCGCCACGCACTCCTCGTAGATCCCCAGCCCGTCCAGGGCACGCAGCGCGGGCCCGATCAGGGTGATGCCGCTGCCGAGCGCCTCGATCCGCGGGGCGCGTTCGACGAGGTCGATCTCGATTCCCCTGCGGGACAACACCAGTGCGGTCGCGAGACCGCTGATGCCCCCGCCGACGATCAACGCCTTGGTCATGCCGGCGCTCCTTTCCTCACAGCGGGGACGGGGTCCAGAGACCCTTGTCCGGGGAGTTGAACATCGCGGGCACCATGGGCTCGAACGGCCCGGCGGTGCCCCACTGGTCGGCGACCTCGGGCTCGGTGGTGAACACGCGCGGCTCCCACGTGTCGTCGTCCTCGATCACCTCCAGCTCGGTCGTGTACTCGACGACGTTGCCGACCGGGTCGGTGAAGTACGAGAAGGTGTTGTCGCCCGCTCCGTGCCGGCCAGGTCCCCACAACGGTTCCTTGCCCTGGCGGATCATCCGTCCCGTCCCGCGCATGAACTCGTCGATCCCGCGCATCTCGAACGACACGTGGTTGAGCGAGGTGTGCGGTCCGTGCGCGATGGCGATGATGTGGTGGTCCTGCCGGACCCGCATGAAGCACATCCGGTCCTCCAGCCAGTCGGAGAGCCGGAAACCGAGGTGCTGCTCGTAGAAGTGCTTGGTGGCCAGGACGTCCGTGGAGTTGATGACGACGTGGCTGAGCTTCTTCGGGATCGACTCCTTCGGCTCCAGGTCGCGGAACGGGCGCTCCTGCACCCCGTGCGAGACTTCGAGCAGCCGGCCGTCGGGGTCGAAGAAGCGGAAACCGTAGCCACCGCCCGGTGTCTGCAGCCGGTCCGGTTCGGACACCAGCTCGACGCCGTCCGAGCCGAGCCGTTGCGCCAGCTCGTCGACCGCTTCCGCGCTCTCGGCGGCGAACGCGATCAGGTCGAGCCGCTTGCCGGAGTCCTCGCGCACGCGGACGATGTAGTGCTCGGGGTTGGCCGGAGTGCCGAAGAAGACGACGTCGGAGTCCTCGTCCACCACCTCGAGACCCCAGCTCGTGCGGTAGAACTCGACGACCTCTGCGAAGTCGGGGACCGCGAGCCCCACGTGCCGGACGTGGGTGAGCGGTGACCTGGTTGGCTGTGCCATGGACGTCCTCACCTCGATGTGAGTGAATTGCCTGCGGTGCAAGGAGTTCTCACCTGCTCCCGCGTCGTGCCGATACGAGGACGCTAGTCGGGGAACGGCCCGGCCGGTGAGCGACGGGCGTCGATGAGAGGCATCACCGGCAGCGATGCCGGCATGCCCGCGGCGGTGCGCCGCACGCGTTCGCGCAACCACAGGTGCGCGGGGTCCACGCCGGCCGACGGCGGCCAGAACATCGCCTCGCTCAACGGCGCCAGCGGGAACGGCGGTTCGAGCAGCCGGATGCCGACGCGGCCGGCGAAGTAGCGGCCGAGCCGTTCGTGCACCAGCGCCATGAGGCGCGAACCCGGCAGCATCAACGGCTGGATCACGAAGCTCTGCGTCCCGATCTCGATCGGACGGTCGATGCCGAGGTCGCGGAACCGCAGCTCGCTCACCGTCCGCAGGTGCGCCCCGTCGTAGGAGACGTACGGCAGCGTCCGGAACTGCTCCTCGGTGATGTGCTCCCGCACCTCGGGGTGGTGGCGGTGGGCGGCGACCACGCGCCGGGCGGGGGACCCCCTCGCCGACCCGGCCTCCAGGCCGGCCGGCACGAGCTCCTCGGGCAGGACGAGGAGATCCAGCTCGGACCGGGCGATCTGCTCGGCGAAGTCCGCGGCGATCGGGCGCACGGTGAAGCGGACGTTCGGCGCCTCGACCTCCAGCTCGGCCAGCAGACCGCCAAGCAACAGCAGCAGGACGTAGTCGCTCGCCATCAGCGTGAACGTCCGGTGGTCCACCCGCGGGTCGAACCGCGACCCGGTCGCCACCGTCGACTCGATCGTGTCCAGCGCGGCGCGGATCGGCGTCAGCAGGCTGAGCGCCCTGCTGGTCGGGACGAACGACCTCCCCTCCCGCACCAGGAGCGGATCGCCGAAGAACTTCCGCAGCCGCGCCAGGGAAGCGCTCATGGCCGGCTGTCCCACGCACATCCGCTCGGCCGCCCTCGTGACGTTCCGCTCGCTCATCAGCGCGTCGAACGCCAGCAGCAGGTTCAGGTCCAGTCTGCGGAGCTGGTCTCGGTGCACAGCGCCACCGTCCGATCTGGTCTGGTGCATCAACGCGGTCGATGCTCGTCATCGGCGAGCACTGCTAGGTGGCGCCGGGCGCGCGAACCTACCCTCGGTTCCCATGGCCGAAGGTGAACCCGACTGGATCCCGTCCCCGGAAAGCGTTGCGGCATCGAGGATGGCGGCCTTCGCACGGGCCGCCTCCGCACGCACGGGGGAGGACCTGAGCGACTACCGGCAGCTCTGGCGGTGGTCGACGGAAGACCTCGCCGGCTTCTGGGGGCTGGTCTGGGACCACTTCGGACTCCCGCACCGCTCGGACGGTCCGGTGCTCGCCGAGCGACGCATGCCGGGAGCCCGGTGGTTCCCGCGCGAGCGCCTCAACTACGCGGCCGAGGTCTTCCGCGACCGGGACGACACCGCGGTCGCCCTGGTGCTCGTCGACGAACGACTCCAGCCGGTCGAGGTGACGTGGGGCGGGCTGCTCCGCCAGGTGGCGTCGGTCGCGGCGGTGTTGCGAGGGCTCGGCGTCCTGCCCGGCGACCGGGTGGCCGGCTACCTGCCCAACGGCGCCGAGGCGGTGGTGGCCCTGCTGGCGACCGCGTCCGTCGGCGCCGTGTGGGCCGTGTGCGGCATGGACTACGCGGCGGACGCCGCCATCGCCCGCCTCGGTCAGCTCGAACCGTCGGTTCTCTTCTGCGGCAGCGAGTACGTGAACGCGGGCCGGCACATCGACCGGCGCCAGGAGGTGGCACGGCTGCGCGAGTCGTTGCCGTCGCTCAAGGCGACGGTCAGCCTCGATCCCACCGCCGCCGGCACGATTCCGTGGTCCGACGCCGCGGGGGCGGCTGACGAGCCGTTCGCACCGCTGGAGGTCCCGTTCGACCACCCGCTGTGGGTGCTGTTCTCGTCGGGCACCACCGGCAAGCCCAAGGGCATGGTGCACGGCCACGGCGGGATGGTGCTCGAACAGCGGAAGGTGTGCGCGCTGCACTTCGGCATCGGTGCGGGCGACACGGTGTTCTGGCACACCACGCCGAGCTGGATGATGTGGAACTTCATGGTGGGCACGCTGCTGCTCGGCAGCACCGTCGTGTGTTACGAGGGCAGCCCGGGACATCCGGGCACGACCGCGTTGTGGCACCTCGCCGAGCAGCTCGGCGTCACCGTGCTCGGTGTCAGTCCGAGCTACCTCCAGGCCTGCCGCAAGAACGGCACCGGCCCGGACGACCACGAGCTGCCGCGGCTGCGGTGCGTCGGCGTCACCGGCTCCGTCTTCCCGGCCGACCTGTTCCGGTGGCTCGCGGCGCGGGTGGGTCCCGAGGTGCAGGTCGCGTCCGTGACCGGCGGCACCGACGTGTGCAGCGCGTTCGCCGGACCCGCGCCCACCGTCGGGGTGTGGGCGGGTGAGCTGTCGGTGCCCTGCCTCGGCGTCGCGCTCGACTGCTACACCCCCGACGGGCGCCCGGTCCGCGGCGAGGTCGGTGAGCTCGTCGTGCGCGAGCCGATGCCCTCGATGCCGCTCCGTTTCTGGGACGACGCCGATGGCGAGAAGTACCGCGCCGCCTACTTCGACCGGTTCGCCGGCGTGTGGCGGCACGGCGACTGGATCACGATCACCGGCCACGGCTCGGTCGTCGTGCACGGCAGGTCCGACGCCACGCTCAACCGCCACGGCGTCCGCATGGGCAGTGCCGACGTCACCGAGCCCGTCGAACGGCTGCCGCAGATCACCGAGGCGCTCGTCGTCGGCGTCGAGGAGGCGGACGGTGGCTACTGGATGCCGTTGTTCGTCGCACTTGCCGACGGATACGAGCTGGACGACGAACTGCGCGGCGAGATCCGTCAGGTGATCAGGACGCAGGCGTCGCCCCGGCACGTCCCCGACGAGATCATCGCCGCGCCGGGGATCCCGCACACCCGCACCGGCAAGAAGCTCGAGGTCCCGGTCAAGCGCGTGCTGGCCGGAGACGATCCGGCCGTCGTCGTGGATCCGGCCAGTGTGGACAGTCCGGAGCTGATCGCCTGGTACGCGGCCGTGGGCGAGCAGCGGAGCTCCCGCCGGGTCTGAGAGGACCACTGCTCGCACCGCCTAGCTCGCCAGCGCCGCGGTGAAGTCGTCGAGCAGGCGCGAAGCCCGCTCACCGTGGATGAACGGCGCGTCCGACCCGAACACGACGCGGTCGGCCCCCGCGAACGCGGTGAGCGCGGCCAGCGCCGGTCGGCCGAGCAATGCCGAGTCGAAGTGACTGGTGCGCAACAGATCCGCGAAGCCGTCCCCGCCGTCGATCGTCCCCGGCGGGTCGTCGAGCCTCCCGGCCACGTACGGCAGGGTCCCGCCGCCGTGCGCGAAGACCCAGCGGATCCGCGGGAACCTGGTGAAGGCACGGCGTTTCGCCAGCAGCACGGCCACTCTCGTCGTGTCGAAGGTGTACTCGACGAGATGGGGACCGAGGTGGTCCCGCAGAGGCGCGCCGGCCGGAGCGGTCGGGTGCACGTGCACCAGCGCTCCCTCCTCGTCCAGCACCTCCAGCAGGTCGTCCCAGACGGGCTCGCCGACGTGCCGGCCCGCGTACTGGGTCAGCAGCGAGACTCCGTCCACCTCGTCGTGCCGCAACGCCCGCCGGACGTGGTCCAGCGAGGCGTC
Organism: Lentzea sp. NPDC058450; assembly: GCF_042721395.1. Lineage (NCBI taxonomy): Bacteria > Bacillati > Actinomycetota > Actinomycetes > Pseudonocardiales > Pseudonocardiaceae > Lentzea > Lentzea sp. NPDC058450. The sequence goes on from NZ_JBHXLO010000040.1 coordinate 59,082, forward strand.
GAGGGACGGCAGCGGCAGGGGAGTGAGCACCCCGAACCGTTCGGGGTGCCGGTCACGGAGGTCGAGCAGTTCCTCGTGCGCGGCGCGGGCGAACGAGAGCACCTCGTCCGCGCTCCCCGCACCGAACCCCCGCGCCGCGGGGGAGAGCAGCGCCCGTTCCACACCGGCGGAGTCCATCCACTCCAACGACTTCCCGGCCGACCACTCCGGCAGGCCCGGGATCCGGGCCGCGCCGCCGCGAACGGCACGCTGGGCGAGCCGTTCGCGGTACCGCTCGGTGATCGCGTGGTGGTGGACGTCGGAGTTCACGCGTTCGTCCTGACACCGGTGGCGAGATCGTCGCCGGTGGGATGCCGGATCAGGCCCAGCACGTGCGCGCGCAGCTCGGCGAACCGGGCGAGGCTCTTCGTGCCGACCTGATCCCGCGGCCGGGGGAGGTCGATCTCGACCGTCTCGACCACGACGCTCGGCCGTGCCGACATGACCACGACGCGGTCGGCGAGGTAGACGGCCTCGTCGATGTCGTGCGTGACGAGCAGCATCGTGACGCCGGTGGTGTCGCGGACCTGCAGGATCAGGTCCTCGAGATCGGCGCGCGTCTGGGCGTCGACGGACGCGAACGGTTCGTCGAGCAGCAGGATCTCGGGTTCGTAGGCCAGGCCGCGGGCGATCGCCACGCGCTGCTGCATGCCGCCGGAGAGCTCCCACGGATACCGCGAACCGAAGGACTCCAGACCGACCGCGGCGAGAGCGCCCGAGACCTTCTCCTCGCGCACGCTCGCGGATCGGTACTTGTTGCGCAGCGGCAGGTCGACGTTGCGCGCGACGGAGAACCACGGCATGAGCGACCGGCTGTAGTCCTGGAACACCGACGCCATCGCCTTCGGCGGCCCGGTGACGGTCTCGCCGTCGAGCACGACGGTCCCCGACGAGGGGGACAGCAGGCCGCACAGGCACTTCAGCAGGGTCGTCTTGCCGGCACCGGACGGTCCGACGATGCAGACGAACTCGCCCTCCTCGACGGTGACGGTCAGGTCGCGGATGGCCTCGACCGCCGCGTCGCCCGTGCCGTAGGTCTTCTTCAGGTGGGTGACCGACAACATCTCAATTCCTCCCGGTCATGCCGATGTGCCAACGCAGGACTCGTCGTTGCAACGCGAGGAACAGAGCGGTGACCGCCACTCCGAGCAGGCCGAGCAACACGGTGCCCGCCCACATCTGCGGAACGTCGAAGGTGTTCCGCGCGCTGACCGTGACGAACCCGACGCCGTTGGTCGCCGCGTACAGCTCGGTGACGACCATCATGATGAAAGCCATGCCCAGCGCGGTGCGGATCCCCGCGAGGATCTGCGGGCCGGCCGCGGGCAGCAGCACCGCCGTGAGCCGTTGCGCCCGCGTGAGGCGGTAGGAGCGGGCGACGTCCTCCAGCTGCGGATCGACGCCGCGCACGCCGTCGATCGTGTTGAGCAGCACCGGGAACAGGCACACGAAGGCGATCACGACCACCTTCGCGCCGTCGCCGATGCCGAGCAGCACCACGCTGACCGGGATCAGCGCCGTGCCCGGCACGGACCGGCAGAACTGGACGATCGGGTTGAACGCCCTGGCCAGCGACCGGTTGCGGCCGAGCAGCACACCCGCCGCGACGCCGGCGGCCGACGCGATGGCCAGTCCCAGCAGCAGTCGCAGCACGCTCGGGACCACGTCAGAGCCGAACCGCGCGAACAACCAGGTGTCCTGGAACGAGCCGAGCACCTCGCCGAGCGGCGGGTAGAACGGTGACGTGCTGCCGGCCGACGTCGTCCACCACACCAGGAGGATCAGTGCGGGAACCACGAGCCGGAGTGCGAACCTCGTCATGGTCTGCTCCTCACACCTGTCGGGTCCGGTAGGACGCGTGCCAGCGCAACGTTCGCCGTTCCACCCGCTCGAACCCGGCGTTGAGAGCGACGCCGAGGAGTCCGGTGAGGACGATGACGCCGTACATCGCGTCGTACACACCGTTGGTGGCGTAGGTGCCGAGCACGTTCCCCAGGCCGGGGACGGCGCCGATGAGCTCCATCGCGATCGCCACCAGCAGCGTGATCGTCGACGCGATCCGCACCCCGGTCGAGAAGTACGGGAGGATGCTCGGGGCGATCACCCAGGCCAGCCGTTGCGAGGTCGTCAGCCCGTAGACCCTGGCGGTGTCGCGCATGACGGGTTCGACGTTCTTGACGCCGTACATCGTCTGCAACAGCATCGGCCAGACCGAGGCCACCGCGGCGAGGGAGATGACCACCTCGGGAGTGGCGCCCAGCAGCAGCAACATGATCGGCAGGTACACGACCACCGGGATGGCGCGGAAGAACTCGACCACGCCGAGCAGCAGCTCGTTGACCACCGGGATCGTCGCCATCGCACCGCCGACGGCCGAACCGACCACCACGCCGGTCAGCAGCGCGACCGCCCAGTGCCCGAGTGTCTGCCCGACGGCCGTCCACAGCGCGGCACTGCCGAGACCTTCCAGCAGCCACGACGCGATGTCGCTGATCGGCGGGATCTCGGCCGGGAGGACGCTCGACAGCGAGAGCACCTCCCAGGCGGCGAGCACGAGCGCGGTCGCGCCCGCGGGAAGCAGGAAACCGAACCTCATCCCGTCACCCCGAGATCTCGAGCCCGCGGGGCGGGGTGGTGAGGTCCGTCGCGTCCGGCGCTTCGGCCCACGTGTAGTCGGTCAGCGCGGGCTCCGACTCCAGGCGGCCCTGGTCGACCATCAACTTGGTGATGAGCTGGGCGGAGCGGCGGTCGACACCGCTGACGTACCAGGGCAGCGGAAGGCGCGCGACGGTCTCCGCCGGCGCCCCGGTCGTCGACGCGATGGTCTGGCGGACCTCGTCGGGGTGGTCGTTGGCGTACCGCGTCGCCTCGGCCCACGCCTCGGTGAAGCGGCGCATGACGTCCGGGTTGCGCTGCACGAAGTCGCGTGACGCCATCAGCACGGCCGCGACGCTGCGCGGGCCGAGTGCGGCGGTCGACGGGTTGCCGATGGAGCGGAACCCGCCGGCCAGCAACTGTCCCGCGAACGGCTCGATGGTGCTGATCGCGTCGACCCGGCCTTGGCGCAGGGCGGTGAGCTGGTCCTCGAACGGCACGGCGATGATCCGGACGGCGGCGGGGTCACCGCCCTCCTTGCGCACGGCCTCGGTCACCGTGAGGTCGAAGAGGCTCTTCAGGCCGTTGACCGCGACGGTGCGGCCGGCCAGGTCCCGGAACGACCGGACCGGGCTGTCCTGCGGCACCACCAGGGAGAACGCGTCGCCCTGCGGTGAGCGGTAGTCGGCGGACAGGGAGTTGACGATCTGCACCGGGAACCGGGCGCCGACCGCCGCGGGAACGGCGGTGATCTCGGTGACCGCCAGGTTGACCTGACCGTTGAGCAGCAGCGCGACGCTGTTGGCGCTGGCACCGGAACCGGGGACCTGCTCGATCTCGATGCCGTGCTTCTGGAAGAGGCCGCGGGAGATCGCCAGCGACAGCTGGGCGTTGTTCGCGGTGGGGTTGTAGTCGACGACCAAGCGGGTGCGACCGGACTCGGTCGTCTGCAGGCCGCCGCCCTCCGAACTGCACCCCGCGAGCGTGAGGGAAGCGGCGAATCCCATGGCGGCGAACGCTTTCCGGGTGCTCCGGGATCGTGCTGTCGTTCCTTGCATGTCGATCACTCTCCTGGCTCTGGGAGGCTGGGCGGTGCTGGTGCTCAGGCGTGCGGCAGTCCCAGGACGCGCCTGGCGGTGCGGTGGGCGACCTTGGCCTTCACGTCGGGGCTGAGCGCGGACCGCTCGACGGCGGCGACCGCGGCGCCGGTGTCCTCGTACGGGTAGTCGATGGAGAACATGACCGCGTCCTCACCGGCGGTGAGCACGGCGGCCTCGACCTCGCGCGGGCCGAGGATCCCGCTGGTGGTGAGGAGGATGTTGGTGCCGATGTACTCGGACGGAGCGCGCTTCAACGGTTCGTCGACGCGCAGCGTCCGATAGCGACTGTCCAAACGGGACTTCTGGAACGGCAGGAACTCGCCGAGGTGGCCGAGGACGAGCGTCGCGCCGGGATGCCGGTCGAAGACGCCGGAGTAGACCAGCCGCAGCGCGTGACCGCCGGTCTCCGCCTGCCAGCTCCAGGTGGCCCCGTACAGCTCCGGCCGTCCGTCGAGGACCTGCCAGTCGTCCGCGGGCACCGACCCCGGATGCAGGTACAGCGGAACTCCGAGCTCCTCCAGCGCGGCCCACAGCTGGTCGTAGGCCGGGTCGTCCAGATGACGGCCGCGGGTGTGCCCGTTGACGAGCGCTCCCCGGAAGCCCAGCTCCTCGACGCCGCGCACCAGTTCCGCGACCGAGGCGTCGGGGTCCTGGGTCGGCAGGGCCGCGAAGCCCGCGAACCGGGTGGGGTGCCGGGAGACGACCTCGGCTAGGAAGTCGTTGGCCAGCTTGGCGTTCTCACGTGCCGCGGCCGCGTCGACGTCCGCCTGGATGCCGGGGACGGTCAGCGACAGGACCTGCACGTCGATGCCGTGCGCGTCCATGTCGGGCAACCGCTCGTTCTCGAAGTCCACCAGTCTGCGGCCGCACATCTCGGCGTAGTCCTCGGTGACGCGGATCCGCATCTCGGTCACCGGTTGCCGGGCGGCGAGCTCGGGAACGGCGAACGCTTCTTCCAGAGCGACGTACCTCATGGGTTCTCCGCATCAACGGTGGGCAGTGCGGCCAGGGGCGCGGAGCGGCCCTGCCGGTGCCACGACTCCCGCGACGACGAGTCACGGGGCGGCTACGCCTTCACCGTATCAAGAACTTGATGCATGACAAGTCCTCGATCTAAATTAAGTACCTTATCTTGCCTGAGGAGACGCGGACATGCGAGAGCCGGTGAGGTCCGCGGTTGCGGGACCTCACCGGCTCAGGGGGAACGTGCTAGCCGACGTCGGGCGCGGACCAGGTGCGGAGGTGCTTCGTGAAGTCGTCGAGCAACCCGCACAGGTCCTGGTAGCGGTCTTCGCCGAGGGAGTCCCGCATGTGGCGGTCGAGGTGGACCATGACCTGGTCGGCGCCGCCGTACTCGCGCTGGCCGACGGCCGTGAGGTGGAGCTCCTGGACGTTGGCGTGCCTCGGGTGCGACCGGCGTTCGACCCAGCCGCGGTCCACGAGCTTGCTCACCAGCGGGCCGACCGCCTGCGGGGTGACGCCGACGAGCCGGGCGAGTTCCGCGCCGGTGAGGCCGGGCGTCACGTGCAGGTTGCCGAGGATCGCGTACAGCGAGCCGGACACGCCGACTTTGCGCAGCGGGGGTTCCTTGGTGCTCTGCAGCGCCAGATCCGCTCGTCGCAGCAGAGTCAGGGCGCGGCCGAGCACTTCCGCCGCGTCGTCGGGCACGCCTGCTTCCTCGGTCACGTACGTCAAATTACCGCACCGGTAGCCGCATACACGTCTTGTTCCGCAACAAGCGCCTGTTGAATCAGGCACTTGAAGCGTATCAAGTTCTTGATTACTGTGGCGGCACATTCAGTGGCGATGAGGGGACGACGATGAGCACTGAGACCGTGCGCACCACCTCGCGGGACGGTGATGCCGGAGCATCCGGCGGGGAAGTGGTGACGATCGACCAGGCGACGGGACAGGTGCTGCACCGCTATCCCGTCGCGGCACCGGACCAGGTGGAGGCCGCGGTCGGTTCCGCTCGCGCGGTGACCGGCCCGTGGTGGGACCTGGGCTTCGAGGGCAGGGCGGACCGGTTGCGGGCCTGGCAGCGCGACATCGTGCTCGGCGCGGACGACCTGGCCGCGCTGATCCACGACGAGAACGGCAAGTCCGTCGAGGACGGGCTCTCCGAGGTGCTCGCCATCCTGGGGCACCTGACGTTCGTGATCGACAACGCGGAACGGGTGCTCGGCCGCCGCGACGTGCCGGTTCCGCCCACGATGGCCGCCCACCGGGCGTGGGTCGAGCACCTCCCGTACGGCGTGGTCGGCGTCATCGGGCCCTGGAACTTCCCGCTCGGCACGCCGGGCGCGATCGTCGTGCACGCGCTGGCGGCCGGCAACGCCGTGGTCCTCAAGCCCAGCGAACTGACCCCCGGCGTGGGGGAGTGGCTCGCGCGGTCGTGGGCCAGGGCGGTGCCCGACCTGCCCGCCGTGTTCCAGGTGGTCGTCGGGTTCGCCGCCACCGGCAGGGCGCTGACGCGGTCCGGTGTGGACAAGATCGCCTTCACCGGCAGCGTGCGCTCCGGCCGCGCGGTGGCGGCGGACGCGGCCGCCCGCCTGACCCCGTTGCTGCTGGAACTGGGCGGCAACGACGGCGTGATCGTCGCCGAGGACGCCGACCTCGATCTCGCCGCGGCGCGCATCACCTGGGGCGCGTTCCAGAACACGGGCCTGGGCTGCATCAGCCTCGAGGTCGCCTACGTGGTCGACTCCGTCCACGACGAGCTGGTCGCCCGCATCGCCGAGCAGACCGCCCGCGTGCGGGTCGGCAGCGGCGAGGGCGACCACATCGGCCCGATCCCGCTGGTGTCGCAGATCGACGTCGTCCGCGAGCACGTGGAGGACGCCCTGAGCCGCGGCGCGAACGCCGTGGTCGGTGGTCCTCGGACGGACGGCGGTCGCTACGTGCCGCCCACGGTGCTCGTCGACGTCCCCGGTGACGCGCTGGCCGTCACCGAGGAGACCTTCGGCCCGGTCCTGTCGATCGTCCGCGTGCGCGACACCGACGAGGCGATCGACCGCGTCAACGCCGGTCCCTACGGCCTGGGCAGCGCCGTCTTCAGCCGCAGCCGCGGCGAGGAGATCGCCCGCCGTCTGCGCGTCGGCATGACCAGCGTCAACGACGCCCTCGCCGTCTCCATGGTCGCCGGTCTGCCCTTCGGCGGGCGCGGGGACAGCGGCTACGGCCGCAAGCACGGCGACGAGGGCCTGCTCGAGTTCGCCTACCCGCACGCCATCACCGCGTCACCCGGCGCCGCGCCCCTGCCGGCGGCGACGTTCGACCGCCCGCCCGGCACCGTGGCCGCCGCTGTCCGAGCGGTGCGCGACCGACTTCTCGGAACGACCCCGAAGGGAACTCAGCACCATGCCTGACGTCACGGCAGCACCCTCGCGCAGCGAGGAACAGACCCAGCAACTGCTGGAGCAGATCGCGTTCGGGTTCGCGTACCTGCCGCGCTCTCCCGTGCTCCACTCACCCGCCGAACGAGACCTGGAGTTCGAGGACGTCACCTTCCCGGCGACCGACGGCGTGCCGTTGGAGGGGTGGTTCATCCCGGCTCCCGGCTCGTCCAGGCTGGTCATCGCGAACCACCCGATGGGCTTCACCCGGTCCGGCCTGCCCACCCACCTCGAACCCTGGCAGTCGATCTGGGCGCCCAGCGGCAACGGGGCCGAGATCGACTTCGTCCCCGACTACGCGGTCCTGCACGAGGCCGGCTACAACGTCCTCGCCTACGACCTGCGCAACCACGGCCTCAGCGGCACCGGCAACGGCGGCATCAACTCGAGCGGGATCTTCGAGGCCCGCGACGTCGCCGGGTCGATCGCGTACGCGCGGAGCCGTCCCGACACCCGCGACATGTCGATCGGCCTGTTCAGCCGGTGCCTCGGCGCGAGCTCCACGTTCGCGGCGGCGACCCAGTTCCCGGACGTCTTCGACGAGGTGAAGTGCCTCGTCGGGGTCCAGCCGGTCACCGCCAGGACCATCTTCGGCAAACGGCTCGGCGGCCTCGGCCTGGCGGACCGGATCGACGAGTTCGAACAGCGAGTCGTCCGGCACACCGGCATCGGCTTCGCTGACCGCGCTCCCCGCGAGTGGGCGCGGAACGTCACCGTCCCCACCTACCTCTACCAGGTCCGCGACGACGTCCTGACCGAACCCGAGGACGTGCAGACGATCTTCGACAACCTCCCCGTCGCGGACAAGCAGCTGCACTGGATCGAGGGCACGAAGGCCCGCTGGGACGGCTACCTGGAGTTCCAGCGCCGGCCCCAGTCGGTGCTCGACTGGTTCGACGGCCACCTCTGACGTCATGCGCGAGGTCCTGTTCGACCTGGCGGACCGGGTGGCGAACGGGGAGACCGTGGGCGTCGGCACCGTGGTCGCCACGTTCAGCTCCGCGCCGCGGCCGCCGGGCGCGGCAATGCTCGTGACGCAGGACGGCGAGGCGATCGGCAGCGTGTCCGGCGGGTGCGTCGAGGGCGCGGTCCACGACCTGGCCCAGGGGACTGATGTGCCTGTGCTGCAGCGGTTCGGCGTGAGCGACGACGACGCGTTCGCCGTCGGCCTGACCTGCGGCGGAATCATCGACATCTACGTCGAGAAGATCGACGCCACCTCGTTCCCCGAACTCGGCGAGGTGGCCGAGGCCGTCAGGTCGGACAAGCCGGTGGCCGTGGCGACGGTGGTGGAACACCCGTCCGGCGTCGGCCGCCGCATGGTCGTCTGGCCGGACCGGAGCACGGGAAGCCTCGGCACCCAACGGGTCGACGAGGTGGTCGCCGACGACGCGCGCGGGATGCTGGCGTCGGGCCGCAGCGGCGTGCTGCGCTACGGCCCGGACGGCCGGCGGCGCGGCGAAGGCTTGAGCGTGTTCGTGAACGCGTTCGAGCCGCCGCCGCGCATGCTCGTGTTCGGTGCGATCGACTTCGCCGCGGCCATGGCCCGGCTGGGTGCCTTCCTCGGCTACCGCGTGACCGTGTGCGACGCACGGCCGGTGTTCGCGACGCGCACCCGTTTCCCGGAGGCAGACGACGTCATCGTCGCGTGGCCGCACAAGTACCTGGAGGCCGAGAAGTCCACACTGGACAGACGCACGGTGATCGCCGTCCTCACGCACGACCCGAAGTTCGACGTGCCGCTGCTGGAAGTCGCGTTGCGGCTCGATGTCGGCTACATCGGGGCGATGGGATCCCGGCGCACACACGACGACCGGCTGGAACGGCTGCGGGAAGCGGGCCTGACCGACGGCGAGCTGGCGCGGCTGGCGTCGCCGATCGGCCTCGACCTGGGCGGGCGGACCCCCGAGGAGACCGCCGTCTCGATCGCCGCCGAGATCATCTCGTTGCGGTGGAACGGGACTGGCCGGAGGCTGACGGATCTCGACCGGCCGATCCACCGCTGAACCTCGGCGTTGCCGAGGCGCCTCCGAGGCGCCTCCGCCGTGCGGGGGTACCAGAACTCGGCGCTCGCTCGCTGAGGTGCGGTGATCAGGTAGTTTCGTCCCGCAGGCATGATCGTGGACGTGGCACTGCGACTGCTGTACGTCGACCTTGTCCAATTGGGTTGCCGGATCGTTCTGCGCGGCGGCCAAGGACGTGGTGTTGCGGATCTTCGAGCGGGTGACTTCAGGCGGTCGACTCGCGCACGACGAGCCTGCAGGGCTGACGGACGACGCCTGCGCCCGGCGTGCCCTCGATCGCCGCGAGAAGGTGCGTCACGGCGTTCGTGCCGAGCTGATGGAGGTTGAGGTCGATCGTGGTCAGCGGCGGCCTGCAGTCGGCGGCGAAGATCTCCCAGTTGTCGTAGCCGATGATGGCGATGTCATCGGGCACGCGTCGGCCGAGATCGGTGAGCGCCTGCACGGCACCGCTCGCGATCTGGTCGTTGCCGCAGAAGATCGCGTCGACCTCGGGGGCGGTGGTCATCAGCAGGCGGGCGGCGTGTCTGCCCCAGCGCTGGGACCAGTCTCCGTGCAGGGGCTGACCGCCGGCCAGCTCCAGGCCGTGTTCCTCCAGGACCGTGAGCACGGTGGCGGCGCGATCGCGGGCGGCGCGGTAGGAGTGGGGACCGGTGATGTGGGCGATGTGCTTGCGGCGCAACGCGATCAGGTGCTCGATCGCGAGTCGTGCGCCACCCTCGTCGTCGGAGACGAGACTGAGATCGTCCGGGTTGGTCGACCTGCAGTAGACGTAGACCGCGGGTACCGGGATGTCGGCTGTCAGCGACGCGCGGACGTCGTTGCTGTCGCCGACCACGATGAACCCGTCGACCTGGCGCGCGAGCAGGGTCCGGATGTAGTGGTTCCGGCGGATCGCGTCGCCGCGCGTGTCGCACAGCAGAATCGACATCTCCTGGTTCGAGAGAGCGGCTTCGGCGCCCAGCAGGATGGGGATGGCGAACCGGCCGTCGAGTTCGTCGGTGAGCAGTCCGATGGCGCGGGTGCGTCCGGCCACGAGTCCCTGCGCGAGGACGTTGGGCTGGAAGGACAGTTCGGCCGCCGCGCGGATGACGCGGGCTCGGGTGGCCGCCGCGACCTCGCCGCGGTTGTTGATCGCCTTCGAGGCGGTGGCGATCGACACGCCCGCTCGCTTGGCCACTTCGCCCAGGGTCACCGTCTCTGAACGCTTTCTGCCCATCGAAAACCTTTCGAACGTCATTCGACTTTTCATTCGACGATCTGTGCAACGAATGGCGCATTGTCGAAATCGTTTTCGGACACCAGAGTGCGTCACGTGGCGATGATGCGCAACACCCAGTCGATCCGCGGCCCGGTGGTTCCGGAGCGCGGACTCCTTCGTCCACTTGGGACAGACGAGGTGCGCGTCGTCGGCGGTTTCTGGGCGCAACGCCAGCAGGTCAACGGCGGGGCGACGCTCGGGCACGCGCTGGAGTGGCTGGACGAACTCGGCTGGACCGGCAACTTCACGTCCGTCGCGAACGGTGCCGGGTCGCGGGAGCGGAGAGGACGCGAGTTCTCCGACTCCGAGGTCTACAAGATCGTCGAAGCGATGTCCTGGGAGCACGGCAGAACCGCCAACAGCGACCTCGACGCCCGGATCGACGCTCTCACGTCGGCGTTCGGTGTCGCGCAGTTCGAGGACGGTTACCTCCACACCGCGTTCGGGAGGCCGTGGCAACGGCCGCGCTACAGCGACATGGCGTGGGGACACGAGCTCTACTGCGTCGGGCACCTGCTGCAGGCGGCTGTCGCTCGCACGAGGACAGCGGGCGCCGGGCCGTTGCTCGACATCGCCCGCCGTGCCGCCGACCACGTGTGCGAGGTGTTCGGACCGGACGGGTCGCCGAGCGTCTGCGGGCATCCCGAGATCGAACCGGCGCTGGTGGAACTCGCGCGGCTGACAGGCGAGCAACGCTATCTCGACCAGGCCACCTTGTTCGTCGACCGCCGTGGTCATCGCACCCTGCCCGCGCACGAGTTCGGCTGGTCCTACTTCAGCGATGACATCCCGGTGCGCAAGGCGACGGTGCTGCGCGGACACGCTGTGCGTTCGCTCTACCTGGCGTGCGGCGCGGTCGACGTCGCGGTCGAGACGGGCGACGACGACCTGCTGGCGGCGGTGATCGAGCAGTTCGACCGCACGTGGGCGCGGCGCACGCACATCACCGGCGGCATGGGGTCGCGGCACCAGGACGAGGCGTTCGGCGACGACTTCGCACTGCCCGCCGACCGGGCGTACGCCGAGACGTGCGCAGGCGTCGCGACGATCATGCTCGCGCAACGGCTGCTGCTGGCCACCGGAGAAACACGCTACGCCGATGTCGTGGACCGGTTGCTGCACAACCTGATCGCTGCGGCGATCAGCGATGACGGCCGGAGCTTCTTCTACGCCAACACGTTGCACCAACGCACACCTGCTCAGGCACAGGGCGACGGTGAACGGCTCGACGTCGGCGGCGGGCTTCGCGCGCCCTGGTTCGAGGTGTCGTGCTGCCTGCCCAACATCGCCAGGCTGCTGGCGAGCCTGTCGTCCTATCTCGTCACCGCGGACGACACGGGGCTGCGGCTGCACCAGTACGCCGACTACGACGTGGTGACCCGGCTCGCCGATGGCGGTCCGGCCGGGCTCGAGGTGCGCACGTCGTACCCCGAGGGAGGAGACGTGGCCGTGCGGGTGACCAGGAGCGGCGGCACGCCCTGGTCGATCAGTCTGCGCGTGCCCGGCTGGGCGGCCGGTGCGGTGCTGGTCCTCGATGACGAGCGTCGCCCGGTCGCGCCAGGTGACGTCGTGCTGAACCGCGAGTGGGCCGTGGGGCAGGAGATCCGGCTGGAGTTGCCCGTGCGGCCGAGGTTCACCTGGCCGGATCCGCGCATCGACGGGGTGCGCGGCTGCGTCGCGATCGAACGAGGCCCACTCGTGATGTGCGTCGAGTCGCTGGGCGACATCGATCTCGACGCACTGCGCGTCTGCACCGGGCGCGACCCGGAGCAGGCCGGTGACGGTGCGGTGGTGCGAGCGAGGTTCGACGCCGCGAGGGAGTCGTCCTGGCCCTACGGCGAACCGGCTGACAGGCCCGGCACGCTCGCACCACTGCACCTCCTGCCGTATCACCGCTGGGCTCGCCGGGGTCCGGCGACCATGCGGATCTGGTTGCCCACGACCTGACCACGTCTCAAAGGAGAGACCGTGAAAGCGATGCTCGCGGCAGTCGTCCTGGTGCTGGCCACCGCGGCGTGCGGGGCGGAGAAGCAGGGTGCCGCCGACGACGGGACGACGCTCACGTTGTGGACGCGCGCCGCTACCGAGTCGGTGTCCAAGGCGTACGCGGACGCCTACAACGCCGGTCACCGCAACAAGATCGAGGTCACCGCCTACCCCAACGAGGAGTATCCGGCGAAGCTGGCCTCCGCGGCGGGCGCCAGGTCGTTGCCCGACCTCTTCGCCGCCGACGTGGTGTTCGCACCGCAGTACGCGTCACAGGGTCTGTGGGCCGACATCTCCGACCAGTTCTCGGCCCTGCCGGTCAAGGACTCGGTGGCCCCCTCCCACGTGCGTGCGGGTACGTGGGAGGGCCGCAACCACGCGGTGCCGCACACCATCGACCTGTCGGTCATGCTCTACAACAAGGACCTGTACGCGAAAGCCGGCCTGGATCCGGAGAAGCCGCCACGCACGTTGCAGGAGTTCGCCGAGCACGCCCGCAAGATCGACGAGCTCGGCGGGGACGTGCACGGCACGTACTTCGGCGGGAACTGCGGTGGCTGCATCGAGTTCACGCTGTGGCCGTCGGTCTGGGCGGCCGGTGGTGACGTGCTGGACACCGACGGGCGGAGCGCGCGAGTCGACTCGCCGGAGATGGCGGGTGTGTTCGCCCTGTACCGAGATCTCTACGACGAGGGTGTCGCGTCGCCCGGGTCGAAGGGGGAACAGGGACCGACGTGGCTCGGTGCGTTGCAGGGCGGGAAGGTCGGCATCGCGCCCGGCCCGTCGGTGTGGCTCGACGCCATCGAGGCCAAGGGCGTGAAGACGGGCCTCGCCCCGATTCCTGGACTGACCGGTGGCGAGTCCACCTTCGTCGGCGGTGATGCCATCGGCATCGGGGCCACGACTGCGAAAGCCACGCAGGCGTGGGACTTCCTCGCCTGGACGACGTCGGAGGAGGCTCAGGTCGAGGTCATCGCCCAGCGCAAGGGAGTGCCCTTCCGCACCGACCTCGCCGCGAACAAGTACTCCTCGGCGGATCCGCGGCTCGTGACGGCCAACGGGTTGGTGGCCAAGGGGAAGACGCCGTACGCCCGCAACTTCAACGCCACGTTCAACGATCCTCAGGGCCCGTGGCTGACCACCGTGCGCGGTGCGTTGTTCGGCGATCCCAGTGCCGCACTGATGGCGGGCAACGACGCGATCAACCAGTCCCTGCGGAAGGAGTGATCCGTGCGCAGGCGAGCGGTGACCGGTGCTCTCTACGCCACGCCCGCCGCGGTGCTGGTGGGGCTGTTCTTCGTCGTACCGCTGCTGCTGATCGCGTGGATGTCGCTGCACCGCTGGCCGTTGCTCGGCAACCCCAAGCTCAACGCTCCCGACAACTACAGCGCGATCGCGGACAACGCGCTGCTGGGTTCCGCAGCCTGGTTCACCCTGCGCTACACGGTGATCATCACGATCCTGCTGTTCGTCGTCGCGTTCGGGCTCGCGCTGCTCGTGCAGAACCGCCGCAGGGGAGTGGGTTTCTTCCGCACGGCGTTCTTCCTGCCGGTGGCGGTGGGATTCGCCAGCGCGTCCCTGCTGTTCCTCGGCCTGCTGAGTGAGGAGGTCGGGCCGCTGCCGTTCTCCGGTGACAGCCCGGCGCTGGGGTCGGTGGTGCTGCTCGTGCTGTGGAGGTTCGCCGGGTTCAACATGTTGATCCTGCTGACCGGGTTGCAGGCGATCCCGGTCGACGTCTACGAGGCCGCGCGCATCGACGGCGCGACGCGCGGGCAGATGTTCCTGCGGATCACGTTGCCGTTGATGCGCCCGACGATCGCACTGGTCCTCACGATGATGGTCACCGGGTCGCTGCTCGCGTTCGACCAGTTCTGGATTCTCACCAGGGGAGGACCGGACAACAGCACCACCTCACTGGTGATGGTGATCTACCGGGAGGCGTTCGTCCGGCTCGACCTCGGTTCGGCGGCCGGGATCTCGGTGGTGCTGCTGGTGCTGCTGGCCGTGCTCAGCTCACTCCAGTTCGCCTTCCTGCGGAGGCGGTCGGCATGAGCCGGTGGAGCTACTACGTGACCGGGACTGCGCTCGCGATCCTATTCCTGTTCCCACTGGTGTGGAGCGGGTGGGCATCGGTGCGCACGGACTCCGGGTTCGGAGCGGAGAACTACGCGCGGCTGTTCACCTCCAGCAACGGGATCCGGCCGGTGCACGTGCTCAACAGCATCGTCGTGAGCGCGTTGACGGTGGGGGGCACGCTCGTCGTGGCCACCTTCGCCGGGTACGCCTTCGGCCGGTTCCGCTTTCCCGGCCGGGACGTGCTCTTCCTGCTGACGCTCGCGATCCTGATGGTGCCCTACGCGACGATCCTGATCGCTCTGTACGTCCTGCTCGGCTGGCTCGGCCTGGAGGACTCCCTGGTCGGGCTGAGCCTCGTGCTGATCGTCTTCCAGTTGCCGTTCTCGGTCTTCATGATGCGCAACAGCTTCGAGGCCGTGCCGATCGAACTCGAGGAGTCCGCGCGCGTCGACGGCTGCACGAGCTTCGGCACCCTGGTCCGCATCATGCTCCCGGCGGTCCGGCCAGGGCTGGTCACCGTCGGCCTGTTCGCGTTCCTCACCTCCTGGAGCGAGTTCTTCGCCCCGCTGATCCTGCTCAACTCCACCGGCAAGTTCACCGCGATCCTCGCCGTGGTCAACATGCGCACCGCGAGCCACGGCTCGATCGACTACGCCGCGCTGGAGGCCGGCGTGGTCTTCATGGCGGTGCCCTGCCTGGTGCTGTTCGCCTTCCTGCAACGAAGTTACGTGCGCGGATTCACTTCCGGCGCGCTGAAGGGCTGACGAAAGGAGAGACGAGGATGTCTCGACTGTGGAAAGGGCTCGTGGCCGCGATCTTCGCGGCGGTGATGGCGGCGAGCGTGGCGGCGCCCGCGAGAGCGGACACGTGGAACCCGCCCGCGAACCTGGTGACTCCGCTGAACCAGGTCTGGCAGCACCAGGAGAGCACCTACGGTGACCTCTACGGCTTCCGCAACTACGGGTGGGACCAGGTCTTCGCCAACGGCGGCTACCTCAACTTCTGCGTTCGCTGGGACTCGCCCGCCTCGGTGACAGCGGCGCAGCGGGACGCGATCCACGCCCAACTGTCCCGCCAGTACAAGAAGTGGATGGACGTGATGGCGGGCCACAACAACTGGCCGTACGCCACCGTGCCGATCAAGGTCGTCGGCTGGGCCGTGCGCGACCGGGCCCAGTTGAAGTGGACGGACAACTCCGTCGACATCTACGTCAACGACATCAGGGAGAACGCGCCGCAGTGCTCGGAAGGGTGCGGCAGGTTCTTCAACCGCAACGGCTCGTACCCGCGCTGCCCTGGTGGCGTCGCGCGGCACTACGACCAGTCGTTGTGGCTCACGGCCGGCTTCGGCGGCGGCGCCGGCGGTGACTGGGGCCAGCGGATCGGCAGCGAGTACTACCTGGCCAACCTGAACTCGTCCGACGTGCACATCCTGCTGCACGAGATAGGCCACACGTTCGGCCTGGACGACTTCTACGACTGGACGCCCAGCGGTGTCGGCGGGTTCATCATGAAGGCGGGCAGCTCAACGGTGATCACCGAGTTCGACAAGTGGATGCTGCGCGACTGGTGGCGGCACCTCAAGAACCGTTACGGGCGCTGAAGCCGTGGCCACCCCCAACCGACGCACGGTTCTGCGTGCGGGCGCGTTCGCCGTCGCGGCGGCGGCGTTGCCCGCACGCGCGCTCGCCGCGGCACGCCCCGACTTCGGGGTCTCCGCCGAGCTGTTCCCACTCGGGTCGGTGTCCCTGCTGCCGGGACCGTTCCGCGACAACACCACCCGCACCCACTCCTACCTGAAGTTCCTCGACCCCGAGCGTCTCCTGCACACGTTCCGGCGCAACGTCTCGCTGGCGTCCGGCGCGGTCCCCTGCGGTGGGTGGGAGTCACCCACCACGGAACTGCGCGGTCACTCGACGGGGCACGTGCTCACCGCGCTCGCGCAGGCGTTCGCCGCCACCGGCGACCAGGCCTTCGCGACGAAGGCGAACTACCTGGTCGCACAGCTGGCGATCTGCCAGGACCGCGCCGGAACAGCCGGGTTCAGCACCGGCTATCTCTCCGCGTTCCCGGAGACCTTCATCGGCAGGGTCGAGGCGCGTGAACAGGTCTGGGCGCCCTACTACACCCTGCACAAGATCATGGCCGGCCTGCTCGACGTGCAGCTGCTGATCGGCAACACGCAGGCGCTGACCGTGCTCACCGGGATGGCGGCGTGGGCGGCCTGGCGCAACGGCAGGCTGACCCAGGCTCAACGGCAGAACATGCTCGACACCGAGTTCGGCGGCATGAACGAGGTGCTGGCGAACCTCTACCAGCTCACCGGCGATCCACAGCACCTCACCACCGCCCAGTACTTCGACCACGCGGAGGTCTTCGACCCCCTGGCGCAGAACCGCGACGCGCTGAACGGCTACCACGCCAACACCCAGATCCCCAAGGCGATCGGAGCGATCCGCGAGTACCACGCCACGGGCACGGCGCGTTACCGCGACATCGCGAGCAACTTCTGGGAGTTCGTCACGGGCGCGCACAGCTACGCGATCGGCGGCAACTCCAACGGCGAGTACTTCAAGGCACCCGGCCGCATCGCGACCGAGCTCTCGGACAGCACCTGCGAGTCCTGCAACTCCTACAACATGCTGAAACTCACCGCGCAACTGTTCCGCGGCAATCCCGCGGACGCGCGGTACTTCGACTTCTACGAGAAGACGCTCTACAACCATCTGCTGGGCGCGCAGAACCCGGATTCCGAGCACGGCCACCACAGCTACTACACCCCGCTGCGGCCCGGCGGAATCCGCACGTACAGCAACGACTACAACGACTTCACCTGCTGCCATGGCACCGGGATGGAGACCAACACGGCGCACACAGGCCGCATCTACGCCCAGTCCGGCTCCACTCTGTACGTCAACCTGTTCATCGCTTCGACCGTGACGTGGCGCGGTTTCACCGTGCGACAGGAGACCACGTTCCCGGAAGCCGGCAGCACGAGGCTCACGGTGACCGGATCGGGCACGATCGACCTGCGGGTGAGGATCCCGTCCTGGGCATCCGGCGCACAACTGCGCCTCAACGGCACACCGCAGGCTCAGGTCAGTCCCGGCAGCTACGCGCGGATCAACCGCACCTGGACCAGCGGGGACGTCGTCGACCTCGGCCTCCCGATGGCGCTGACCCGGGAGTCCACTCCGGACAACCGGGCGGTGCAGGCGGTCCGGCACGGGCCGATCGTGCTGGCGGGCGCCTACGGCAGCACCAACCTCTCTTCGATGCCGGCGCTGCAGCCGTCGACGATCAAAGCCACCTCGACGCCGTTGCAGTACACGGCGACGGCGAGCACCGGCCAGGTGACGTTGCTGCCGTTCTACAAGGTCCACGGCCAGCGGTACACGGTCTACTGGACCGTCGCCGCGGAGACCCCGCCGTTCATCGCCCACTACCCGTTCGACGGCAACGCCAGCGACGCCACGGGCAACGGCCTGAACGCGGTTCTTTCAGGTGGAGTCGCGTGGACGGCAGGGCGCACGGGGCAGGCGGCGGACCTGTCCGGCTCCGGTGCGCACGTGCAGCTGCCCGGCGGTCTCCTCGCCGGAGCGGCGGCGTTCAGCATCGCCACCTGGGTGCGGCTGGACTCGGTCTCGCCCTGGTCGCGCCTGTTCGACTTCGGCTCCGGAACCGGCGCGTACGCCTTCCTCACCCCGCTCAGCCCGGCGGGCGGGGCGAGGTTCGCGGTCACCACCGCAGGTGCGGGTTCAGAACAGCGCATCGACGCGCCGTCACCTCTGCCCCAAGGGGTGTGGACGCACGTCGCGGTGACTCAGAACGGCGATCTCGGCGTGCTGTACGTCAACGGCGCCGAGGTCGCACGCAACGCCGCGCTGACCGTCCGGCCTGGCAACACCACGCAGAACTGGATCGGGCGCTCGCAGTACGCGAACGACCCGTATCTAGACGGCGCCGTGGACTCCTTCCGGATCTACGGCCGCGCCCTCAGCGCCGCAGAGGTCGCGAACCTCCACTCCACCGGTTCCTAGAAGGAGGATCGATGCGCGCCACCCTGCTGGGCGCCGCGATCGCACTCGTCGCGGGCGTTGTCGTGGCAACGCCCGCGCACGCGGCCAACCCGGTCATCACCTCGATCTACACGGCCGACCCCGCCCCTCTGGTCGTCGGCAACACCATGTACATCTACGCCGGACGCGACGAAGCGGCGACCGGCCAGTCGAACTTCCTCATGCGCGAGTGGCGCGTGCTGTCGTCGACCGACGCGGCGACCTGGTCCGACCGGGGCGTCAAGGCGAACATCGGCACGTTCCGGTGGGCCGGCGCCGACGCCTGGGCCAGCGAGGTCGAACCCCGCAACGGCAAGTACTACTGGTACACCTCGGTCAACGGCAACGGCGCGGGCTGGATGGACATCGGCGTCGCGGTCGGCGACAGCCCGCTCGGACCGTTCACCGACGCCAAGGGCGGGCCGCTGATCAGCGACAGCACCCCGAACTCGTCCGGGCTCAACATCGACCCCACCGTGTTCACCGACGACGACGGCCAGGCGTACCTCTACTGGGGCGGCTACTGGGGCGTGCGTGCGGCGAAGCTCAAGTCGAACATGATCGAGCTCGACGGCCCGGTCGTGACCCCTCAGGGGCTGACGGACTACTGGGAAGCGCCGTTCATGTTCAAGC
The DNA here is from genome assembly GCF_042721395.1 of Lentzea sp. NPDC058450. Taxonomy (NCBI): domain Bacteria; kingdom Bacillati; phylum Actinomycetota; class Actinomycetes; order Pseudonocardiales; family Pseudonocardiaceae; genus Lentzea; species Lentzea sp. NPDC058450. Next base: position 78,246 of record NZ_JBHXLO010000040.1, read on the forward strand.
GCAACGGCCTCTACTACATGATCTACGCGGCCAACGACACCAACGGCTGCGTGACCTCGTCCAGCTACGCGTGCCAGCGGTACGCCACGGCCACCAACCCGATGGGACCGTGGACGCACAGGGGAGTGGTCCTCGGTCAGGTCTCGTCGACCACCAACCACGCGGGTGTCGCCCAGTTCAACGGCCAGTGGTACATGGTCTACCACAACGCGAACGCGCCCGGCGGTGGCAACTTCCGCCGTTCCGTCGCGGTGGATCTGTTGCGCTTCAACACCGACGGCACCATGCAACGCGTCACCCAGACCACCGCCGGCCCGCCGCCGAACCCCGGTACCGGCACTGGCGGCAACGTCGCACCGAGCGCGACAGCCGGCACGTCCTACGTGTCTCCCTGGGAGAACCTGGCCGCGGTCAACGACGGGGGAACCCCGGCGAGCTCGGCGGACCGGTCGAACCCCGTCTACGGCAACTGGCCCGAACGCGGCACGCAGTGGCTCGAGTACACCTGGCCGTCCGCACAGCAGGTCAGCCGCACGTCCGTCTACTGGTTCGACGACAACCAGGGCATCGACCTCCCCGCGTCGTGCCGCCTGCAGTACTGGACCGGCACGGCCTACGCCGACGTGCCCGGCCAGTCGTCCTGCGCGACGGCGGCGAACACCTTCAACACCGTCACCTTCCCCACCGTGTCCACGACCCGGTTGCGGTTGAACATCACCGCCAGGGCCGACCTCTCGACGGGAGTCCTGGAATGGCAAGCCTTCGCCGCCTGACGGCACCCGCGCTGGCACTGGCGTTGATCGCGGGGCAGACCGTTCCCGCCTCCGCCGCGCAGCCCATCGGCTATCCCACGTTCACCGGTCCCTCCATCCCCGCGCCTCCGGTCGGCTACAGCACCGCAAACACCATGCGGGCGATCTACGACGCGGAGAGCGCGGGCACCGACTTCTGGATGGACCGGTTGCTCGCCCGGCCCGGCAGCGACCCGGCTGGCAACTTCCTGATGACCCGCGGCCGCGGGTTGTTCATGTACACCCACAACCCCGCCGTGATCGGGTTCGGCGGCCGATCCGCCTACTGGGACGACATCAGCGGCCAGAACGCCTACTCGGTCGCGTTGTCGCCCGGCACGTTCACCGAGCAGGTCGGCAGCCGGGTCCAGAAGCCCAGCCACTACAAGGGCGTCTTCACCAGCGGGTCGATCCGGGTGGAGATGACGAAGTTCATCACCCACAACAACGTCGCCGTCACGAACCTGGCCATCGTCAACACCGGCGGCGCGGCCGCGACCCTGCAGTTGCGCGCGACCTCGCCCTACGCGACGACAGCGAGCGGCAGCGAACTCACGGGCAGTAGGCCGGTGAAGAACAACCTCACGACGATCCGGCCGCGCCTGTCCGGCGACGGGTTCGGGGTGAACAACGGCGGGCTGGACCGCTCGGTGACGATCGGCGCCGGGCAGACCGTCACCACCAAGGTGGCCATGGGCTTCCTCACCACGGAGATCCCGGAGTCGGCGACCGAGTACCAGGCGTACCGCGGCTACACCCCCGAGACGGCGTTCGCCACCCACGTGCGCACCTACAACCGCTGGTGGGCCGACAACATCCCGTACATCGACGTGCCGGACGCGGCGATCAAGAAGAACATCTACTACCGCTGGTGGCTGATGCGCTTCAACCACCTCGACGTCGACATCCCCGGCCAGGACTACCAGTTCCCGATCTCGGTCGAGGGCGCCACCGGGTACAACAACGCGATCGTGCTCACCCAGCCGATGCACATCGACGACCTGAAGTACCTGCGTGATCCCGTCTATTCCTACGGGCCGTGGCTGTCCGCCGGGCAGACCTCGCGTGGCGGTCGGTTCATGGACAACCCGGGAGACCCCGAGAACTGGTCCAACTCCTACACCCAGTACATCTCCGAGGCCGCATGGCGCGCGTACCAGGTGCACGGGGGACAGCCCTCGATCGCCGCCCTGCTGGCGCGGTACGCCGAAGGTGACGCGAAAGGACAGCTCTCCTTCTACGACACCAACAACAACGGTGTGATCGAGTACGACTGGGGCGCACTCACCGGTAACGACGCCGACGCCGTGTCGTTCGACTGGCGAGCAGGCAGACTCGACCGTGCCGAGACGGCCTACGTGTGGAGCGGCGCCGTTGCCGCACAACAGGCCTACGCGCTGGCCGGCAACACCACGAAGGCATCCGAGATGCAGGCACTGGCCGATCGCATCCGCAACGGCGTGATCAACACTTTGTGGAACCCGGCGCGGCAACTGCTGGAGCACAAGCACGTCGCGACCAACACGCACGTGCCGTGGAAGGAGATCAACAACTACTACCCGTTCTCGGTCGGCCTGATGCCGAACACCGACCAGTACAAGCAGGCGCTGCGGCTGTTCGCCGACCCCGCCGAGTACCCGGTCTTCCCCTTCTACACGGCGAACCAGCGAGACAAGGCAGCGGCCGCCGCAGCCGGGCACCCCGGTTCGAACAACTTTTCCACGATCAACTCGACCGTGCAGTTCCGGCTGTACTCCTCGGTGCTGCGCAACTACCAGAACCAGTGGATGTCGCCGGAGGACTACAAGAAGCTGCTGTACTGGAACACCTGGGCGCAGTACATCGGCGGCAACACGCAATGGCCCGACGCCAACGAGTTCTGGGCCGACTGGAACGGAAGCACCATCCAGTACCGGTCGTGGATCCACCACAACATCCTCGGCAGCAGCAACTGGACCGTCATCGAGGACGCCGCCGGCCTGAGGCCGCGCACCGACGGGCTGATCGAGCTCTCGCCCATCAACATCGGCTGGTCGCACTTCGCGGTCAACAACGTGAGGCACCGCAACGCCGATCTGAGCGTCGTGTGGGACGACCCGGCTGACGGCGTGACGCGCTACAACGGTGTTCCGCAGGGCTATTCCGTGTACCTCAACGGAACGCGCGCCTTTACCGTGGACCGTCTCACCCGCGTGCTCTACAACCCGGCGACGGGACAGGTCACGCTGCCGTCCGGCGGCTCGGTGGTGTACCAGGCGACGGTCGGGGGAGTGCAGGCCCCGCGTGACGTCGTCCAAAGCAGCGCGCGAATGGTCGACGTGTTCGCCAAGGCAGGCGTCGACCTGACCTCCACGCGGCCCAACCTGGCACAGGGCGCGGCGGTGTCGGCGTCCTACACGGCTTCCGGCACGTCGACAGGGGCCGCGGTGGACGGCTTCCCGATCAACGATCCGATCTGGGGCACCTCCGGCTCGCCCAACGGCACTGACTGGTACGAGGTGAACTTCGGTCAGCAACGCACAGCCGGTGAGGTCCGGCTGCACTTCCGCGACGACCGCGCGGGCAACCGCTACCGGGCGCCGGCGGCGTACCAGGTCCAGTACTGGAACGGTGGCAGCTGGGCCGACGTGGCAGGACTGACCAAGACCCCGTCCGCACCACAGGCCAACTTCAACCTCGCCCGCTTCACTCCGGTGAACACACAACGGCTGCGAGTGGTGCTGACGCACGCCTCCGGGTTCCGAACCGGACTGACAGAGGTGAAGGTTTACTGAGCAATCGAAGGAAGTGACTCGAAAGCGAGCGGTCAATCGAATGTCGAACAGTGTCGAAGAAAGCACGCGTTGGATTCGAGAATTCGACTCCTGTGAATCTCGATCTGTTCGCCGTTGTGAACGTCCTCGCTCTTTCGTTGCGTGCTGGAAAACAGTGCGTTAGCTTGCTGGGGGAGCGCTCCCTTCCGGTGTGAGTCGTGAAAGGGAGAAGTGTGATGATGATGAAGAAGTCCTTGGTGGTGGCCGCGGCCGGTGTTCTGGTCATGCCGTTGCCCGCGGCCGCCGCCGACAGCGTTCTGTACGTCTCGCCGAGTGGCCGTGACACCGCGGCCGGCACCATCTCGGACCCGACGACACTCACGCGGGCGATCACGCGGATCGCGTCGGGCGGGACGGTCTACCTGCGTGGCGGTTCCTACGCCTTCAGCAAGACGGTCACGATCGCCCAGGGCAACAACGGTACGGCCGGCGCGCACAAGAAGATCGCCGCCTACCAGAGCGAGAGGCCGGTGCTGAACTTCGCGGCCCAGACCGAGGCCTCGGAGAACCGCGGCCTGGCGGTCAACGGCTCCTACTGGCACGTCCAGGGCATCACGGTGGAGCGAGCAGGCGACAACGGGATCTTCGTCGGCGGTAGCAACAACATCCTCGAACGCACCGTCACCCGGTTCAACCGCGACACCGGTCTGCAGCTCTCGCGCATCGCCTCCGACACGCCGCGCGGCCAGTGGCCGGCCAACAACCTGGTGGTGAGCGCAGAATCGCACGACAACGCGGACTCCGACGGGGAAGACGCCGACGGATTCGCGGCGAAGCTGACCGTCGGCTCAGGCAACGTGTTCCGCTACGCCGTGTCGCACAACAACATCGATGACGGCTGGGACCTCTACACCAAGAGCGACACCGGCGCGATCGGACCGGTGGTCATCGAGGACTCGCTGGCGTACCGCAACGGCACGCTGAGCAACGGCGGCCAGGCGGGGAACGGCGACCGCAACGGCTTCAAACTCGGTGGCGAGGACATCGCGGTGAACCACGTCGTACGCCGCACCATCGCGTTCGACAACGGCAAACACGGGTTCACCTACAACCGCAACCCCGGCTCCATGAGCGTTTCGAATAACCTCAGCGTCGACAACGACGAGCGCAACTTCTCCTTCGACGCCGGCAGTTCGGTGTTCCGCACCAACACCTCGTGTCGCAGCAGCAAGGGCACCAACGACAAGACGGCTGGCAACGTCGACGGCTCCAACCAGTTCTGGTCCGGCAGCAACGGGTCGCGGTGCTCGACCTTCACGGGAGCTCTCGGCTGGTCGTTCGCCTCGGACGGGCGTCTCGTCGTGACGCTCGGGGGCAAACCCGTCGCGCTCCAGGTGTGAGCCGATCTGTTCGTCCAGTTCGGACTCTGGTGGCGCCTGCTCTGAGGAGCCCGGGAGCTGCGCGTTGTCCGAATCTTTACGCGCTCTTGGAGTTCCTCTGCACCGGGCGCCGCCAGGATGGTCGTGGTGGGACTCGCCGACGTCGACGGAGGATGGGACATGCCGGAGACGGGTGATCCGACCGCGATGACCAAGGTGCTCCTCGTAGAGGACGACTCGGCGATCGCGGAGTCGTTGGCCACCGGCCTGGCGCGGTACGGGTTCGCGGTGCAGTGGGAGAGCACCGGTTCCGCCGCGCTGGCCGCCTCCGGCTTCGAGGTCGTGTTGCTGGACCTCGGGCTTCCCGACATGGACGGACTTGACCTGTGCCGGGAGCTTCGTCGTCACACGGACGTGCCGATCATCGTCATCACCGCGCGCTCCGATGAGATCGACACGGTCGTCGGTCTCGAGGTCGGGGCCGACGACTACGTGTCCAAGCCGTTCGGCGTCCGGGAGATCGTCGCCCGCGTCCGAGCCGTGTTGCGGCGCTATCGGCCACGGACGGCTTCGGGGCCTGGTCATGCCGGTGAGTCCGGAACTGTGGTGGGGCGGATGAGGCTGGACCGCCGTGCCCGGCGGGTGTACGTCGACAGCCGCGAGGTTCCGTTGACGCTCAAGGAGTTCGACCTGTTGTCCTTCCTGGCCGAGGACCTGGGAGCCGCCTTCACGAGGGAACAGATCCTGGAGGCCGTCTGGGACGCGCACTGGCACGGACCGACCCGCACGCTGGACGTTCACATCGGCACGTTGCGGCGCAAGCTGGACGGGGTGGTGAACATCGAGACGGTGCGCGGTGTGGGATTCCGGCTGGAGGTCCTGACCTGATGCAACGCCGGCTGGTGATGGCATCGCTGACCCTGGTGGTGATCGCGCTGGCGGTCTTCACCGTGCCCGTGGGCATCAGCCTGGCTGAGCTGCTACGGGGCAACCTCCTTGAGATCGTGCTCAGAGAGGCCAGGACCATCGCCTTCCTCCAGGCTGACGGCGGTTCGGAAGCGGCTCTGCGGTCGTTGCGGGGCGAGTTCGAGGTCCAGTCGCACGGCAAGGTCGAGCTCGTTGACGAGCGGAGACGTCCGGCGCTGGGACGTCCCGTGGACGAACCGGACGCGCCGGCCCTGACGGGCGCGTTGCGGGGACAGGAGAGTTTCAGCTGGCAGGACACGTCGTCGCTGGGTACTCCGGCGCTGGTCGTCACGGTGCCGGCCCGCACAGGAGATGGACGTGTAGTCGGGGCGGTCCGCCTCAGCTATCCGACGAGCGAACTGGAAAGTCAGATCCGCACCATCTGGATCTTCAGACTGGGCGCCGGACTCGTGACGCTGGCGATCACCGCAGGACTCGCGGTGATCATGGCGAGGTCGTTGACCAGGCCACTGCGGTCGCTTCAGCAGGCGGCCACCAGGTTCGGCCAGGGAGACCTCACCGTCCGAGCTGACGAGATCGGTCCGGAAGAGACTCGCAAGGTTGCCAGGGCCATCAACATCGGAGCTCACCGGATCGACGGGCTCGTCGCGGCGCAACGCGCCTTCGTAGCCGATGTCTCCCACGAGTTGCGTTCGCCGCTGACCGCGTTGCGGTTGAGCCTCGACAACGTCAGGGACGGCGTCGAGGGCCAGGATTCCGCGCCCGCACTCGACCTCGCCATCACCGAGGTCATCAGGCTTTCGCGACTCGTCAACGACCTCCTTTCCCTCGCGCGAGCACAGGCCAACACCGTCCAGCGCGAGCCACTCGTGCTGGACGACATCGTGATCACCAGGGTGCGCGCCTGGACCGCGGCCGCGTCGGACCGAGGTATCGAGCTGCGTTGCGTGGTCGACCCGTCCGCGGTGCACTGGTCCGCCGTGCTCACACCCGGCCACGTGGAGCAGATCCTCGACAACCTCGTGACGAACGCACTGGATGCCGCTCCGAACGGCACAGCGGTCACGGTGAGTCTGACCCGTGATCGTGATGCACTGCTCGTCTCCGTGGTGGATCAAGGACCCGGCCTTGACGACGAGCAGAAAGCCAAGGCCTTCGACCGCTTCTGGCGCGGACATCCGGGTGGAACGGGCTTGGGGCTGTCCATCGTCCGTCAGCTGGTCGACGACAACCAGGGGACCGCGACCCTGCTCACAGCGCCCGGCGGCGGTCTCGAGGTCCGGCTCCGGTTCCCGATCCATCATTCGTCGGGAAGACGCGATCGTGCGGAAGATTGACTTCGTCCTGCTGTTCTCCTGACAAGGCGTTGCAGGGGCGGCTCCGAAGCTGGAATCACCGGCGATCGCCGGGATACCGGACGGAGGAACATGTCGAAGCCCCTCATCGCGACCGCAGCAGTGGTTCTGCTGCTGGCAGGAACCGGCGTCGCTCAGGCCATCGAGCCACGAAGGGACGCCGCTGGGCGACCGAGCGCGACCGAGTTGTTCGACCGGTGGAACGCGAGTCTCGCCACCGGTGACCCCCGCAGGGTCGCGAACATGTACGCCGCCGACGCGGTTCTGCTCCCCACCGTCGCAGGCCACGTCCACGACACCCGAGCCGAGATCGTTGAGTACTTCACCGGCTTCCTCGCCCTCAAGCCGCGCGGCACGCTGGTCGAGACGAAGCAGCGCGCGCTCGGCGGCAAGGCGCTGGTCCTTTCCGGACTCTACGACTTCGCCATCACCCGTGACGGAGCACCCGAGACCGTGCACGCCCGTGTCACGTTCGTCTTCGAGAAGCGAGGTCACGACTGGAAGATCGTGGAGCACCACTCGTCCAAGAAGCCGTGACCTGAACCGGGAGCGGCGACCGCACCGCATCCACTGTCGTCTGGCCGACGATCTCGCCGGCCAGACGACGTGCAAGACCAGAAGTGTGGTCCGAAGTCGCATCTCAAATCGTTTGAGGTCCGAGAGGCGATGAATACCCAGTCTTGCCGGCGACGCCACAACCTGGTCAACATAGGCCATCCGCAGCTTCGGCGCCGAGACGGCGACCATGCGCGCCTACGCCGTGCCTGCCGGGAACACGAGCGACCGGCCGGACGGTCTCAACGACCATGCTTACGGCCGGCTCAAGCGCCTGAGGCGGCCTGAACGGTACTTTGGTTGCGGCCCAAGCTGATCGTAGAGAGAACTGTTGAACGTTCTTGTGGCTTAAGGGTTGTAGTCCGCGAGGAAGAGAACCTGTTCAAAGCGTCGTGCGACCAGATCGTGTCGGCGGATCATCCAGAACATGGTGGCGCCGCCAGAAGCGGGGTGCTCCACGTCGAGTTCGGCCAGCAGAATCCAGTCGTGATCGTCGCTCGCGGCGTCGCCGGCCACGCTGTAGGCGGCCATGTCGGCAGGGTTCATACCGTTGCACGCGGTGCCATGGCCGCCGAGCAGGAACCTCCTGCCCGAGCTGCCCCAGTCTGTCGCGAGCGCCTCCACCATCATCTCTGTTTCGTCGACGAACGGCAGAGAAAGCCCAGGTACGAGCCGTATGTCACCTTGCGGGAATTGGTCGCACACCTCGTCGAAGTACGGAGAACAGGTATGGGCATCGGGATGGAGGCTTCGTTCGCTCACCTCAGTGCCCGGTGGGACGTACAGCACCTCACCACTGTCGTCTTCCTCGGGATAGCCGAAGAACAGCAGTTGCCCGTCGGGCGGCAGCACGAGGTCGGTCACACCGGGTGGTATGGCAGCGCAGGCGATCGTCGCCACGAGAGGTAACCAGCAGTCGCGAACCTGGTCGGGAACCAGGAGCGGTCCGCCGAAGTGGCCTACGACCTCGCCGTCATCGCGGTGCACCCCGCACAACCGGACACGTGGCGCCCATCGCCCCACCTCGGACTCGGCGAACCCCAACCCGAGTGCCTTGGTGCGGAACTGGTCATGAATGGTCAATGTCCTCTGGCCCCTTGATCAGTTTCAGGACGATGCCGCGTGCCTGTCGCCTACACAGTGGTCGATTTGGTCACCCACAGGCAAGACGGCCAGACGGCCGTCAAACGCCCTGTCGAGCGCGCGTTCGGCACGGGGTTTCCGTCCGTACTGTCCAGTGTGCGCGGTCGTGGGCTTCATCGCCGAGGGCAAGGTCCTGGCGCTCGGAGTGACGAACTTCGCCGCGTGGCAGATATCCGAGCTGACGAGCGCGGGCTGACCCGACCCGTTGTGGCACAGCAGTTCTACAACCTGCTCGACCGTCGTGTCGAAGACCTGGAGCACTGCCCGCACGAACGGCCTCGTCATGGTCTGCAAACCCGTTCGGCGGCGGGCTGCTCGCCGGCCGGCACCAGTACTCCGACGAGCCCGCGGTCGAGGAGGAACCCGTCGCACTCTCGGTCGCCAGGTAGCCGCTAGGTCGTGTGGAGGAGCGCGGCACCGTCGACCACCAGTCGAACCGTCCCGCCACGCTCGACCGCGGTGGTGCCGGGGACCCTGGCGACAACGGTCGACGTGTCCGGAAGCTGGAGTGAGACCAGCAGGTCGTGGCCGTGGTACTCGATGTCGAGGATCGTCGCCGTGATCCCGTGACCGTTGGGGGAGAAGCGGATCTGTTCCGGGCGGACCAGTACGGTGAACCGGTCGCCGGCCGGTGGGTCGGCGACCGCGACCTTCCCGAGCGGCGTCGTGAAGCCCTCGGGCGTGCGCTCTGCGGACAGCGAAACGGCGTCTCCGACGAAACTCGCGACCCACGGCGTGAGCGGGGACCGGTAGATGTCCGTCGGCGGACCGGCTTGCACCACGGAGCCGTCTCGCATCACCGCCACCAGATCAGCCATGGACAACGCCTCGTCCTGGTCGTGGGTGACGAGGAGCGCGGTCGCACCGTCAGCGAGCAGTGCCTGCCGGACGTCACGGCGCAGGTCCGCGCGGAGGGTGGCGTCGAGCGCGCTGAACGGCTCGTCGAGCAAGATCAGCGGTGGGCGCGGGGCGAGCGCCCTGGCGACCGCGACCCGTTGTTGTTGCCCGCCGGAGAGTTGATGCGGCCAGCGGGCCCCGTGGTTCGCGAGGCCCACCAACGCGAGGACCTCGTCGACGCGATCGCCGGAACGGGTGGCGCGGTCCAGTCCGAACGCGACGTTGGCGGCGACGGTCAGGTGCGGGAACAGGCCGCCTTCCTGCGGGACGATCGCGATTCGCCGCCGGTGAGCGGGGACGCGGGTCACCGGTGCGTCGGCCACGTGGACCTCGCCGCGGTCCGGTCGTTCAAGACCGGCGACGCACCGCAGGAGCGTGGTCTTCCCGCAGCCGGACGGGCCGAGGATCGCCGTCAGCGTTCCGGCTGGAACGTCGAGATCGACGTTCCGCAACGCGGCTACGTGGCCGTAGGACTTGGTGAGGCCGACCAGGCGCAGCGCGGTCATGGGCGAGGTTCCCTTGCCAGGATTCCGGTACGGGCGACGAGCGCGTAGGCCGGGACGGCGGACAGCAGGACGAGGAGCGCCGCGTATGGCGTGGCGGCGGCGTAGGCGGCGACGGTGGTGTGGGTCCACAGTTCGGTGGCGAGCGTGTCCACGCCGGTCGGGCGCAACAGCAGCGTGGCCGGCAGTTCCTTCATCGCGTTGAGGAACACCAGAGCGGCTCCTGCTCCGATGCCGGGCAGGACCAGCGGGAGGGTGACCGTCACCAGGACACGGACTGGGTTTCGGCCCAGCGAGCGAGCGACGTCCTCCAGAACGGGTGGCGCGTGTGCGGCGGCGCCGGCGACGGAGGCCATCGCCAAAGGCAGGTACAGGGCGGCATAGGCGAGCGTCAACAGCCAGGACGTCTGGTAGAGCGGCTGGACGACGTTGATGCCCAGGAACACGACGGAAAGCCCGACGACCAGGCCCGGCAACGCGTGCGTGAGGTAGCCCAGGCGCTCGAGCACCGTCGCTGCGAGGCTCTTCGACCGTGCCGCGAAGAGCCCGAGCGGTAGCGCCAGGAGCACCGTGAGGGCCGCGCCTGCCGAGGAGAGCATCAGGGAAGACGTTGCGGCAGTGGCGATCTCGGTCCACGCGCCGGGCTTGGACACACCGGACGCCATGCGTACGCCGAGGCTTGCCGCCACGATGCCCAACGCCACCGCGGCGACGGCGAGCAAGGCCAGCGCCGTCGGCAGTTTCCCAGCGCCCAAGGACAGCCTGCCTGCCGGGCGACGGGCTCCGCCGAGAGCGGAGTACCGAGCGCCTCGACGCCGGGTGGTCGTTTCGGCGGTGAGGATGAGCAGCGTCAACACCAGCAGGACGCACGAGAGGACCAAAGCTCCGGTGCGGTCGAAGCCGAGGTCGAACGCCACGAAGATGGCGCGGGTGAACGTGTCGGCGCGCAGCACGGCCACCGCGCCGAAGTCGGACAGGACGTAGAGGGCGACCAGCAGGCCGCCGCCCGTGATCGCCGGCCGGACCTGCCTGACCGTGACGGTGAGGAACGTCCGCCACGGTGAAAGCCCCAGGGAACGGGCGACTTCCTCCTGCGCGGTGTCCGCGGTGCGGAGCGCGGCGGCGACGGGCAGGAAGACGTACGGATAGGAGCCCAGCGTCAGCACCAGCGCCGCGGCGCCAAAGCCCTCAAAACCGTCCACGGTCGAGGTCCAGGCGAACGCGGCGACGTAGGACGGGACCGCCAACGGCAAGGCGGCCAGCACGGCGAACATCCGTCGGAACGGCAGGTCGGTGCGCACCACGACAACGGCGGTCGCCGTACCCAGGATCAGACAGGCTGCCGTCACAACCCCGGCGAGCGCGAGGCTTCGCAACGCGAGTTCGGCGACCCTGGTGGTGAACAGTTCCGAGGCGATGCGGTCCCAGCCTGCCTCGGCGGTGCGAATCACGAGGTAGGCGAGCGGGATGAGCGCGACCGCGACTGCGGCGGTCGCGCTCCACGCCAACGGCGAGCGGTGCGCGGGGATCAAGGAACGAGGCCCGAGTCCTTGATCAGCTTGACCGTCGAGGCCAGATCGTCGATGTCGTTGAGGTCGACCTTCGGCACGTTCAGGCTGTCGAGCGCGGGAACGAACGCCGGAGCGGCGACGCCGGCGACGACGGGGTACTCGAAGGTCTTCTCGACGAAGTACTTCTGGCCTTCCGCGCCGAGCAGGTAGTCGACGAACGTCCGGACGTCGGCGTCCTGGGCCGCGCGCTTGAGCACGCCCACGCCCGCGATGTTGACCAGCGCGCCGCTGTCGCCGCCGGGGAAGAAGTGCAGGCGCGACTTGAGCGCGTCGGGCGCCTTGCCCTGTTCCTTGGCCAGTTCGCCGAGGTAGTAGTGGTTGATGAGTCCGACGGCGATCTTGCCGGACTCGACCTCTTCCATGATCTTGGCGTTGCCGTCGCGGATCTGGGGCTCGTTCGCGGCCAGTCCCTTCAGGAACTCCTGCGCCTTGGCCTCTCCGTGCTGGACGGTCACCGCGGTGACGAACGCCTGGAAGGACGCGTTGGTCGGAGCGACGCCGACCTTGCCCTTCCACTTCGCGTCGGTGAGCTCGAAGACCGACTTCGGCAGATCCGCCGGTGGCGTGGTCTCGGGGTTGTGGACGAGGACGCGAGCCCGCGCCGTCACACCGACCCACTCACCGCTCTTGGCCCGGTAGACCTCGGGGACCTTGCCGGTTACGTCCGACGGCTGGGCGACGAACAGCCCGGCCTTGGCGACCGCACCCAGCGCACCGGCGTCCTGGGCGAAGAACACGTCGGCGGGGGACTTGTCACCCTCTTCGAGCAGCTGGGTCGCCATCGCCGATGTGCCCGCGTATCTGGTCTCGACCGCGATCCCGGTCTGCTTGGAGAACGCCTCCAGCAGCGGCTTCACCAGGTTCTCGCTGCGTCCGCTGTAGACGGTGATCTTCTTGTCGGACGGTGCCGCCGCACTCGAGTCGCTCCCCGCGGGCGCGTCGCCGGAGCTCCCGCACGCTGTCATCGCGGCGGTCAGTACGGCTGCCACCAGGGCAGCGGCGGGACGACGTGCAACTCGTCGCATAACAAACGCTCCTCAGGGCATGAACCGAGCAAAACGGTCATCTACTTCCCTGTAGAAGATAGCTTAGGCTTAGCTAATGTCCAGTCCTGTTCAGGCCACATCCCGGTCAAGCAGGAGGCCGTGGCCCACGTGGCGGCCGGCCGCGCCCCGGGCAGCCTCGGCATCCCCGCGTCGGATCGCCTCGAAGATCTCGACGTGGTCCGCTTGGCGGTCCGTCGGCCGGTGTGCCGGCGCGTGGCGCAGTGCCGCCAGGACGGATCGATGAATCTCGCCGAGCAACGGGTTGGCCGCGGCGAACACGGCTGAGTGGAACGGGTTCGGGGTGGTGCCGGTGCGCCCGGTGGCCGGGTCGAAGGATGTCGTCCAGCGCAGCGGTGAGTGGAGTGCGAGCGAGTCGCGGATGAGATCGAGTTGTTGCTCGGTGTGCTGCGTCGCGGCCAGGCCCGCCGCCTCGGTCTCCAGTGCGCGCCGCAGTGAAAACGTCCACTGTGGAGGCTGGGTGTCCAGGTGGGAGAGCAGCGTCGCACTCAGGGCCGATCGCTCGCGGACGAACGTGCCGCGGCCTCGTGCCGACTCCAGGATGCCGTTGCTGATCAGCACCTTGACTGCCTGTCGCACGACGGCGAAGGCGAAACCGCTGTCCTTCACCAGATGCGACTGGATCGGGATCCGGGAGTTCAGCGGCCAGGTCCCGTCCTCGATCCTGACTCGCATCCAGTCGATGGCGTCGTCGCAGCGCGACCGCTCCTGCGACATGTCCTGAGCCCTTCATCTGAACTGCTACATGCTTGTAGAAGTTCAGCTTAGGGCGGCCCGAGGAGAAGGGGCAAGGTCAGTTGCCGAGTTCGCCCAGCAACTCGCGCAGGAGCTGCTCGTCCTGAGGGCTCAACGAGTTCACGAACCGGGCGAGCACCGGGCCGTGATCCTCTTCGCTCTCCAGCAGACGGCCCATGCGCCACGCGGTCAGCGCGGGAGGATCGGCGACCGCCGAGTACCGGTACGCGCGGCCGTCGCGCTCCCGGGAGACGACCTTCTTCTCGTGCAGGCGGGTGAGCGTGGTCACGACGGTGCTGTACGCGAGTGTGTCGGTGGTGTCCAGGAGATCACGCACCTCACTGGGCGTGAGAGCGCTGCCGGAGTCCACGAGTGCTTGCAGGACCTGGGAGGCGAGCGTGCCGGGCAGACGGCGAGCGGGCTGCTGGCCTGCCTTCCCCGGCCTGTCGTCGGTCACAGGACCGAATCGTACAGATCATGCGGGGTCCTGGCGGGCGCGGCGCCGCGTGTGAGACTGTGCGACGAGCGGAGGAGGATGCCCGTGTTCGACCACTTCGCATGGTCTGTGCTGGTCACGCCGGTGCTCGTGGTGGTGGGCACGTGGCTGCTCGCGGACCGCTTGCGCCCCGACCTGGCGCTGCGGGTGTTCGCCGGCGCCGCGGCGGTGGCGGCCGCGGCGAGCACCGTCAACGTCGTGGTGTTCGGGCTGAAGGCGTTGGCGGAGGTGCCCGCGATCGCGCAGGCCGGCGGCTGGTCGTACGAGGTCGTGGTGGCCGACACCGCTCATGTGCCGTGGGTGTCGTGGCTCTCGCTCATCTGGTCGTGCGTGGTCGTGGTCGCCGTGGCCATCGCCTGCGTGCGGCGGCGCGCCGCGCTGAGGGCCGTTCGATCCGAAGTGGACTGGCTGGAGCCGCGTGGTGACGTGGTCACGGTGCACGACGACCGGATCGAGGCCTTCGCGCTGCCGGGCGCGTCCGGGCGGCGCGGCCGGATCGTGGTGACCACGGGGATCCTCGACGTGCTCGGTGAGCAGCGGAGCAAGGCTGTCATCGCACACGAACGCGCGCACCTCGAAGGTGATCACGCCTGGCTGTCGTGGGTGACGAGGCTCGCCGCGATCGCGCACCCGGTGCTGTGGCCGGTGGCGCGCAAGCTGGCCTACGTCGTCGAGCGCGCCGCCGACGAAGCTGCCGCCGCAGAACTCGGTGGAGATCGCCGGGACATCGCGCGGACCATCGCGGTGGCCGCACTCGCCGCCTCTCGCACGGGCAGCAGACCTCGCCCGCATCACGCGCTCGGTGTGCTGGGCACCGCTGGGGCGGTGCCGCTGCGCGTGTCTGCACTCATGGTGCCCGGCGAACGACGGCGCTGGCCCGCTCTGCTGCCGGTGCTCGTGGCGGCCGGCACCGTGTTCTGGACCGGTGAGTGCCTCTACGACCTGCACGAGTTGCTGGTCCTCGCCTCGGTTCGGTGATCGTTCACGCGAAGAGCGTGTCTCCCCAGTACCCGCCTTCCTTCACCCCAGGCGGGACGGCGAAGTGCCCGGAGCCGGTGTGCTCCACGTACTCCATCATGTCGTCCTTTGTGGACAGCGCCTGCTGCATCGGCACGAACTGCGTGCGCGAGTC
>NZ_JBHXLO010000041.1:0-84587 GCF_042721395.1 Lentzea sp. NPDC058450
GACTAGGACCACCACGCCCGCAACCACGACACATACAACCAGACCTCAAATACACATCTGACGCCTCGCACCCAAAGTCAAGCCCCAATCTCTTTGCAGCGTGGGCACGTTGGGCGGGTAAGTCGCGTCATGACCGGTTGCCGTGATGAGCCTAGGAGGGACGCCTCGCCTTCGGCATCGCGGTGAGGTCGGGTAGCTCGGCTGCGCCATTGCGTTCGCGCGCTCGTACGGGCTCGCCTTCGGCTTCGCGTGTCCTCAAGCCATTGGTGACCTGAGTCTTGGCCCCACCCCGTCTTGGCTCACCACCGACCCACGCGCCCCGCCACCACGCCGCGACCACTGCCGCTTGGCCACCTCGCTGGGGCCTCTGCGCTCGGCAACCACGTCCCGGCCACTGCCGCTTGGCCACCTTGTCCTGGCCACCTTGCCCTGCCCGCCTCCGCCTCGCCTCTGTCTTGCCGCTGCACCTCCACCCCCGCCGCTACCCCGCGCCCCGCCTTCCCGCAGCCCTGCCTCTGTCGACCCTGCCCGGCTCCGCCTCGCCCCGGCTTCGACCTCGCCCGGCCTTCGTCCCGCCCACCCTGCTCCCGCCCCGCCCTCAATCCCGCGCCGTCCCCCTCCTCCCCGCGTGCCCGAACCCGGCCGTCTGCTGCCCACCCCGGCTGTGCGGCGGGGCCTTGTTGTGCCCGGATCCCTTGGCGTGCTTGTCCCTTTGAGCCCGTTCGGGCATGGGGGCGGTGCCTCCGTCCGTGCGACTAGGGCTTGACAACGCGCGCGGCTGGTCTCACCGTGATGCGCGCTGTAGTTGCATAATGCGAACCAGGTTGCGTATTACGGAACTCGCTCGGAAGGGTTGGCCCGTGTCACTCTCCGTTCCCACCACCAGCACAGAGCTTGAGTCGGACCTCGGTGTTGTCGATCCCGAGGTTGCCGCTGCCATCGGGGCTGAGTTGCTGCGGCAGCAGTCGACGTTGGAGATGATCGCCTCCGAGAACTTCGCGCCCGTTGCCGTGTTGCAGGCGCAGGGGTCGGTGTCGACCAACAAGTACGCGGAGGGGTATCCGGGGCGCCGGTATTACGGCGGGTGTGAGCACGTTGACGTTGTTGAGGCGTTGGCTGTTGAGCGGGTGAAGGCGTTGTTCGGCGCTGAGCACGCCAACGTGCAGCCTCACTCGGGGGCCCAGGCCAATGCTGCGGCCATGGCGGCTGTGTTGCAGCCCGGCGACACGATCATGGGGCTGGATCTGGCGCACGGCGGGCATTTGACGCATGGGATGCGCATCAACTTCTCCGGGCGGCTGTACAAGGTGGTGGCCTACCACGTTGACGCGGCGTCTGGGCGGGTTGACATGGAGGAAGTCGAGCGGCTGGCAACCGAGGTGCGGCCCAAGCTGATCATCGCTGGGTGGTCGGCGTACCCGCGGCAGTTGGATTTTGCGGAGTTTCGGCGGATCGCTGATCTGGTCGGCGCGAAGCTCATGGTGGACATGGCGCACTTCGCCGGGTTGGTGGCGGCCGGGGTGCATCCGAGTCCTGTGCCGTTCGCGGATCTGGTTACGACGACTACGCACAAGACGTTGGGTGGGCCTCGGGGTGGGGTGATCCTTTGCCGACAGGAGTTGGCCAAGAAGGTCGACTCCACGGTGTTTCCCGGGCAGCAGGGTGGGCCGTTGCAGCATGTCATCGCGGCCAAGGCGGTGGCGTTCAAGGTTGCGGCGGGGGAGGCGTTCCGGGAGCGGCAGCAGCGTGTGCTGGAAGGTGCTCGGGTGTTGGCTGAGCGGTTGATGCAGAAGGACTGTGCTGAGGCCGGGGTGAAGGTCTTGACCGGCGGCACGGACGTGCATCTGGTGCTGGTGGACCTCGTTGAGTCTGCTTTGGACGGTAAGCAGGCCGAGGATCGGTTGCATGGAATAGGGATCACGGTGAATCGGAACGCGGTGCCGTTCGATCCGCGGCCGCCGATGGTCACGTCCGGGTTGCGGATCGGGACGCCCGCGCTGGCGGCTCGTGGGTTTGTGAAAGAAGACTTCGTCGAGGTCGCGGATGTCATCGCGGCCGCGCTCAAGCCCGTGTTCGACGCGGAGGCGCTGAGCGCGCGGGTTGCCGCGCTGGCCGCGAAGAACCCCCTCTACCCCCCACCTCTGACGGGAGCGAGTCAAAGTGCATGCGGTGAACGGTGTCGTGGCGGCGGGGCGTGGGGCCAAGGTCACGGTCGAGACGATCTTGGTGCCTGATCCCGGGCCTGGTGAGGCGCTGGTGAAGGTGCAGGCGTGCGGGGTCTGCCACACGGACCTGCACTACCGGGAGGGCGGGATCAACGACGAGTTCCCGTTCCTGCTCGGGCACGAGGCGGCCGGGGTCGTGGAGGCGGTGGGGGACGGGGTCACGGATCTCGCGCCCGGCGACTTCGTGATCCTCAACTGGCGGGCCGTGTGCGGGGCGTGCCGGTCGTGCCTCCGCGGGAGGCCGCAGTACTGCTTCAACACCCACAACGCGGCCCAGCCCATGACGTTGCAGGACGGCACGCCGTTGTCGCCCGCGCTCGGCATCGGGGCGTTCGCGGAGAAGACGTTGGTGCACAGTGGACAGTGCACGAAGGTGGATCCGAAGGCGCCGGCTGAGGTGGCGGGACTGCTCGGGTGCGGGGTGATGGCGGGCATCGGGGCCGCGATCAACACCGGGGGCGTGGGCCGAGGTGACAGCGTCGCGGTGCTCGGGTGCGGTGGGGTCGGGGACGCGGCGATCGCCGGGGCTCGGCTGGCCGGTGCGCGCACGATCATCGCCGTCGACCTCGACCCGACGAAGCTCGAGTGGGCCAGGAAGTTCGGGGCCACGCACACGATCAACGCCAAGGAGCGGGACGTCGTCGAGGCGATCCGGGAGCTGACGGACGGCAACGGCGCGGACGTCGTCATCGACGCGGTCGGCAGGCCCGAGACGTTCGAGCAGGCCTTCTACGCGCGGGACCACGCCGGGCTCGCCGTGCTGGTCGGGGTGCCGACGCCGGACATGAAGCTCGAACTGCCGTTGATCGACGTGTTCAGCCGGGGCGGCGCGGTGAAGTCGTCCTGGTACGGGGACTGCCTGCCGAGCAGGGACTTCCCGATGCTGATCGACCTGTACCTGCAGGGGCGCCTCGACCTCGGCGCGTTCGTGTCCGAGACGATCGGGCTCGGGGACGTCGAGAAGGCGTTCGAGGACATGCACCACGGCCGCGTGCTGCGTTCGGTGGTGGTCCTGTGACTCAGCCGAGAGTGGTGCTGATCGGCGCGGGCATCGTCGGGTGCGCGCTGGCCGAGGAGCTGACCGCGCGCGGGTGGACCGACATCACCGTGCTGGAGCAGGGGCCGCTGTTCGCCACCGGCGGGTCCAGCTCGCACGCGCCCGGCCTGGTCTTCCAGACGACCGGGTGCCGGACGATGACGTCGTTCGCGAAGTACACGGTCGAGAAGTACACGGCGATGACGCTCGACGACCAGTGGTGCTTCCAGCAGCTCGGCGGGCTCGAGGTCGCGACGACGCCGGAGCGGTGGACCGACATCAAGCGAAGGCACGGCTGGGCGACTGCGTGGGGCGTCGAGAGCTTCCTGCGCGACCCCGAGGAGTGCGCGCGGCTGCACCCGCTGCTCGACCCCGCCAAGATCCTCGGCGGCTTCCACATCCCGTCCGACGGCCTCGCGAAGCCCCTCAGGGCGGCCGAGGCCCAGGCGCGCAGGGCGATGGACCGGGGCGCGAAGTTCCTCCAGTTCCAGAAGGTCACCGGCATCGAACGCACCGGCAGGCGCGTCAAGGCCGTCGTCACCGAGAAGGACACCTTCCCCGCCGACATCGTGGTGTCGTGCGTCGGGATGTGGGGACCGCGGATCGGCCGGATGGTCGACCTCGACATCCCGCTCGTCCCGATGGCCCACCAGTACGCGAGGACGGCGCCGCTGCCCGCGTTGAAGGGCAAGAACACCGAGCTGTCCGAGATGTCGACGCCGTTGCTGCGGCACCAGGACGCGGACCTCTACTTCCGCGAGCACGTCGACCGCATCGGCATCGGCGCCTACGGGCACCGGCCCATGCCGATCGACGCCGACGAGATCCTGGACTTCGACGTCGCGCCGACCATGCCGTCCGAGATCGCGTTCACGCCGGAGGACTTCGAGACCTCCTGGGACGCTGCCGTCGACCTGCTGCCCGCCCTCGGCGACTCCAAGGTCGAGGAGGGCATCAACGGGCTGTTCTCGTTCACGCCCGACGGCAACCCGCTGCTCGGCGAACACCCCGGCCTGCCGGGGTTCTGGGTCGCCGAGGCCGTGTGGATCACGCACTCCGCCGGCGTCGCGAAGGCCATGGCCGAGTGGCTGGTCGACGGCCAGCCGAAGATCGACCTGCACGGCTGCGACCTCAACCGGTTCGAGGTCGCCCAGCGCTCGCCCGGCTACGTGCACGAACGCAGCTGCCGGGCGTTCGTCGAGGTCTACGACATCCTGCACCCGCTGCAACCGGCCGAGAAACCGCGACCGCTGCGCAAGAGCCCGTTCTACGAGCAGCAGAAGGCGCTCGGCGCGGTGTTCCTGGAGGCCTCCGGCTGGGAACGGCCGCACTGGTACGAGGCCAACGCCGACCTGCCCGAGGTCGCGGAGATCCCGGAACGCAACGAGTGGGCGTCCCGGTTCTGGTCGCCGATCGCCGGTGCCGAGGCACTGGTGGCACGCAAGCGCGTCGCCATGTTCGACATGACGGCGTTGAAGCGGCTGGAGGTCAGCGGGCCGGAGGCGTTGCCGTTCCTGCAGACCATGACCACCAACCAGCTCGACCGCAAACCCGGCGCCGTCGTGTACACGTTGCTGCTCAACGAGGACGGCGGCGTGCGCAGCGACCTGACCATCGCCCGGCTCGGCGAGCAGCGGTTCCAGGTCGGCGCGAACGGCCCGCTCGACCTCGACTGGCTGCAGCGGCGCCTGCCGCCCAACGGCGGTGTGCACATCACCGACATCACGCCCGGCACGTGCTGCATCGGCCTGTGGGGACCGGAAGCACGAAACCTGTTGCAGCCGCTGACGAAGACCGACTTCTCGCACCAGGCGATGGGCTACTTCAAGGCCCAGGAAGCGTTCATCGGCGAGGTGCCGGTCACCGCGATGCGCCTGTCGTACGTGGGTGAGCTCGGCTGGGAGCTGTACACGACCGCCGACATGGGCGCGCGGCTGTGGGACACGCTGTGGGAGGCCGGGCAGCGGTACGGCGTCATCGCGGCCGGCCGCAGCGCGTTCACCAGCATGCGGCTGGAGAAGGGCTACCGCTCGTGGGGCACGGACGTGACCACCGAGCACGACCCGTACGAGGCGGGGCTCGGGTTCGCCGTCCGGATGAACAAGGGCTACTTCCACGGCCGCAGGGCCCTGGAGGGCAGGTCCGAGGAGACCGCGACGCGCAAGCTCACCTGCCTGCTGATCGACGACGACCACCAGGTCGTGATGGGGTCGGAACCGGTGTTCTCCCAAGGGGTTCCGGTCGGGTACGTCACGAGCGCGGCTCGGGGCTACTCGATCGGCAGGAACATCGCCTACGCGTGGCTGCCCGCCGAGGTGGCCGTGGCGGGCACGCCGGTCGAGATCGAGTACTTCGGTGCACGTGTCGCAGCGGTCGTGGCGGCGGAGCCGCTGTTCGACCCCGAGATGAAGCGGATCCGTTCATGACCCAGACCGAACTCCCGTCGAGCCTCATCCCCACGCTGCCCGGCCACACCTACACCGACCCGCAGATCTTCGAGCTCGAACAGCAGAACATCTTCGAGCAGATGTGGTTCTGCGCGGTCAGAAGCGCCGACCTGCCGGACGCGGGCAACTTCCGCACCGTCCAGATCGGCCGCGAGAGCGTGCTGATCAGCCGCGCGCGCGACGGCTCGCTGCGCGCGTTCCTCAACATCTGCCGGCACCGCGGCGCGAAGCTCTGCGTCGAGGAGTCCGGCACGGTCAAGCGCAACTTCCAGTGCCCGTACCACGCCTGGACCTACGGCCTGGACGGCAAGCTGGTCGCCGCGCCCAACCTCACGTCGATGCCGGACGTCGACCGCGTCGAGTACGGCCTCAAGACCGTGCACCTGCGCGAATGGCTCGGCTACGCGTGGGTGTCGCTCGCCGACGAGCCCGCGTCGTTCGAGGAGACCGTGCAGCGCGACGTCCAGGAACGCCTCGGCAACCTCGACGCGATCGGCAACTACCAGGTCAGCGAGCTCGACCTGGGCCGCCGGATCACCTACGACGTCAAGGCCAACTGGAAGCTCATCATCGAGAACTTCATGGAGTGCTACCACTGCGCGACGATCCACCCCGAGCTCACCGAGGTGCTGCCCGAGTTCGCCGACGGCTACGCCGCCCAGTACTACGTCGGGCACGGCGCGGTGTTCGGCGAGGAGATCAAGGGCTTCACGATCGACGGCAGCGAGGGCTTCGAGGACCTGCCCGGCGTCGCGTCCGACCAGGAACGCCGGTACTACGCGATCACCGTGCGGCCGCAGGTGTTCATCAACCTGGTGCCGGACCACGTGATCATCCACCGGATGTTCCCGCTGGCCGCCGACCGCACGATCGTCGAGTGCGACTGGCTCTACGCCAAGGACGTCGTCGCGACCGGCAAGGACGTCTCGCGGTCGGTGGAGCTGTTCCACCGCGTCAACGAGCAGGACTTCGAGGCGTGCGAACGGTGTCAGCCCGCCATGTCGTCGCGTGCCTACCGCGACGGCGGCGTGCTGGTGCCGTCCGAGCACCACATCGGTGAGTTCCACGACTGGGTGCAGCAGAAGCTGATCAGGGGGACCGACTAGCAGGCCAACTCAACGAAGAGGTGGTAGCAGTGTCCGAACCGACGTTCATACCCACCACGAGATCCCACACCGACCGCGTCGTCTTCATCGTCTCCGCGGTCGTGGCCTCCGCGTTCCTCGCGTGGGGGATCATCGGCACGAACAGCCTCAGCACCGTCTCCTCGGCGGTGCTGGGCTGGGTCATCCGCAACACCGGCTGGGCCTTCCTGACCGCGGCCACGGGGTTCGTGATCTTCGCCCTGTGGCTCGCGTTCAGCAAGTACGGCCGGATCCCGCTCGGCCAGGACGGCGAACGCCCGGAGTTCCGCACGATCTCGTGGGTCGCGATGATGTTCAGCGCGGGCATGGGCATCGGGCTGATGTTCTACGGCGTCGCGGAACCATTGGCGCACTTCGTGAAGCCACCGCCGGGCTCGGTCGAGGGCGGCACGGACGCGGCGATCGACGTCGCGATGGCGACCTCGCTGTTCCACTGGGCGATCCACCCGTGGTCGATCTACGCGGTCGTCGGGCTCGCCATCGCCTACGGCACGTTCCGGCGTGGCCGCAAGCAGCTGATCAGCGCCGTGTTCGCCCCGTTGTTCGGTGATCGGGTGTCGGACAAGCCGCTCGGGCGGTTGATCGACGTCCTGGCGATCTTCGCGACGCTCTTCGGGTCGGCGGCCTCGCTCGGGCTCGGCGCGTTGCAGATCGGCAGCGGGCTGAAGGCCGGCGGGTTCGTGCGCGAGAACCCCGGTGTGGGCGTGCTGATCGGCATCATCGCGGTGCTGACGGTGGCGTTCGTGGCGTCGGCCTGTTCGGGCGTGGCCAAGGGCATCCAGTGGTTGTCGAACATCAACATGGTGCTGGCGACCGTGCTCGCGGTGTTCGTGTTCCTCGTCGGGCCCACCGTGCTGATCCTGAACCTGGTGCCGGCCGCCGTCGGCGACTACTTCCGGGACATGGGCGAGATGGTGTCGCGCTCGGCCGGGACTGGCGGGGACGCGATGGAGACCTGGCTGTCCGGGTGGACGATCTTCTACTGGGCCTGGTGGATCTCGTGGACGCCGTTCGTCGGCATGTTCATCGCCCGGATCTCGCGCGGCCGCACGATCAAGCAGTTCGTGAAGGGCGTGATCCTGGTGCCCTCGGTGGTGAGCCTGGTCTGGTTCTCGATCATGGGCGGCACCGCGATCTCGGTGCAACGGGACGGCGTCGACCTCGCGGGCGCGGCGAACCCCGAGTCTCAGCTGTTCGGGGTGCTCGACCAGTTCCCGCTGGCCGCGGTCGCCGGGGTGGTCGTGATGGTGCTGGTGGCGATCTTCTTCGTCTCGGGTGCCGACGCGGCGTCCCTGGTGATGGGCACGTTGTCCCAGCGCGGGGACAACGAACCGCATCGCCGGCTGGTGGTGTTCTGGGGCGTCGCGACCGGTGGTGTGGCCGCGGTGATGCTGCTGGTCGGCGGGGGAGGGGCGACCGCGCTGACCGGGTTGCAGAACCTCACGATCATCGCCGCCGCGCCGTTCGGGCTGGTGATGATCGTGGCCTGCGTCGCGCTGGTGAAGGACCTGCGCAGCGACCCGCTCGTGCTAGATCAACGCCCGGATCGCGCGCTCGAACCCGATGACGTGTTGTGAGGCGAGCTCGCCCGCCTTCTTCACGTCCTCGTCGATGATCGCCGTCAGGAGGGGCACGTGTTCGTCGACGTGACCGGCCATCCCGGACAGCCGGGGCAGGAAGACGCACCAGATCCGCGTCGCGAGGTTGTCGTAGGAGATCAGGGTGTCTTCCAGGAACGGGTTGTGCACGCACCCGTAGATGGCCCGGTGCACGCCGACGTCGGCGCGCAGCAGTTCCGTGTTGTCGCCCGTCGGCGTCGTGTCGAGCTGCGAGCGGAGGGCCGTGAGCGCGACGCGGTCCTCGCTCGTGGCGCGTTCGGCTGCGGCTGCGGCGGCGAGGGGTTCCAGCGTCCGGCGCACCTCGGAGATGTGGGAGAGGTCGGAGATGTTCACGTCGGTGGCGAACGTGCCGCGGCGCGGGAAGGCGACGACGAGGCGTTCCTGCTCGAGCCGCTTCAACGCCTCGCGGATCGGGGTGCGGCCGACGCCGAGCTCGGTGCGCAGCCTGTCCTCGTTGATGGGCTCACCGGGCTTGATCTCCAGCATGACCAGGCGATCTCGTAGCACGGCGTACGCCTGCTCGGTGAGTGAGACGGACGCCGGTACGTCGTTGACCCGTGCGTTCATGTGACCTACTGTAACGCACAGACTGATATATCAGGAGTCGACCAGATGGTGTCACTGGAGGCCTCGCGATGACCAGCCCGCCCGGAGCGCACCTGCCCGAGCACCCGGAGTTCCTGTGGGACAACCCGGAACCGAAGGCGTCCTACGACATCGTGGTCGTCGGCGGGGGCGGGCACGGCCTGGCCACCGCCTACTACCTCGCGAAGGTGCACGGCATCACGAACGTCGCGGTGCTGGAGAAGGGCTGGCTCGCGGGCGGCAACATGGCCCGCAACACCACGATCATCCGGTCGAACTACCTGTGGGACGAGAGCTCCGGCATCTACGAGCACTCCCTGAAGCTGTGGGAGGGCCTGGAGGAGGACCTCGGCTACCCGATCCTGTTCGACCAGCGCGGCGTGCTGAACCTCGCGCACAGCCTGCAGGACGTGCGCGACAGCGTGCGCAGGGTCAACGCCAACAGGCTCAACGGCATCGACGCCGAGTGGGTGGATCCGGCCGGGGTCAAGGAGATCTGCCCGATCGTCAACACCTCGCCGGACGTCCGCTACCCGGTGCTGGGCGCCACCTACCAGCCGCGCGCGGGCATCGCGAAGCACGACTACGTCGCGTGGGGCTACGCGCGGGCGGCGCACGCGATGGGCGTGGACCTCATCCAGAACTGCGAGGTCACCGGGCTGGAGACGGTCGACGGCCGGATCGCCGCGGTGCAGACCTCCCGTGGCCGGATCGCCGCCGGCCGGGTCGCGTTGTGCGCGGCCGGGCACAGCTCGGTGCTCGCGAAGATGGTCGGGCTGCGGCTGCCACTGGCGTCGCATCCGTTGCAGGCCTTGGTCTCCGAACTGCTGGAGCCCGTGCACCCGACGGTCGTGATGTCGAACGCCGTGCACGTCTACGTCTCCCAGGCGCACAAGGGCGAACTGGTGATGGGCGCGGGCATCGACAGCTACAACGGGTACGGGCAACGGGGTTCGTTCCACATCATCGAGCAGCAGATGGCGGCCGCGCTGGAGCTGTTCCCGGTGTTCGCGCGGGCGCACCTGCTTCGGACGTGGGCGGGCATCGTGGACGTCAGCCCGGACGCGTCGCCGATCGTGGGCCTCACCCCCATCGGCGGCCTGTACCTGAACTGCGGCTGGGGAACGGGCGGCTTCAAGGCCACGCCCGGTGTCGGCGACTGCTTCGCGCACACCATCGCCCACGACAAGCCGCACCCGTACAACGAGCCATTCACCTTGGAGCGCTTCACCTCCGGCGCTCTCGTCGACGAGCACGGCGCCGCCGCCGTGGCCCACTAGGAGACTTGCGATGCAACTCATCCCGTGTCCGTGGTGCGGCCCGCGCGAGGAAGCCGAGTTCCACTACGGCGGCCAGGCCCACGTCGCGTACCCCGAGGACCCGTCGGCTTTGAGCGACGAGGAATGGGCCCAGTACGTGTTCTTCCGGGAGAACCCGAGCGGCCCGTTCGCCGAGCGCTGGAGCCACAACGCCGGCTGCCGCCGCTGGTTCAACGCCGTCCGCGACACCCGCACCCACGACCTGCTGGCCGTCTACCGCGTGGGCGAGCCGATGCCCGAGGTGACCGCATGACCTTCCGCACCCCGACCGGTGGCTCGATCGACCGGAACACCCTGCTGCGCTTCACGTTCAACGGCGTCGAGTACACCGGGCACCCCGGCGACACGCTCGCGTCCGCCCTGCTGGCTCAGGGGGTGCACTCGCTGGGTAGCAGCGTGAAGCTCGGCCGTCCGCGCGGTGTCGTGGCGGCTGGCTCCGAGGACCCGACCTCGCTGGTCCAGGTCGAGGCGCCGTTCTCCGAACCGATGCTGCTCGCCACGACCGTCGAGCTGTACGACGGCCTGGTGGCGCGCGGGTTGTCGGGCCAGGGCCGGTTGTCCTCCGAACCCGACCCTGCTCGGTACGACGCCAAGCACGAGCACTGCGACGTGCTCGTCGTCGGCGCCGGGCCCGCTGGGCTGGTGGCGGCGTTGACGGCGGCCCGTGCCGGTGCGCGGGTCGTGCTGGTGGACGAGCAGAACCAGGCCGGCGGCGCGTTGCTGGGCGTGGACGAGTACCTGGACGACCGGCCGTCCGCCGAGTGGGTCGCGGACGTCGTGGCCGAGCTGAAGTCGACGCCCGGCGTGCTGGTGCTGGAGCGGACCACGGCGTTCGGCATGTACCAGGACGGGTTCGTGCTGGCGTTGCAGAAGCGGACCGACCACCTGGGGTTCGCGGCGCCCGCTTCGGTGGCCCGGCAACGGGTCTGGCGGATCCGGACGCGGCAGACGGTGCTCGCGACCGGTGCGCACGAACGGCCCGTGGTGTTCGCGGACAACGACCGGCCAGGGATCATGCTGGCCTCGTCGGCGCGGACCTTCCTGCACCGCTACGGGGTGCTGCCGGGGTCGCGGGCGGTGGTGTTCACGACCAACGACTCCGCTTACTGCGCGGCGATCGACCTCGCGGAGTCCGGTGTGGACATCGCGCTGATCGTGGACGCGCGGGCCGAGGCTCCGGCGAGGCTGGCGACGGAGTGCACGGCGCGGGGGATCGAGGTCCGCGCCGGACACGCGGTGGTGGGGACGGAGGGAGACGCGCGGGTGAGCGGTGCCCACGTCGGCGTGCTCGGCGACACCTCCACGCCTGTGGCCACCATCCCTTGCGACACCCTTCTCGTGTCCGGCGGGTGGAATCCGGTGGTCAGCCTGTTCAGCCAGGCCCGAGGCACCCTCCGCTACGACTCCGAACTCGGCGCCTTCGTCCCCGGCGAGACACTGCCCACCGTCCGCGTCGCCGGTTCCGCGACCGGGGAGCTCGACCTCACCGCGTGCACCCGTCAGGGCCGTGACGCCGGTGCCGAAGCAGCCCAGGCCGCCGGCTTCACCTCCGGTGGCCAGGTGCCGCTGCCCGCCTCCGACTCCCGCTGCACCGCCCGCTCCGGCCTGGTGCTGTGGCGCGTTCCCGGCTCCGACGACACCAGCTTCGTGGACCTGCAACGCGACTCGACGGTCGCGGACGTGCTGCGAGCGACCGGCGCCGGCTTGCGGTCGTTGGAGCACATCAAGCGGTACACGACCATCGGCACCGCGCACGACCAGGGCAAGACGTCCGGCATGATCGCCGCCGGCATCGTCGCCGAGGCGCTCGGCGTGGAGCTGGGGGAGCAGCGGCCGACGACGTTCCGGCCGCCGTTCACCTCGGTGTCGTTCGCGGCGCTGGCCGGACGGGACCGCGGCGAGCTGCACGACCCCGTCCGCGTCACCTCGATCCACCCGTGGCACGTCGAGCACGGGGCGCTGTTCGAGAACGTCGGGCAGTGGAAGCGGCCCTGGTACTACCCGCTGCCGGGCGAGGACCTGCACACGGCGGTGCTGCGCGAGTGCAAGGCGACGCGCGAGAGCGTCGGCATGATGGACGGGTCGACGCTCGGCAAGATCGACGTGCAGGGCAAGGACGCCGGGAAGTTCCTGGACATGCTCTACACCAACCTGATGAGCACCCTCAAAGTCGGCAAGATCCGGTACGGCGTCATGTGCGGCGTGGACGGGATGGTGATCGACGACGGCACGGTGATCCGGGTCGGCGAGGAGCGCTACATCGTCACCACGACCACCGGCAACGCCGCGAAGATCCTCGACTGGATGGAGGAGTGGCTGCAGACGGAGTGGCCGCACCTCGACGTGCACTGCACCTCGGTCACCGAGCACTGGGCCACGATCCCGTTGGTGGGGCCCAAGTCCCGTGACGTGCTGGCGGCAGTCGCTCCGGATCTCGACGTCTCCAACGAGGCGTTCGAGTTCATGACCTGGCACGACACGACGGTCGCGGGCGTGCCGGCGCGGGTGTGCCGGATCAGCTTCTCCGGTGAGCTCGCCTACGAGATCAACGTGACCGGCTGGCACGGCCTGACCGTGTGGAAGGCCTTGATGGAGGCCGGTGAACCGTACGGGATCACGCCGTACGGCACCGAGACCATGCACGTGCTGCGGGCCGAGAAGGGCTACCCGATCATCGGCCAGGAGACCGACGCGACGGTCACGCCGCAGGACCTCGGCATGTCGTGGGCGGTGTCGAAGAAGAAGCCGGACTTCATCGGCAAACGGTCGTTCGCCCGCGCCGAGAACAACCGCTCGGACCGCAAGCAACTGGTCGGGCTCCTGCCCGTCGACCCGGCGGTGCTGCTGCCGGAGGGGTCGCAGATCGTCGAGACCGACCGGCTGCCCGAACCGCCGGTGCGGATGCTCGGCCACGTCACGTCGAGCTACCCGAGCGCGGCGCTGGGCCGCACGTTCGCGCTGGCGCTGGTGCGCTCCGGCCACGAACGCATCGGCGAGACCCTGTACGTGCCCGTCGAGGACGCGCTCGTGCCGGTCACCGTCACCGAATCCGTGCTGTACGACAAGGAAGGAGCCCGTCGTGACGGATAGTCCCCTCGCCGCCTGGACCGACCGGCTGGCGGCGCTCACCCCCGCGCTGGACGCCGCCGAGGTGCCGTTCCGCTCGCAGCTCACCGTCCGCGTGTCCGATCCTGACGCCATCGCGGCGATGGGGGACGCGCTGGGCGTGCGTTTTCCTTCTGTCCCGTGCACTTTCACCTCGGGGACCGGCGAGTTCGGTGCCGTCGAGGTGCTCTGGCTCGGCCCGGACGAGTTCCTGGTCACGGCCTCGCCCGACCTGCAGATCGCGATCGAGGAGGTGTTGCGTGGAGCGCTCGAGAACGTCCGGGGGTCCGTTGTGGACACTTCGGCTCAACGCACGACCGTGGTCCTTCAAGGGCCGCGCGCCCGAGACGTGCTGGCTCACGGATGTTCCGTGGACCTGCACCCGGCTTCGGCTCCCCGCGGCACTTGCGTGCAGACGCTGCTCGCACGGACGGGGATCGTCCTGCAGGTGAACGACGACGGCTTCACGATCCTGGTGCGCTCGTCGTTCGCCGAGTACTTCGCCGCGTGGCTGGCCGACGCCGCCACCGAGTACCTGGCGGTGCCGTGATGCCCCAGTTCGTCCTCACCCTGAACTGCCCCGAGCGGGCGGGCATCGTGCACGCCGTGACGTCGTTCCTGGTCGACCACGGCTGCGACATCGTGCAGCACCAGCAGTTCGACGACGACGTGCGCGGGAAGCTGTTCCTGCGCACCGCGTTCTCGTGCGCCGGCACGGACCGCGACTCGCTGGCCGGCGAGTTCGCCGCCGTCGCCACCCAGTTCGAGATGGACTTCGAGTTGCACGACGAACGGCCGCCGCGCGTCCTCGTGATGGTGTCCAAGGCCGGGCACTGCCTGAACGACCTGCTGTTCCGCTGGCGCGCGGGCAGCCTCGGCGGCGAGATCGCGGCCGTCGTCTCGAACCATGAGGACCTGCGCCCGATGGCGGAGGCGGCCGGGCTCGACTTCGTGCACGTGCCGAACACCGCCGACACCAAGCACGCCGCCGAGCAGCGCCTGATCGAGCTGGTCGAGGAGTACCAGGCCGACCTCGTCGTGCTGGCCCGCTACATGCAGGTGCTGTCCAACGACCTGTGCGCGAAGCTGGCCGGCCGCGTGATCAACATCCACCACTCGTTCCTGCCGGGCTTCAAGGGCGCGAAGCCGTACCACCAGGCCTACGACCGGGGCGTGAAGTACGTGGGCGCGACGGCCCACTACGTCACCCCCGACCTCGACGAGGGCCCGATCATCGAGCAGGAGGTGCTGCGGGTCGACCACTCCTACGACCCGCGCGCCCTCACCGCCGCCGGCCGGGACGCGGAGGCGCTCGCGCTGTCCCGGGCCGTGCGGTGGCACTGCGAACACCGCGTGCTGCTCAACGGCAACGGCACGGTGGTGTTCCGCTAGCCGCGGTTGTCCGGGAGTCCGTCGTAGGGCGGCAGTTCGGCGCCGTTGATCGCGCGGTCGATCAGCGCGGTGAACGCCTCCATGTCGGGCTCCGGCGCCGGCTCGGTCTGCGGCAGCAGGCTGTGCACGTGCATGCGGCCGATCTCCTGGTTGGCCTCGACGAACGACCGCATGCGCGCTTCGTAGCCCGCGAACCCCGCCTCGGGGTTCCAGTCCGCGGCGGCCAGTTCGCCGGCGAGCAGGTAGGCGCCGACGAGGGCGAGGCCTGTGCCGCCGCCGGACATCGGGGACGAGCTGGACGCCGCGTCGCCGATCAGCGCGACCCGGCCGTCCGACCAGCTGTCCATCACGACCTGGGCGACCTGGTCGAGGTAGAAGTCCGGGCTGGCGTCGAGGTGCGCGAGGATGCGTTCGGTCTCCCAGCCCATGCCCGCCATCTGCTCGCGCAGCAGGCGCTTCTGGGCGTCGATGTCGCGGAAGTCGACGTCGAAGTCGGCCGCCGGGAACGACATCATGGCCATCGCCTGGGTGGCGTCCTTGAGGGGACGCAGGCCGGCGGTGCGGCCGGAGTCGCGGTCCTGGTAGTCGATCATCCAGCCGTCGATGCCGAACTCGTTGGGCACGCTGAAGAACGCGAGCACCAGGCCGAGGTGGCGGACGTAGTTCTCGCGCGGCCCGAAGACCATCGCGCGCAACGACGAGTGCAGGCCGTCGGCGCCGATGACCAGGTCGAACCGCCGCGTGCCGCCGCTCGCGAACGTCACGTCGACGCCGTCCGCGTCCTGGGTGAGCTCGCTGATCCGGTCGTCGAAGACGTACTCGACGCCGTCGCGCGTGTCGTCGTAGAGGAGCTGGGAGAGGTCGCCGCGCAGGATCTCGATGTCGGCGATGTAGCCGTCGCCGCCGTGGTCCTCGGCGCGGTAGGTCTCCAGCACCGTGCCGTCGGCGTCCACGGTGTGCGCGCCCGCCGTCTCGGTGCGGGCCGCGCGGATCTCCTTCTCCAGGCCCATCAACCGGATGGCGTCCTTGGAGACACCGCGCGCGTCCACCGCCTGACCGCCCGGCCGCAGGCCCGGCGCGCGTTCCACGACGGTCACCTCGGCTCCCCGCCGGTGCAACCAGTGCGCGAGCGCCGGTCCCGCGATGCTCGCCCCCGTCACCAGAACCTTGGTCACCGTTGGCCCCCATTCGTTTCGTTGGTCGGACGGTCCGGAGTGTACGGAGGAATCGGCGGTTAAGCTTTGCGTACCAACAACTGCGCCTGCAGGAAACGTTCGCTTTCGATCGGTTGGCGGACCAAACGCCCGATCTCGGCGAAACCGGCGTCCTGCGCCAAACCCATCAGACCGGACGGGGACCAGCGGTAGGCCGGCGTCACCTTGTGGTCGAACTCCTGCGGTTCGGGGTCGTCGCCCGCGAAGAACCCGATCAGCGCGTGACCGCCCGGCCTGAGCACCCGGTGGAACTCCGCGAAGACCTTCGGCAGGTCGTGCGGCGGAATGTGGATGACGGAGTAGTTCGCCAGGATTCCGCCGACACTGCCGTCCGCCAGGTCCAGCGCGGCCATCGTGCCCACGTCGAACTTCAGGTCCGGGTGTGCGGCGCGGGCGATCGTGATCATCTCGGGGGAGAGGTCGAGTCCGAAGGCGTCCAGGCCGAGGCTCTTCAGGTGCGCGGTTAGGTGGCCGGGGCCGCAGCCGAGGTCCGCGACCGGGTTCTCGGTGAGCTCGGCGAACGCGGCGAGCATCGCGCGGTCGAGCGGGCGGGTGTCGAGCATGTCCGCGAACAGTTCGGCGTACAGGGACGCGACGGAATCGTAGGGGGTCACAAAGCGACCCTATCGCCTCAATTAATCTAATGTGAGTCTATTGCTGTTGCCAGTGTTGTGCTGTTGCAGCGTCGACGCAAACCTATTGTCGTGCTTATAGTTCCGGCGTGATTTCCGTTCTCCGTTATCCGACGTACCGGACGTTGTTCGGTGCGCAGGTCGTCGCGCTCACCGGAACGGGACTGGCGACGGTCGCGCTCGGTCTGCTCGCGTACGACCTCGCCGGTGCGGAGGCGGGCGCGGTGCTCGGCACGGCGCTGGCGATCAAGATGATCGCGTACGTCACGGTCGCGCCGGTGGCCACGGCGCTGCTCGGCGCGCTGCCGCGGCGGGCGGTGCTGGTGGCGCTGGACCTGGTGCGGGCCGGGGTGGCCGTGTCGCTGCCGTGGGTCAGCGAAGTGTGGCAGGTCTACGCGCTGATCTTCCTGCTGCAGGCGGGATCGGCCGCGTTCACGCCGTTGTTCCAGGCGACGATTCCGGACGTGCTGCCGGACGAGCGCTCGTACACCCGCGCGATCACGTTGTCCCGCATGGCCTACGACCTGGAGAGCCTGCTCAGCCCGGCACTCGCCGCGGCCGCCCTGACGGTCGTGGGCTTCCACCAGTTGTTCGTCGGCACGGCACTCGGCTTCGCCGCTTCGGCTCTGCTGGTGCTGTCGGCGGTCGTGCCGAAGCCGCAGGCGTCGCCGCGCACCGGACATCGGTACGACGCGACCACCCGCGGGATTCGGCTCTACCTCGCCGCACCGCAGTTGCGCGGGTTGCTCGCGGTGCACTTCGCGGCCGCGGCGGCCGGGTCGATGGTCTTCGTGAACACCGTGGCGCACGTGCGGGACGGGCTCGGGCGGGACGCGTCCGCCGTCGCGCTCGCGTTGGCCGCCAACGGGGTCGGGTCGCTGGTCGCGGCCTGTGCGTTGCCCCGGTTGCTCGACCGGTTCTCGGATCGTGCGGTCGTGCTGCGTGCGGCTTCGGTGTTGGTCGGAGTGCTGGGGGCGGGTGCGTTTCTGGCCGGGTACTGGCCCGCGTTGCTGGTGTTGTGGGCGTTGATCGGGGCGGGATGTTCGCTCGCCCTCACGCCGGGTGCGCGGCTGCTGCGGCGGTCGGTGTCCGGTCCGGATCGACCGGCGTTGTTCGCCGCGGACTTCGCCTTGTCGCACTCCTGCTGGCTGGTCTGCTACCCGCTGGCCGGCTGGGTCGCGACTTCGGCGGGCATCACCACGGCGTTCGTCGTTCTCGGTGCGTTGACGGCGATCGGCGCAGCGGGCGCATTCGTGCTCTGGCCTCGGACCGAAAAGTTAAATTCGCAGGTCGCGGGTTTTGCGGAATACGGTTTTCGCACCCTGCCTGTGAAGGAGCTCCACTCATGCGAATGCGCAGCAAAATCATCGCTGCCGCGTGCGGATCGGTTCTGACGCTTTCCGTCGTGCACAGCGCGGCGGCCGTGCAACCGGACGCGACCGCTCAGCAGAACGAGGCACATCAGCGTTTCAAAGTCCTGTCGCCCGAGTTGCGCGGTCAGCTCGCCGGGCACTGGTTCGACGCGGCGTCCGGCAAGCTCACCGTCGCCGTGCCGTCCGAGCAGGCGGCCGAGCGCGCACGGTTGGAGGGCGTCAAGGCCGTCGTCGTGCAACGCAGCGCCGCCGACCTCGACCGGCTGCTGGGCGAGGTGCGCACCCAGATCGGTGACGGCGTGCCCGGCGTGTTCAGCTGGGGCATCGATGTGCGCGACAACCAGGTCGACATCACCGTCAACACGACGCGCAAAACCGAGGCCACCGAACGCTTCCTGACGAAGGTGCGCGGCCTGGCGGGCGTGCAGATCGTGGAAACCCGGTCCCAGCAACGGCAACAGGCCGGCACCGTGCAGCCCGGCAGCCCGTGGTGGCCGGGCTCGGAGTCGAACTGCTCGATCGGCTTCCCCGCCACGGACTCGAGCGGCGGCAAGCACTTCCTCACCGCCGGCCACTGCACGAACGACGCGAACCAGGCCGCCTACGGCCAGTCAGGTCAGCAGAACCGGCTCGGCACGTCGAACGTCGGCGGCACCCGCAGCGTCAACGGCCGCGAGGGCGACATGGGCGTCGTGGCCGTGACCGAGGCGAACTGGACCCTGTCCCCGTCCGTCAACACCTGGGGCCAGCCCGCCGTCACCGTCACCGGCTCGGCCGAGGCGATGGTCGGCGACCAGGTCTGCCACTCCGGCAACACCTCGAAGTGGCAGTGCGGCGAGGTCAAGTACACCAACAAGACCGTGGACTACGGCGGCGGCCTGATCATCGAAGGCCTCACCTGGACCACGGCGTGCTCGCTGGGCGGCGACTCCGGCGGCGCGTGGCTCCTCGGCGACAAGGCCGTGGGCCTGCACGACGGCGGCCCGTCGAAGTGCGTGCAGAACCCGACCGACGGCGACATGTCGCTCTTCCAGCCGGTCAACGAGGCCCTGCGTAAGTGGAACCTCACCTTGGTCACCGGCGGCGGCGACACCAGCGCGCCGTCCGTCCCCGCCAACCCGCGCTCGACCGGCACCACCGCGTCCAGCGCGTCCCTGGCCTGGGACGCCTCGACGGACAACGTCGGCGTCACCGGCTACGACGTCTACAACGGCAGCACGCTCGCCACCACGGTCACCGGCACCACCGCCACCGTGTCGTCCCTGAAGGCCGACACCGACTACACCTTCACAATCAAGGCACGCGACGCCGCCGGCAACACCTCGGCCGCGAGCACCGCCGTCACCGCCCGCACCCAGCCGGGCACGGGCGACACCGAGGCCCCGACCGCCCCGAACAACCTCCGCTCCACGGGCGTCACGGCCTCCAGCGTGGCCCTGGCGTGGGACGCCTCGACCGACAACGTGGGCGTCACCGGCTACGAGGTCCTCAACGGCAGCACGGTCGTCGCGAAGGCCACCGGCACCACCGCGACCGTCACCGGCCTGACCGCCGACACCTCGTACACCTTCTCGGTCCGCGCGCTGGATGCCGCCGGCAACCAGTCGAAGCAGTCCGCGGAGGTCACCGCGCGCACGTCCGGCACCACCGGCGGCCGCACGTTCACCAACGACACGGACCACCCGATCCGCGACTTCGCGGTGGCGGTGAGCGCGGTGCGATCCACCGCCACCGGCACCGCTCGCAACCCGCTCACGGTCAAGGTGGACGCCACCCACACCTGCCAGGAGGACCTCAACGTCACCCTGGTCGCGCCGAGCGGCCGCACCTACCCGCTGCTGCGCACTCCCGGCGGGCGCTACGACTGCCACCCGTTCGCGGCGGGCAGGACGTTCACCGTGGTCCCCGGTGCAGGGGAGGCCGCGAGCGGCACCTGGACGCTGCGCATCGGGGACAACGGCCCCGGTGACACGGGCGTCCTGAGCAGCTGGTCGCTCGCGGTCTAGGGAAGAGGGAGGGTGGACCTGGCGGGCTACTGCTCACCAGGTCCACTCGAACCCGTAGGACCCCGGCCCGAACCTCAACGCCACCCCCAGCACCGACCCGCCCTCGTCCACGCGCACCCCGGTGGTCCGCTCACCCTCTGCGTCCTGCTCCACCCTCCGCACACTCCGCGGCGGCACCTCGAACGTCACCTCCAGCACGTACTCGTGCACCGGCCGCCGGAACTTGCGCGAGTAGTTCGTGGCCAGGGGACAAGGCGCGGCGTTCTCCAGCGCGTGCTCGGTGATCACCGTCTGCCCCCTCCGCAACGGCGCCCGGAACAACAGTTCCGCCACCAGCAACCCGTCCGCGGGCCGCGTCACCACCCGCCCCAGCCGGCAGTTGTGCAACGGCGTGATCGAAGGCAACGCCCGGTCGTGCTCGTCGAGGTGCAGGATCACCACCCACCGGTCGGGCCCGTCCTCCTCCGCCCGCAACACCTGCCGCGACACGTACGACCGCTCACCCCGGTCGGCCCCCACGGCGACCCGGTCGTGCTGGCTGATCCGCGTCAGCCGCGAGTCCCACCGCGTGTCGACGCCGCCCACGACGTCCTCGATCACCGACGGCACGGGCCAGAACTCACCGAGCCGGGCCACTCGACGACTCCCGCGCAACGCGGGGGCCAACAACGATGACAGCGCACCGGACTCCAGCCCCAGCACTTCTTCGAGGTGCCCAACGGCCGTGAGGGAGGCACGGCGTTCGGGACGGCTGCGGCCCGTTTGCCAGTAGCTCAAAGTCGCGAGGCTGACCGACACCCCGCGCAGGGCGAGGTGCGAGCGGATCCGTTCCAGGGACAGGCCGCGTGCCACCACGGCCGCGCGCAGGACGTCGGCGAAGTCGGGCATCGGGAGCGACATCGTTGTCTCCTCGGGCAGGGTTCACCCGACGCTATCCCTCTGATGGCGCAACGGAAGCCGGGACTTAAAAGTGAAAACGGACAGCCGCGCGCGAACCGTGCCGACAACCATCCGAACGACCGGATGCCGCTCGCCGAAACGACAGCTACGGTCGCGTGACCCTGCGATCCCTGCGAAGGAGCCCGACAAGTGCGAAGAAGAAGATCCCTCCTCGCCACGGCCATGACGGCGTTGGTGACCGCGGCGCTGGCCGTCCCTGCCACCCCAGTGCTCGCGGCCGGGTGTTCCGGCACCAACGACGGCGACGTCGCGATCGGTGACAACACGACCGTCGAGTCGTCGATCCTCATCGAGGGCTGCGCCTCGGCGCCGTCCGCGACCGCCACCGTGCCGGTGAAGATCGTGCACACCTACATCGGCGACCTCCAGGTCAGCCTCATCGCCCCGGACGGCTCGGCGTACGTCCTGCACAACCGCTCCGGCGGCTCAGCGGACAACATCGACCAGACCTACACGGTCAACCTGTCGAGCGAGACGTCGAACGGCACGTGGAAGCTGCGCGTCAACGACAACGCCAACAACGACGTCGGCCGGATCGACGCCTGGACGCTGAACCTCGGCGGTTCGACGCCCGCGAACGACTTCTCCGTCGCCGTGTCGCCGACCTCCGGCACCGTCGCCGCCGGGTCGTCCGCCTCCACCACCGTGCAGACGCAGACCACGAACGGCCAGGCGCAGTCCGTCGCGCTGACCGCGAGCGGCCTGCCCGCCGGCGCCACCGCGTCGTTCAGCCCGTCGTCCGTCCAGACGGGCTCGAACTCGACGCTCACGATCAGCACCACCGCGTCGATCTCGTCCGGCACCTACCCGATCACGGTCAACGCCGCGGGCAGCGTCACGAGGTCCGCGACCTACACGCTGACGGTCACCGGCGGCACCGGTCCGCAGATCCCGGACATCGACATCGCCGCGGTCAAGGCGCACCTGACCGCGTTCGGCACGATCGCCTCGCAGAACGGCGGCAACCGGCGTTCGACGTCGGCCGGCTACCGCGCCTCGGTGACGTACGTGAAGGACAAGCTCACCGCGGCGGGCTACACCGTCACCGAGCAGCCCTGCACGAGCGGCTGCACCAGCGGCGCCGGTCCGAACGTCATCGCCGAGTGGCCGGGCGGCAACGCGAACAACGTCTACATGTTCGGCGCCCACCTCGACGGCGTGTCCGCGGGCCCCGGCATCAACGACAACGGCTCGGGCTCGGCGGCGCTGCTGGAGACCGCGCTCGTCCTCGCCCGCCTCAACCCGACGATGACCAACAAGGTCCGCTTCGGCTGGTGGACCGACGAGGAGCAGGGCCTCAACGGCTCGCGCTTCTACGTCTCGCAGCTGCCGTCCGCCGAGCGCACGAAGATCAAGACCTACCACAACTTCGACATGGTGGGCTCGACCAACGGCGGCTACTTCATCAACAACATCACGAGCACCCAGTCCACGCACATGAAGGCGTACTGGGACTCGCTCGGGCTGCAGCCGGAGGAGAACACCGAGGGCCGCAACCGGTCCGACGACGCGTCCTTCACCAACGCGGGCATCCCGGCGTCCGGCTACGCGATGGGCGCGAGCGCCCGCAAGACCGCGGCCCAGGCGACGAAGTGGGGCGGTACCTCGGGTGCCGCGTTCGACCCCTGCTACCACGCGTCCTGCGACACCACCGCGAACATCAGCGACACGCACCTCAACCGCGCGGTAGACGGCATCGCCTACACCCTGTGGAAGTCCGCCGTCGGCACGGGAACGCCGACGCAGGACTTCTCCGTGTCGGTGTCGCCGACGTCCGGTTCGGTGGCGGCGGGCTCGTCCGTCTCCGCCGCGGTCGGCACGGCCACGGTGAGCGGCTCCGCGCAGACCGTGCAGCTGTCGGCGTCCGGACTGCCCTCCGGCGCGACGGCCTCGTTCAGCCCGGCGTCCGTCCAAACGGGATCGAGCTCGACGCTGACGATCAGCACCACCGCGGCGACTCCCGCCGGTACCTACCCGGTGACGGTCACCGCGGCCGGCACGGCGAACCGCACCGCCACCTACACCCTGACCGTCACGGGCGGCGGTGGCGGCAGCTGCACCGGGACCAACCCGAACGACGTGTCCATCCCGGACGCGGGTGCCGCGGTCGACAGCGACCTCGTCATCTCGGGCTGCTCCGCCACGCCGTCCACGGCCTCCGTGGTCACGGTGCGGATCGTGCACCCGTACATCGGTGAC
Source organism: Lentzea sp. NPDC058450 (assembly GCF_042721395.1). Taxonomy (NCBI): domain Bacteria; kingdom Bacillati; phylum Actinomycetota; class Actinomycetes; order Pseudonocardiales; family Pseudonocardiaceae; genus Lentzea; species Lentzea sp. NPDC058450. Next base: position 23,258 of record NZ_JBHXLO010000041.1, read on the forward strand.
CTCACGGTCGCGCTCGTCGCACCGGACGGCACGTCGTACACGCTGCACAACCGCACCGGTGGTTCGGCGGACAACATCGACCGCACGTTCACGGTCGACCTGTCGAGCGAGGCCGCGAACGGCACGTGGAAGCTGCGCGTCCGCGACCTCGCGGCGTCCGACGTGGGCACCATCGACACGTGGGGCCTGAACCTGGCCCCGTAGCCGTGCCGACACGTCGATCCGCATGACGAGGGCCCCGGTGCGCCGGGGCCCTCACCCATGTCCGTGGTCATACCCGTGTCGACGCGCCGAATCGTCCGGAGGTTGGCTGCGAGCGCGACCTTCGTGGACTGTTGCAGAACGATGAAGTTCGCTTGTCCGCCGCCGCCGGGTGCGTCCCGCGTTTTCGGCACCTTGAGACCCATCCCACAAAGACTCGCTTTTCCGGGCTGCCCGGGTTTGAAATCGAAATGCGCCGGGGCATCGAACCCGGAACGCTTCTTCGGACCCGAAAGGCTCTTTCCGTGAACGCACCCGTGATGAATGCTGCCTGGACGACGATGACCAAGGCGGAACGCGAGCAGTTCGAAGAGGACGGCTACCTGCTGATTCGCGGCGCTCTTTCTCGCGACGAGGTCGAGTTCTACCGCGGTGCGATCGACCGGCTTTACGAACAGCACCCGCAAGGCGAGCCCATGCATTTGCTGAGCGCGGTGACGCACTGCCCGGATCTGGCCGGTCTGCTCGACCACCCGGCCGTTTTCGGGTACGTCTGGTCGATGCTGGGCTGGAACACCCACGTCTACCACTCGCACATCGACGTGCATCCGCGGGTGAAGGAGGAGAAGCCGTTCTGGTGGCACTGGCACCAGGACGGCGGCCGGCAGAACCGGGAAATCGAGACGGACCCGCGGCCGCGGCTGTCGGTGAAGCTCGCCTACTGGTTCTCCGACGTGTCGCACCCCGGCCGCGGCAACCTCACCATCGTGCCTGGTAGCCACAGGACCAACTGGCTGCCGGGCCCGCCGCGGCGCAACGTCGAGTGGCCCACGCCGGCCGGTGCGATGCAGGTGCTCGTCGAGCCCGGCGACGTCCTCTTCTTCGACCGCCGCATCTGGCACGCGCGCTCCGACAACCACTCGGACGTGACCCGCAAGGTCGCTTTCTTCGGCTACACCCAGCGGTGGATCCACATTCGCGACGAGGTCGAGGACCTGCCCGAGCAGCCGTGGTGGAAGTACACGTCACCGGTGCAGCGACAATTGCTCGGAAACGCCGGAGACGGCAGTGGCGACCACGCCTGGGGGCATTTCCCGGAAACGACTCCGCTGTACGGGGAACTGGCCGGTCGCGGCCTGCTCGACTCCAGCATTCCCGCCCTGATTCCCTGAGCGAGGACGATTCCATTCCCATGTGCGGACTGCTGACCTACATCTGCGCGCGCGGTTCGGCGAAGGACAAGACCACCGCCATCGGACGCGCCCTGGAAACCCTGCACCACCGCGGCCCGGACGACACCGGCCTCACGACGGTCGGCGACGAGGTGGTGATGGGATTCAAACGGTTGTCCATCATCGACGTCGACCACAGCGAGCAACCGCTCGAATACGCGGACGGACGTTATGTCATCACGTTCAACGGCGAGATCTACAACTACGTGGAGCTCAGAGATGAACTGATCGCCGCCGGGCTCACGTTCGCGACGAAAGGGGACACCGAGGTCATCGTCGCCGCCTACCACCACTGGGGGCAGGCGGCGGTCCGGCGGCTGCGCGGCATGTTCGCGTTCGTCATCTGGGACCGCCGGGAGCGGATCGCGTTCGGCGCCCGCGACCCGTTCGGCATCAAGCCGTTGTTCCACCTCGTCAACGACGACGGCGTGTACTTCGCCAGCGAGAAGAAGGCGCTGCTGCCGTTCTGCGCGTGGGGCGACCACACGCTCGACCCGGCGAGCCTGTCGTACTACCTGACGCTGCAGTACGTGCCGGAACCGGCGACGCTGCACCGCGACGTGAAGCGGATCGGCTCGGGGGAGTGCTTCACCTACCGGCCGGAGGACGGGCTCGCGGTCCGCCGCTACTACCGGCCCGAGTTCCGGCCTGCCCCGCAGGACGATCCCGAACGGCTCTACGCCCGGATTCGGGAGGCACTCAGGGAAAGCGTGCGCCTGCACATGCGGTCGGACGTGCCGGTCGGCGCGTTCCTGTCGAGCGGCATCGACTCGACGGCGGTCGTCGCGCTGGCCCGCGAGATCAACCCGGACATCCTCACGTTCACCGCGGCGCTGGAGGTCGAGGGTTACTCGGAGCTGCCGGTGGCCCAGGAGACCGCCCGCGCTCTGGGCGTCACGACGCACCCGGTCGTGGTGGACGCGAAGATGATGATGGACGCGCTGCCCGAGATCATCTGGCACCTCGACGAACCGGTGGCCGATCCCGCCCTCGTGCCGTTGTACTACGTGGCCAAGAAAGCGAGCGAGCACGTCACGGTCGCGTTGTCCGGCGAAGGCTCCGACGAGTTCTTCGCCGGCTACACGATCTACCGGGAACCGTTGTCGCTCAAGGCGGTCAGCGGCCTGCCCGAGGGCGTGCGGCGCGGGCTCAAGGCCGTGTCGAAGGCGATCCCGCACGGCGTCAAGGGCAAGAGCTTCCTCGAGCGCGGCACCACACCGATCGCGGAACGCTACTACGGCAACGCGCGGATGTTCAGCGAGGCGGAGAAGTCCGTCCTCATGCGACAGTACGACCCGTCCGTCAGCTACACCGACGTCACCGGGCCGGTCTACGCGGAGGCGCGCCACCTCGACGACGTCGAGAAGATGCAGTACGTCGACCTCTACACGTGGCTGCGCGGCGACATCCTGGTCAAGGCCGACCGGATGTCGATGGCGAACTCGCTGGAGGTGCGGGTGCCGTTCCTCGACCACGCGGTGTTCGACGTGGCGGCGACGATCCCGCGCGAGCTCAAGCTGCCACCGCGCTCGCAGGACACGAAGTACGCGCTGCGCCGGGCCTTGGAGGGCGTGGTGCCGCCGCACGTCGTGAACCGGGTGAAGCTCGGGTTCCCCACGCCCATCCGGGTGTGGCTGCGTTCCGAGATGTACGAGTGGGCGCACCACCTGCTCGACACCTCACGCGCCGGGCACCTGCTCGACCTGGACCTCGTGCGCGGGTTGCTGAAGGAGCACCGGGAGAACGTCGCGGACCACAGCCGCAAGATCTGGACCGTGCTGGTGTTCTGCCTCTGGTTCGAGATCTTCGTGACGGGGAGCGTGGACCCGCGACCGAGGCGGGCGCCGTCGCAGCTGCTGGCGAAACCCGCGCGGTGAACCGGGTGGGGCTCTTGTCGGGGGAGCCCCACCCGGTTTCTACTTCGTCGCGCCGAGCCCGTTCACCACGGACGTCGTGATCGACCGGGCGTAGGTCTCGGTGCCCGGCTTGATCCACAGCGGGTACGGCTGCTCGCCCGCGATCGTGCGCTCGCCGATGAACTCGCCGGTCGCCGGGTCGATGATCAGCTCGCGCCGCTCGCGCTCGGTCGTGAGGCCCAGTGCGACGCCCTGCTGACCGTCCAAAGTGGTCGCCTGGTCAAGGACCACGATGCCGGGGATCTTCGCGATCGCCCGGTAGAAGTGCGGCCGCAGGTCCGCGGGCATCATGCCGGCGGAGAGGATCTGGACGGCGTAGTTGAACGCCGTGTCCGATCCGCCGCCGCGCATCTGCCGGAACGCCTCGAACGTCGCGTGGATCAGGTCGGGATCGCGCGGCATCTGCGCGTAGAACGCCGGGCTGTCCCAGTCGGTCCTGTCGCCGCACACCTTCGGCGGCTTCGACTTCGGGAAGAAGTTGGCGCACGGGCCGAACCACGTGCCGTCGTCGGTGTCCTGGGCCTGCATCGGCGGGGCCGCCCCACCCGGCAGGTTCGACGCGACGAACTCCGTGCTCAGGACCTTGCGCGACTCCTGCCAGACGTCGTAGTCGTCGTACGGGATCCAGCGGCTGTTGCGCTGCTCGATCCGGTAGGTGTAGCCGGTGCTGCTGTCGGGCCTGGTGTTCGTCGTGCGCTCGGACCACACGTGCTCCTGCCGCAGCAGGTACTGGCCGGGCCTGACCACCTTGTCCACCGCGCCGACGTCGAGTGCGTTCGCCGCGCGGTCCAGCACGGAAGCCACCGTGAGCTCAGGTGTGCGTTCGTTGTGGACCTTCACGCCGATGACCGCCCCGGCCACCAGCACGACCGCGGCCGCGGCGGCGGGCACCTGCCACTTGCGGCGGCGTCTGATCGGCGTCACCCCGTCGAGCTCCGCCATCAGTCGCGCACGGGCACCGGCGAGGTCACCGGGCGCCTCGCGGGCGTCGCGGTGCAGCAGCTCGAATGCCTCGTCGAGCTCTTTCATCGGGGTGCGTCCTCCGTGGAGTTCGTGAGCAGAGACTGCAGGCGGCCGCGCAGCCGGTGCAGGCGCGAGCGGACCGTGCTCGCCGGCACGCCCAGCGCGTCCGCGACCTCGGCCGGTTCGAGCCCGGCCCACGAGGTCAGCAGGAGCACGTCGCGGTCCTGCTCGCCGAGCTTCGCGAGCGCGCCGGCCAGGGTGCGCATGCGGGCGGCGGCGTCCACGCGGTCGGCGACGGCGGTGTCGTGGTTCTCGGTGGCCGGTTCGGCGCCCGCGGCCCGTGAGGTGAGCCGCAGGCCGCGGACCTCCTGGCGCACGTGGTTGCGCAGCAGGTTCGTCGCGATGCCGTAGAGCCAGCTGCGGGCGGTGGCCTGGGCGGGGTCGTACGTCCCGCGTCTTCGCAGCGCGACCAGGAACGTCTCGGCGACGAGGTCGTCCGCGGCGTCCGGACCGGCCCGTCCCGCCAGGTAGGCGCGGATCTGCCCGGCGTAGGTGTCGAACAGCCACGCGAAGACCTCCTTCGGGTCCTGCGCGGCCAGGTCGGGTCGGTGCCCCTGCTCGGCGATGCGGGTCACGATAGGAGTTGTCGTGAGGGGCCGCTCGCGTCCCGTTGATCCGAACGAATGAGACCCAGCTCACAGGGCTGCGGCTGAGTGGTCTCTTGGTTTACGTGCTGACTGGGTCTTCTGAAAGGCCACTTGGTCGCGCGACCATCCTCACCGTGACCACTTCGACCCGCACCATCGCCGAACTCGACGCAGGTCAGACGATTCAGGCCTACGAGGTGATGCGTGAGCTCCGCCCGCACCTCACCGACCCGGACGAGTTCGTCGAGCTCGTCCGCGCCCAACGTCGGGAGGGCTACCGCCTGGTCGTGTCGTACGAGGCGGACCGTGTCGTCTCGTTGGCCGGGTTCCGGCACCTGAACAGCCTGTACGCGGGCTCGCACCTCTACATCGACGACCTCAGCACCCTGCCGGACGCCCGCGGCAAGGGCCACGCCGGCGCCCTGCTGCGCTGGGTCGACGAGGAGGCCCGCCGCCTGGGCTGCGTGGGCGTCCACCTCGACTCCGGCACGCCGCGGCACGACGCGCACCGCCTCTACCTGGCGTCGGGCTTCGTCATCCCCGCGTTCCACTTCGCCAAGAGCCTCTGAAACGGCGTCGCGCCCACCCCGTGCAGCAGGACGCTGCCGAGCACGCACCCGACGGTGATCATCAGGACCACGTCGGCGGCGTTGCCCTCCGGCAGCCGGTTGAACGCCAGGAGCCCGAAGACGATCGTCGTCGTGCCGCGCGGGCCCAAGGCGCCGACGAGCAGCCGCTCGCGGCGTTTCAACCGAGAGCCGGTGAAGGCCAGGAACACCGGGCCGAGCCGGACGACGGTGAGCACGGCCGCGCAGAACAGCACGACCTGCCACGGCACGCCCAGGTAGAACGTCAGCACGGCGGCGATGCCGACCACGAACCACATGGTCATCGTCAGCAGGCCCGTGACGTCCTCCAGCAGGTGCAGGTCGCTGTTCAGCGCGTCCGTGCGCGCCTCGGCCCGTCCGGTGCGAACGCGGCGGGCCTTGAGCAGCCGGTGCACGTACCGGAACGCGATGCCGCAGACGAACGACGCGACGAAGCCGTTGCCGTCGATCGCGACCGTCGCGGTGAAGGTGAGCAGGGGCGCGAGCAGCACCGCGACCCGCGCCGACTGGTCGCTCACCCAGTTCGCCTGGTGCGCGAGGTCCATCAGCCAGCCGAGCAGCGCGCCGATCACGACGCCCGCGACCAGCGCTTTCACCGCGAACGGCAGCACCGTGCCGAGCGCCTCCAGCGGCGTGCGCTCCTGCGTGTCGTCCCCGGCCAGGATCAGCGCGAACAGGAACAACGGCGACACGAGGCCGTCGTTGTAGCCGCCCTCGACGTTCAACGTGCTGCGCACCCGCGCGGACAGGGCACGATCGCGCACGACCCGTTCGGCGGGGGCGAAGTCGATCGGCACCGCGACGCACGCGATCAGCAGCAGCACCGCCCACGACAGGCTCGGGAACAGCAGCCAGCCGAGCAGCGCGGCCAGGGCGATGCTGATCGGCATCGCCACGAGCAGCACGCGCGCCACGAGTCCCGGGTAGGCGCCCCACAGCCGTCCGGCGCGCACCTCCGTGGCGTCCACGAACAGCAGCACCGCGAGGATGATCTCGGCCGCGTGCTGCACCGACTCGGTGTTGAGGCCTTCGGCGATGCCGCTCGGCTCCGCGAGCCCGACCGCGACCCCGGCGAGCACCATGACCAGCGGCGCACCGAGGTACCAGCGGTCCAGCCGGTTGGCCGCGAGCGATCTGACGACCATGGCGAACGCGGCGGCGAGCAACAGCGAGTTCATGGGCCCATCTTGGCGGTTGTGTCCTAAGAGGACATTTTCTGGGGACGGTCCGATCGTCTCGACCCCGACGATTCACCTAAACCGGAACGCCGCGCTGTACGTACACCCAGACATGAGCGGATCTCAGTCCGGTAACGGAAGGACGCCACATGGGCAAACACCGCGATAGCAACGGCAGGGTGAAACTGATCGCCGGCGCCGTCGGGCTCGTGGCCGTGGCGATCACCGCCTCCACGTTCACCGCCAGTCAGGCCGCACCGGAGCAGCGCACCGCTCCCGCGCAGGCCACCGAGACGTTGCGGCAGAAGGCGTCCGTGGCGGGCACCGCCTGGGCGGTGAACCCGACGACGAACGAGGTCCTCGTCACCGCCGACAGCACGGTGACAGGCGCCAAGTGGGACAACCTGGTGTCCACGGTGAAGTCCATGGGCGCCGGGGTGAAGCTGCAACGCACCGAAGGCACGTTCCGGCTGTTCGCCGAGGGTGGCGACGCGATCTTCGCCGGCAACAGCCGCTGCTCGCTGGGGTTCAACGTCGAGACGGACGACGGCCGCCCCGCCATCCTCACCGCAGGGCACTGCACGGCGGCGGGCAGGCAGTTCTCGCTCAACCCCGGCGGCCGTGCGGTCGCCACCGTCGTGCGGTCGACGTTCCCCGGCAACGGCGACTTCGCCCTGCTCACCTACAACGACCGCAACGCTCAGGCGCCGAGCGAGGTCGACACCGGCAACGGCCGCAAGGTGCGGATCCAGCGCGCCGCCGAAGCCCGCGTCGGCACGCAGGTGCAGCGGATGGGCAGCACCACCGGTCTGCGCACCGGCCGGGTCACCGGTCTCAACGCGACGGTGAACTACCCGGAAGGCCGTGTCACCGGCCTGATCCAGACGACCGTGTGCGCCGAGGGCGGTGACAGCGGCGGCCCGATGTTCACCGCCAACGGCAACGCGATCGGCCTCACGTCCGGCGGCAGCGGTGACTGCCGGCGCGGTGGCGTGACGTTCTTCCAACCGGTCACCCGTGCGCTCGCCGCGGTGGGCGCGAGCATCGGCTGAGTTCTTCAGGCCGCGTCCCGTCTGCTCACGGGGCGCAGCCTGATCCGGCGCCGCACGCGAGTGCGACCAGCGCGGTCTGTTGAGCCGGCCGCACTGCGTGCGGTGTCGTGCTCGTCCGTCGCGAGTGGAGTGCGGCCGCCAGGGCCGCGCTCGCTGTGGTGCACGAAAGCCAGCAGCACCAGGCCGATCAGCAGCAGCGAGTGCGAGAACACCCGCGCCGCCGTGGCGGTGCCGCTGACGAGGTCGCTGGCGGAGTAGGGGATCAGCACTGCCACGAACGCCGCCGTGACGGGCAACATGCCCGTGACCGCCCCGGGACGCAGCGCCGTCCACAAGAGACCCAGCCCGAGCGCGAGGTTCCACGCCGTGCTCTCGTTGAAGAGGTGGCTGCTGTCCACACCGGTCGTGTGGCCGCTGTGCGCCGTGCTGACCCCGAGCACCTGCGCGAGGCCGAGCGTGATCTGCGCTACGGCGACCCCGGTCAGCAACCCACGCGGCAGCCAGCCCTTCGGCGTGGCCGGGACGACCGGCGGGGCCGCCTCCATGATCGCCGCGGCGAGGTCCGGGACCTGCGTGGCGGGCCTCACCCTCAGTGTGCGGGTGAGCGCGGCGGCGCTGTCGTGCCACTCCCGGCACGACGCGCAGCTGTCGAGATGCGCGTCCACCTGGTCGGCGGGCACGCTCTCTGGTTCCCCGTCGAGTCTCGCGGACAGGGCTTCGCGGCAGGTGTAGCACTCCACACGGACATTGTCGGTCATTGGCCGTTCACAGTTCCCGGCAATCTTGAACGGTGGGTTACTCTGCCGAATCGTGTCGACTTCGAGGGGTGACGACGAGGCGGTGACGGCGTGCGCGCTGGCCGCCGGTGCCGGTGATCGCGAGGCGTTGGAGCGGTTCATCCGCCTGACGCAGCGCGACGTGTGGCGACTGGTCGCGCACCTCGGCGGCATCGGTGTCGCCGACGACCTCACCCAGGACGTCTACCTGCGCGCGCTGCGGTCGCTGCCGAGCTTCGAGGCCCGCTCGTCAGCCCGGACCTGGCTGCTGTCGATCGCCCGCCGCACCGTCGTGGACCACATCCGCGCCGCCGTGGCCCGCCCGTCGATCGCCTGGTCGGCCGACTTCCAGGTGGCCTCGGACGCCGGCCGGTACGCGGAGCACGCCCGGTCGGCGGGGTTCGAGGACGTGGTGGAGCTGAACGTCCTGCTGGCAGGCCTCGCACCTGAGCGGCGGGAGGCGTTGCTGCTCACCCAGGTGCTCGGCCTGTCGTACGCGGAGGCGGCCGAGGTGGCCGGGTGCCCGATCGGGACCGTGCGGTCGCGGGTGGCGAGGGCACGCGAGGACCTGATCAACGGGCAGGGCCACGAGGACGTCGGCGTGGTCTAGTGGCGTGCCCCGGAACGTCGGCGAGGTAATCCACGCTCAGCAGGGCGCCTCGCGGCACCGCCCCCACGCCCCCGTACAACCAGTACGAGGACCTGGGGGCGGCACCACGACGCACCCGTCTGACCGCGCATTCCCCCGGCAACGTTCCGGGGCACGCCACTAGCGACGCCAGACGGTGCCGCGGCGCTCGTACTCCAGCACGGTCTCGGCGCGTTGGGCCAGTTGGGCGCCCGCGAACCGTTCCACCAGCCACAGCGCCACTTCGAGACCCGACGTGATCCCGCCGCCGGTGATCAGGTCGTCGTCGTCCACCACCCGTGCGTTGATCACCGTCGCGCCCTGGGCCGCCAGGTCTGCCTTGGCGCCCGAGTGCGTGGTCGCGTTGCGGCCCTTGGTGATCTCGGCCGCGGACAGGATCATCGTGCCCGTGCAGATGCCGACCGGGAGCGCCTTCGACTCCTTCAGCCGGCGCAGGAACGCCTGGTCGCTGATGAGCCGGTGCACGCCCGGTCCGGTGCGGTTGGTGTAGCCGCCGCCGGGGACGACCAGGACGTCCGCCGCTGCCGGGTTCCAGGGGTTCGGGACCTTGACCTCCGTGCCGTACGTGCAGGTCACGGTTTTCGGGCGGTCGGGGGAGACGAGGGTGGTCCGGATCGCCCCGCTCATCCGGCCCGCCAGGCCGAGGACCTCGACGGGGGCGATGAAGTCCTGCTCCTCCACCCCGTCGAACATCAGCACCTGGACTCTCAGCGGTGCTGCGGCGGTGGCGGTGGCGGTTCCGGTGAGCCCGAGGGACAGCGCTGAGGCGCGGATGAAGGTTCGGCGTTCCATGGCTCACAGGTCGGGCGGGAAACCCGTTCGGTTCCTGGGGAACTGTTCGGCCCGTTGGCGCGACTAGTGGCTGTGGAAGAGGTTTCCGTGCGCGGGCGGGCTGCGGTCCCCGTGCTGACGACGGCGGCGATGACGGCGTCGATGCTGCCGTTGTTCCTGGTGGGAGCGCTTTCACCAGCCCTGGTGCGGGAGTTCGGCATCGCGCGGCCGTTGCTCGGTGTGCTCGTGACGGCCGGGTTCGGTGTGGCGGTGGTGCTGTCGCTCGTGATCGGGCCTCTTGTCGACGCGCTGGGGCCGCGACGGGCGATCATCGCGTTGTTCGCGACGAGTGCGGTGGCGTTGACGGTGTTCGCGGTCGCGCCGCATTACGCCGTGCTGGTGCTTGCGGTGGGGTTGGGTGGTGTGCCGCAGGCGTTGGCTAATCCCGCGACCAACAAGCTGATCGCCGTGTCGGTCGAGGCGGCGCGGCGGCCGTTGTTGCTGGGGATCAAGCAGTCCGGCGTGCAGCTGGGGGCGTTCGTCGCGGGGTTGCCGCTGGCGTGGCTGGCAGACGGGGTGGACTGGCGGCTCGCCGTCGGGGTGGCGGCCGGGCTGGCGGCGGTGGCGGCGCTGGGGTGTTCGGCGCTGCCGGCCGATTCGGTCCAGGCTCGGCGCCCCACTTCTGCTCCTTCCCTCACGGCGAGTGGCCTCATCTGGCGTCTGGCCGGCTTCTCTTTGCTGCTCGGCTCCGGCATCGCCGCCGTGAACACCTACGTCGCCCTGTACGCGACCGAGGAACTCGCGTTCAGCCCGCCGGTCGCGGCCGGGCTGGTGGCGGTGCTCGGCGTGGTCGGGATCGCCGGGCGGATCGTCTGGTCCCGGGTGGCGGGCCGGGAGCTGCTGGTCTGGCTGTCGGCGGCGGCCGTGGTGGCGCCGCTCCTGTTGGGGACCGGTGTTCCCGCGCTGGCGTGGGTCGCGATGGTGGTCGTGGGCGGGTGCGCGGTGGCGGCCAACGCCATCTCGATGGTGCTGGTCGTGGCCGCGTCCCGTGGTCCTGAGCTGGGGCGGAACTCGGCGCTCGTGTCGGCCGGGTTCTTCGCCGGGTTCGCGGTCGGGCCGCCGTTGTTCGGGTTGGTCGGGTACGGCGCCGGGTGGGTGTTGGTGGCGGTCGAGTTCGCTTTGGCGGCTGTCGTGGCGTGGCGGGCGCGGTGAACGTCGAGACCGTGCTGGAGCAGGTGGGGGAACGGTTTCCGCTGTACGCCTCGGCTTCTGGTCGGTGGCGCACCACAGCCCGTGGTTCGTGGGCGGGTGGGTGCTGGGCCGGGTTGTTGTGGCTCGGCGGGCATCCGGACGCGGCTCGGTGGACGGCCAGGCTCGACGGCTGGCACGACAGCGACACGGTGGTGCAGGCGCTGATCTTCTGGTACGGCAGGGGAGACGTCGAGCGAGCCGCGAAGTCGCTGGCCTCCCGGGCGGTGGACGGCGTGATTCCGTGGGGCACTGCGTTCGGGCCGGACACCGGACTCCGGTCGGACGGCGCGGCCGGGGTCGTGCCGTTGTTGTGCGCGGCCGGTCGGCACGATCTTGCTCGGTCCCATGTGGACGCTCACCTGAGTCTGGCCGAGGCGTGGCCGCGCGGTCGTGCCTGGTTGTTGCTGGCGGCGGCGGACGCGGTCCTGTGGCTGGGCGAGGACTACCGCGCCGACGCCGAGGCGCGGGCGCGGGAGTGGCGCGATCCCGGTGACACCTCGGCGGAAGCGATCGCCGCCGTCGCGCTGCTCAAGCTGGGGCTCGACGCCTCGGGGCCGTTGGGGCGGTTGCGCGAGGCGATGCACGACGGCAGGTTGCTCGGCGGTGTGTACGACGGGCAGGAGAACCTGGAACTGGTGTGGGGCACGTTCTTCTACGCCCTGGCGCGGGCGATGGTGGCCGGGCAGGTCAGCTCGCGCGAGTTCTGAGGACACGGCGGGCGGTGTCGGAGACGTGCATCTCGTCGGCGCCGTCCAGGATCCGTGCCGCCCGGCCGATGCGCGCGAGCATCGGCAGCGGCGTGTCCGGGCCCAGGCCTTCCGCCCCGAACACCTGGGTCGCCGCGTCGCACACCTGGTGCAGCGTGCGGGCCGCCGCGACCTTCGCCAGCCCGATCTCGGTGCGCGCGTCCTCCTCCGCCGCGACCAGTTCCGCTGCCTGGTGGGTCAGTGCTCGCGCGGAACGGATGGCCAGCAGTGACTCGAAGACGTGCTGTTGCACCAGTTGGCGGTCAGCGAGCGCACTGCCCCGCACCTGACGTTCGTTGGCACGACGGCACATCAGGTCGAACGCCCGCTCGGCCATGCCGAGCCACCGCAGACAGCGCAACGTCCGGCCGAGCGCCAGCCGCGTCCCGGCGATCCTCAGGCCGTCGCCGACGTCGCCGAGCAGGTGGTCGTGCGGCACGAGCACGTCGTCCAGCGCGATCTCGAACTGACCGGCCGCGCCCAGCACCGGGATCTCCCGCACCACGCGGAAGTCCGTCGTGACGAACAGCGACCCGCTCGCCAGAACCGTGACGTACGAGGCGTTTCCGGCGCCGCTGGTGAACCACTTGCGGCCGTTCAGGAGCCAGCCGTCATTCGTCCGAACGGCGGTGGAGCGTGCGGCGGCCGGATCAGAGCCGGCGACACCCGGCTCGGTCATCGCGTAGCTGCCGCCGATTTCCCCGGCCACCAAGGGTTTCAGCAGTTCCAGGACTGCGGGCCGGCCGAACCGGCGGAACATCCGCACGTCGAGCAGGCACGCCGACCCGAGCGCGGCCGGCCCGTGATCGCTGCTGCCTTCCTGTTCCGCCAACGAGAAGTACTCCGTCAGGCCCAACCCGCCACCGCCGAACTCGCGCGGCAGTGGCAAAGCCCACAACCCGGCGGACCTCGCCAACTCCCCGATCCGAGCCAGTTCAGCGCGGTCACCGGCGTCGAGCACTGTCTCAACTGGCCACACGTGCTCGCGGACGAACGCCGAAACCCGTTCCAGCACCAGCATCTTCCTTCCTCGTGGGAACTCGGACCGCGTCCCGTCCGACTGGTGGACGACCGACCGTCGCCGCCAGGAGGAGGCCCGCGTGACCCTGCACCTCGACCGGACGACGAGCGATCCGCCGTTGTCCGCCACCGAGATCACCGTCCGCGGCGACTCGGCCGCGGCCGACGTGCTCGGCGCGCTCCTGCACCAGTCGGGCGCGACGGTCTCCCGGTTCCCGGACGCCGCCGGTGAACCCGCCCACGTCGAGGCCGCCGCCGAACTCGCGATTACTTGGGGCGGACCGCTGCCCGAGGTCACCGACGAGGCGAGCGCCCAGGCGGTGTGCGGCCTGATGCACGTGCACGGCCGCAGCCAGGGTTCCCCGCGCGGCCTGGGCCTCGACTACTGCGCCACGGCAGCGGGCGTCATGGGCGGCACGGGACTGCTCGCGGCGCTGCTCGACGGCTCTCGCGGCGTCACGACCAGCGTCGCGCAGGCCGCGATGCTCACCGTCTCGCAGTACCTGGCGGCGGCTGGAGCACCGGAGGCGGAAGCGACCGCGCTGGCACCGGGCGGGCCGCCGTTCCGCAGCGCGGACGGGGTGCTGTTCGAGATCGAGGCGCTCGATCCTGCGGTGTGGCAGGCGTTCTGGGCCGGGCTCGGGGTCGAGGGGCGGGTGATCGGGGCGGGGTGGCGGCCGTTCCAGTTCCGGTACCCGACGGCGACCGCGCCGCTGCCGGTGGAGTTGCACGCGGCGGCGGAGGGGGTGACGTTCGCCGGGTTGGTGGAGCACGCGGGTGCGGCGGGGATGAGCATCTGCCGGCTGCACGAGCCGAACTCGACGGGTGGGCCGGCCTTCGAACTGGCCACAGTGGATGTTGCGGTGACGGCGCGGAAGGTTTCCCAGGCTGAGTTGCGGCGTGTTCTCCCCTTGTCTGGGCTCACCGTGCTCGAAGCCGGCCGCCGCGTCCAGGCCCCGCTGGCGGCCCACCTCCTGCACCTCCTCGGCGCGACCGTCGTCCGGATCGAGCCACCCGGCGGCGACCCGTTGCGCGGCATGCCACCCATGTGCGGCGCCAACTCCGCCCGCTGGCTCGCCCTCAACCGCGGCAAGTCCGCCGTCGAGATCGACATCAAGGCCCCCGCCGACCGCGACCGGCTGCGCGACCTCGTGCGCACCGCCGATGTCTTCCTGCACAACTGGGCTCCCGGCACCGCCGAGCGCCTCGGCCTCGGCGCCCACGACCTGGCCTCGGTGAACCCGAGGCTGGTGTTCGTGCACACCTCGGGCTGGGCGAACAGGCTCGCGGACGCCCCGCTGGGCACCGACTTCATGGCCCAGGCCCGCACCGGCCTCGGCGCACTCCTGCGCCCCGCCGACGAACCCCCGGCGCCGTCGCTGATGACGCTGCTCGACGTGCTGGGCGGTCTCCTGGGGGCCTACACCACCGTCGCCGCCCTGCTCCAACGCGAACGCACCGGCAAGGCGATCCGCGCCGAGTCGTCGTTGCTGGCCGCCGCCGAACTGCTGCAGCTGCGGGCGAACGGCCGTCCGGCGCCGGGGTTCCGGCGCCCGCTCCTCGGCGACGGCGGATGGACGCACGACGGCAAGAGCGTCACCGACGACCTCGCCTCCATCCCCGCCGACCCCCGGTTCGCCGGCGTGGTCGGGCTCGACTCCGACCGTTGTCCCGAAGTCCTGACACCCTGGAGGTTCCGATGACGACCACCACCGTCCACGACCTCGTGCCCGCCGCGCTGCGCCACGAGTGGGCCGAGCAGGGCCACTACCCGGATCGCGACCTCTACGACCTGTTCGCCGTGCGGGTGTTCTTAGACCCGTTGCGCACAGCCGTGATCGACGACGACGGCGAGCTGACCTACGTGCAGCTCAACGAGCTCGCGCTGCGGATGGCGGCCAACCTCGCGGCCAGAGGGGTGCGGTCCGGCGACGTCGTGGCCGTGCAGCTGCCCAACGGCAGGTACGCGGTCGCCGCCGACCTCGCCGTCGCCGCGGCCGGTGGGGTGGTGCTGCCGTTCCCGGTGGGGCGGGGTGAGCACGAGGCGCGGTCGCTGGTCACCCGCAGCGGTGCGGTCGGGCTGATCGCCGATGACGTCGAAGAGGCCTGGTCCACCGCGGAGTTGTTGGCTCCGGCTGGGGAGTTCGAGCCGCACCGGTCGGATCCCAACGGCCCGGCGCGCATCCTCGTCTCGTCGGGCTCGGAGGCCGAGCCGAAGATGGTGCTCTACTCGCACAACGCGTTGCTCGGCGGGCGCGGGGCGTTCGTCGGCCGGCTGATCCCGCCGGGGGAGGAGCTGCGGGCGTTGTTCCTGGTGCCGCTGGCGTCGTCGTTCGGCAGCAACGGCACGACGGTCACGCTCGCGAGACACGGCGGCACCCTCGTACTTCAGGGCAAGTTCAGCCCGGAGTCCACTGTGGACCTGATCCGGCGGGCGAAACCCACCCACCTGTTCGGTGTGCCGACGATGTTCAAGATGCTCCTCAGCCAGCCGGGCGACTACTCGTCCATCCGCGTCATCGCGCCCGGTGGTGCTCAGCTCGACGAGGCCACCGCGCAGGCGTGCCGGGAGTTCTTCGACGCGATCGTGGTCAACGTCTACGGCTCGGCGGACGGCGTCAACTGCCACACCGCGCTGGACGACCCGCCGTGTTCCGGCGCCGGACGCCCGAACCCCGCCGTGGCCGAGATCCTGGTCGTCGACGACGCTCTCCAGCCGGTGCCCACCGGCGGCGTCGGGGAGATCATCGCGCGCGGGCCGATGAGCCCGTTGCGGTACGTGGACGACGACCTCAACGCCCGGTACCGCACCGAGGACGGCTGGGTCCGCACCGGTGACCTGGGCGTGTTCGACGCCGACGGCTACCTGAGCGTCGTGGGACGGCGCAAGGACATCGTGATCCGCGGCGGCGCGAACATCAGTCCCGCCGAGGTGGAGCAGGCGCTGGCCGCCCACCCGGCGATCCGCGACGTCGCCTGCGTCGGCGTGCCGGACGAGCTGATGGGCGAACGGCTGTGCGCCTGCCTCGTGGTGACGGAACCGGTGACCGTCGCGGGGCTGGGGGAGTTCCTGCACGGGCTGGCCCGCTACAAGCACCCGGAGCACCTGCTGGTGCTGCCCGAGTTCCCCCTCAACCCCGCGGGCAAGGTCGACCGCGACGCCCTCCGAGTGCTCGCTAGGCGAGCGCCTCGCTGATCTTCTTGGCGTTGGTGCGGTAGACGCCGAGCAGGTCGTTGTCGTCGTCGGGGTAGTTGACGAGGTCGATCTGCTTGGCGCCGCCGTCCGGCAGCACGGTCCCGGTGCTCATGTGCGAGTTCTCGAAGACGAACTGGGGGGCCTTGCCCTTGAGCTCCGCGAGCTGCGACGGCGTCACCGGTTCCGGGCCGTAGACGCCGAGCAGTTCGGCGCCCGCGAGGTCGGCGGCGTACCCGACGAACATCTGCGCGACGACCTTCGGCTGCTTGCCGCCCGGCCACTTCGCCTTGACCTCGCCGGCGAGCTTGGCGTACTCGGCGTCGAAGTCGCCGATCCACTTCCGCGCCGCGTCCTGCGTGCCGAACAGCTCACCGAGCCGCGTGACCTCGGCCTTGACCTTGTCGCGCGAGTTGTCCAGCGCGACCTCGACCTTCTTCGCGTTCGACCCGGCCGCGTCGGTGATCTTCGGCGCGAACGACTCGAACGGCGCGTACAGCACGTAGTCCGCGTCCGCCACGGCCTTCAGATCGGACGGCTTCGGGTCGTAGTCCGGCGCGTGCAGCACGGACTTGGGCACGATCACCGTGACGTTCGTGGCCCCGGCCGCCTTCGCGAACCCGGCCTCCCAGCTGGTCGTCGCCACGACCTTGGGTCCGGTCTGTTGCTGCTGCTGGGGTGCCGCAGCCGAGCCACATCCGGCCAGCAACAACGCGGCGGTCAGTGGGACGAGGAAGCGGACTGCCATGCGAGGGTTCTCCGTTCGGGAAGGAAATGAGCGGCGAGCGCGACAGCGCCCGCCAGGAGCACGAGGACCGGACCAGGAGGCTGGTCCAGCAGCAGGGCCAGGGCGAACCCGGCCAGGTTGACGACGACACCGATCCCGACCGCCCACAACGCCATCCCGGTCAGCGACTGCGCGAGCCGCCGGGCCGCGAGCGCGGGCAGCAACGTCAGCGCGTCCACCAGCAACGCGCCGGTCAGCCGGATCGCCCCGGCGATCGCGACCGCCACCAGCACGAGCAGCACGAGCGTCAGGCGGTTGACCGGCACGCCAGAGCACGCCGCCAGCTCACGGTCGTGCAGCAGGAGGGCGAGTTGCCTGCGGCGCCACACGAACAGTGCCGGAACGATCACGGCCAACGCGCCGAGCAGCACGACGTCGCCGGTCTTGGTGGCCAGGATCGAGCCCCACAGCAGCTCGAACGCGGCCGAGGCGTTGACGCCGGAGATCGACAGGACCAGCAGCGCGGCGGCGATGGCGAGGCTCATCAGCAGGCCCATCGCACCGGACAGGCCGGACTGGCTGCGGGCGAGCGGGGTGAGCCCGGCGCCGGACAGTCCACACGCGACCACCGCGCACAGCAACGGGTCCAGGCCGGTCAGGAGACCGATCGCGATGCCCAGCAACGCGATGTGCATCATGGCGAACCGGACCGGCATGATGTCCAGGCCGATGATCACGACGCCGATGATCGGCAGCGCGACGGCGCCGAGGAGCAGGGCGAACGCGGCTCGTTGCACAGCGGCGAGTTCGAGCAGTTCGAAGATCACGTGATCTCCCGCAGCGCACCGGCGGCCATCTCGAAGACCCGCTCGCAGCGCTCCACCACGGCCCGGTCGTGCGTCACGACCACCACCGTGACCGGCAACCCCGCGAGCAGCCCGGCCACCGCCGCCTGCCCCTCGAAGTCCAGCGCCGCCGTGGGTTCGTCGGCCAGAAGCAGCCCGGCCCCCGCCTCGACGCACCCCAGCGCCCGAGCCAGATAGGCCCGCTGCAACTGACCACCGGACAACGTGTGCACCGGCTGCCGCCCCAGGTCTCCGACACCGAGTTCACCCGCCGCCACGCGTGCCCGTTCGGCCTGGCCGCTGCTCGCCAGCAGTTCGTCCACCAGCAACGGGAACCGCCCCGCCGCCTGCCGTTGCGGGATCCAGGCGATCTCCCGGCGGCGCCTGCTCCAGTCGGCGGAGGTGCGGGCCTCGCGGTCACCGACCTCGATCACGCCGCGGACCGCCCGGTGCAGGCCGAGGACCGCGCGCAGCAGGGTCGTCTTGCCGGAGCCGTTCGTGCCGGTCAGCGCCACGCGTTGGCCGGCGGCGACGTCGAGCGAGACGTCGCGGACGACGGTTCTGCCGCCGTGCGCACAGCTCACCCCCGCCAGCCGCACCGGCAGACCTGTCGTTTCCACGAGCATCTAGTCGTGGCGTACGGGTGATCAGTTCCCTCGGTCGGGTGAGATCAGGAACTTCTGGCCGATGCGGTCCGACCAGTGGACGCGGTCAACGCCGGACCGGTCGTCTCACTGGTCCGGCGTCACCGCCTGCGCGAAGCCGAAGACGCGGTCCGGGTCGTACTTCGCGGCCACGGAGTGCAGGCGCGCGAGGTTGCCGCCGTAGTACGCCTCGGCCCAGCGCGGCATCTGCGGGTCGATGTAGTTGACGTAGCCGGTGTCGCCGGTCAGCGCGCCCAGGCCGTCGCGGATCGCGGCGAGCTTCGTGCGGGCCTCGTCGGCGGCCTCCGGCGGGGTCTTGAGGTAGATCTGCACGTTCGCGAGGGCCGTGCGGTGCGGGAACGCCGTGGCGTCGGGAGCCACGTCGGAGACCGCGCCGCGCAGGCCGTCGAAGATCAGGTAGGTCTCGTCGGACTGGCCCGCCAGCAGGTCGACGGCCTTCTCGGGCGACGCCAGCGGCTCGCGGGCCACGCGGGACGACGCCACGGCCGACTCGCGCGCGATCGGCCCGCCCGCGAAGTACCGGACGGCCTCGGCGTAGGTCTGCGGCTGGATGAACCGGTCCGCCGGCGCCGGCAGGCCGTTCAGCAACGAGGCCAGCGCACCGACGCCGCCGACGAAGCAGCCGCCGATCCGCGCGGAGGGTTGTGCTCCGCCGCGGACGACGACGTTCGACCAGAGTTCGGGCGGTGCCTGCGCGATCCACGTCTGCCACGCGCCCAGGGCGTCGGCGGCGGCGCCCGCCGGGTAGGAGAGCGAGAACACGGTGACGTCCGGCGCGGGCAGGGTGGCGAACACGAACTCCGTCACGATCCCGAAGTTGCCGCCACCGCCGCCGCGCAGCGCCCAGAACAGCTCGGGCTCGCTCGAAGCGGAAACCGTGCGGAGCTGTCCGTCGGCCGTGACGACCTGAGCCGACACGAGGTGATCGCACGTCAGGCCGTACTTGCGGGAGAGCACGCCGATGCCACCGCCGAGGGTGAGGCCCGCGACGCCGACGGACGGGCACGTGCCCGTGGGCAGACAACGACCGGCCGCCACCAACGCACTCGACACAGCGCTCAGTGCGGCGCCGGAGCCGACGCGAACCTGGTCACCGGGCAGCACCTCGACCCCGGCGAGGCCGCGCACGTCGATCTGGAGACCACCGGACGGCGACGAGTACCCGGCGTAGCTGTGGCCACCGCTGCGCGCGGCGAGCGCGACCCGTCCACGCACCGCCTCGACGCAGGCCTGCACGTCGGCGGCGGACGTCACCTTGGCGACGGCGGCCGGTTTCTGGGAGTCCCACACGGGGTTGAAGCCCTGGTAGGCGAACCCGTCCTCACCCGCGAGCACCAGCTGACCGGACATCCGCGACCGCAACGCGGCCCAGTCGGGCGGTCCACTCGAAACGGACGAAGTGGACGGTGGCGGCGGAACCGGTGTGCCCGTGGTGGAGCACGCCGCGAGCGCGCCCAGTCCGGCGATGCCCGCGACCTTCAGAAACCCGCGTCGATCCACCCGGTCCATGGTGGCACGCCATGATCACGCCCGCACCCCTAGGAGGTTGTGCTACCTGAGACTGATCCGCCCACCAGTCCGCAGCGGGACGCGGGCGGACGAACCGGAGATCCACTCTGGTCGTCGTGACAATCCTGAAAGCGGCGGTCGCAGCCGCGATGATCACGCTGACCCTCACTCCGGCAGCGTCGGCGACGCCGGACGTCGGCTGGGGCACGTGCGACAAACCCGTCGCGCCCGGAGTCGAGTGCGGCACCCTCACCGTCCCGGTCGACTGGGCCGAGCCCGGCGGCGACAGCGTCGGCCTGCGGGTCTACCGGTGGAAGGCCGAGAACAGCAAGGGCACGATCCTGGGCTTCCCGTCCGGCCCCGGCCAGCCCGGCGACTTCACCTTCGGCACGCTCCGGAGCGCGCTGCCCGGCTACGACCTCGTCGCGCTCGACCCGCGCGGTGTCGGCGAAAGCCACCCCATGACGTGCGACCTGGCCAAAGCGCTCAAGATCCCGTACGTCCCGCCGACCGACGCGCAGGCGTTCGGCCGACTGGAACAGGACCAGAAGGCGTTCTGGTCGTCCTGCACCACTGGGGTGAAGGGCCTCGACCAGCACCTCGACGCCTACAGCACCGCGAACGACGCCGACGCGCTGCGCAAGGCGGTGCACGCCGACCGGATCAACGTGTACGGCTTCTCCTACGGCACCCTGCTCGGCGAGCGCTACCTGGAGCGGTTCGGCCAGTACGTCGACCGGTCGATCCTCGAAGGTGTGATGAACCCCGGCCAGAGCCGCCGCGAGTTCATGACCACGGCCGCGGCGGGCGTCGAGGCGATCTTCACGAAGTTCACGGCCTGGTGTGCCGAGACCCCGGACTGCGCGCTGCACGGCCGGAACCCGGCCGAGGTCCTCCGGCAGGCCCAGCGCACCGCCACGAAGATCCCCGGCACGTTCTACGGCTTCCCCTGGTCGGAGGCCATGATCACGCGCTACTTCGAGATCGTCGGCCCGCGCGACTTCGGCGAGGCGGCGAAGGGGCTGCGCGACCTCGCCGAGGGCCGCAACCCGACCCCGGCGGATCCCGGCGGCGAGGTGCCGGAACGCTTCGAGTACGCCGACCCGAACACCTGCTCCGACTGGCCGTTCGCGCTCTCCACCGTCCAGGAGGCACGCGGCGACCTGGCCGCGACTAGGAAGGCAGCCCCGGTCGTCGGCTACTCGACGAACTCCAGCAACTACACGTCGATCTGCGTCGGCGGCCCGAAGACCGGACGCCCGAAGCCCGTGTCGTCGCGCAGCCAGCACCCGACGTTGCTGCTGAGCAACACCCTCGACCCGGCCACCCCGAAGGTCTGGGCCGAGCAGGTGCAGAGGCAGTTGGGACGCAAGGCGATCCACGTCGTCACCGACCGGGTCGGCCACGGCGGCGGCACGGACGACCCGGTGACGCTGCAGAAGGTGCGGGACTACATGGCGAGCACGACCCGGCCGTGACCCGTGCGGTGCCACGCGTCGGAGACGTCGGCGAGCGGCACCACCTCGTGGTCCACGGTCAGCTCACCCGCCGCGGCGTGCCGCGCGATCACCGAGATCGCGTCGGCGCGCTGCGGCGCGGTCAGCTCGTTGTTGGTGTAGCCGAAGAGCCGCAACGACTTGCTGCGCAACGTGGACGACGTGACCGGCGACGTCTCGCCCGCCGACCCGCCGAGGTTCACCCACCGGCCACCGGACCGCAACGCCCCCGCGGCCGCGGCGGCCGGTTCCCCGAACACCGGGTCGATCAGCAGGTCGGCGCCCGCAGCGGCGGCCCCGACGTCCTCCAGCGGCACCACCACGTCGGCACCCGCCCGTTCAGCACGCTCCCGACCCACTTCAGACCGCGCCGCCGCGATCACCCGGCCGGCGCCGAGCAGCCGCGCCAACTGGATCGCGGACTGCCCGACCGCACCACATCCGAGCACCACCACGGTCTCGCCGGGGACCAGCCCGCCGACCTGCAACGTCAGGTAGGCGGCCACCGCGGACAACCCGAGCGCCGCCACCAGCACCGGGTCGACCTCCGGCAGGAACACCAGGTCTTCCTGCCGCGCCAACGCCTTCGGGGCCATGCTGCCGTCACCGGGCGCCATCCCGGCACTCGTCGGGAACCACACCGCACGCCCGTCGACCGTCCCGATCCCTTGTACCCCAGGGACGTATGGCGTCTCGGGGACGCCGAAGTACGACGTCCCGCTGGCGCACAGCAGGTCCAACGGCGTGACGGGCGCGGCGAGCACGTCCACCACGACCTGGCCGGGTCCGGCGGAAGGCTCGCCCCGGTCAGCGAGCGACGGTGGCTGACCGGGACGAACGACTACCGCGGCGCGCACGGCTGCAACACGAAGTCGTACTCCGCGAGAACCCAAGGCACGTCGGAGGAACCGCCGTCGGGCGTCGGCCCCGGCTCCTGCGGCACGAACCGCACCACCAGCTCCTGCTTCGTGCCGAACACGACGTCGCTGTCGAGATACTCCGCGCCCTCCTCGAACAGGTGCGTGATCAACGGCTCGAACCCGTCCGCCGTCAGCAGGAAGTGCACGTGCGCCGGCCGGAAGTAGCTGATCTCGGTCTGCTCGATCAGCGCGCCCACCGGCCCGTCCATCGGGATCGCGTACCCCTTCGGCGTGATCGTCCGCACGCAGTACGCGCCGTCCTCCCGCGCCCGGTACTTCGCCCGCAACCGGGCCTCGTCCACGTCGAGCTGCGCCTCGTACGCGCCCTCCGCGTCGGCCTGCCACACGTCCAGCACCGCGGCCACCGGCGTCCCGTCGAGCGACCGCACGGTGCCGGTGACGTAGAGCGGGGTGCCGTCGACGTCATCGGACATGTCACCGCCGAAGCCGAGCTCGGGGGAGCCGTCGATGTGGAACGGCCCGAGCACCGTCGCCGGCGTCGCGGCCGGGTCGAACTGATGGTTCATCTGCACGACCAGCATGCTCAGCCCGAGCACGTCCGACGCCAGGATGAACTCCTCGCGCTTCTCGTCGCTGATCTGCCCGGTCGCGGTCAGCCACTGGATGGCGGCCATCCACTCGGCCTCGGTCAGCCGCACCTCGCGGGCGAAGTCGTGCAGGTGCCGCACGAGCGCGGTCATGAGCTGGGCGGTGCGCGGTTCCTTCGCGGTCGCCCAGCGCTGCTCCGCGAGTGCGGTGATGTTGTCCTCGGTGACGAGCTGCATTGCTCACTCCTCGACAGGCGCGACGGACCTGGTGTTCGAATCGACGGACAGGAAGATCTCGTTGGCGACGGGGTTGCGCAGCTCCTCGGCGAGCTGCCCGATCAACCCGGCCGTGCGGGCCAGCAACGCGAAGCCCCGCAACAACTCCAGCGGCAGCCCGAGGTCGGCCAGCACCGCTCCGCACGTGCCGGCGCCGTTGAGCGGCAACGTCCTGCCGAGCACCTGCGGGTGCACCCGGCCGATCGCTGCGAACAGCTGGAGATGCGGTCCGACCAGCCCCTCTTCCTCGGCGATCTCGTAGAGCCGGGCGGTGCGCGGGTCGCCGTTCTTGTGCACGTGGTGGCCGAGCCCGGGAATGCGCGCCTTTCCCTGCGCCTGCAGGGTTTCCAACGCCAGCGCGTCCCAGTCGGTGGAGTTCGTGCCGCTCACGACAGCGTGCAGGAACCGCCCGGCGTCCTCGGTGACGCCGAGGAACCGCGACCCGCCGCCGAGCAGCCCGGCGGCGAGAGCGCCCTGCACGGAGTCGGGCGCGGACAGGAACGTGAGGCGGCTGACGATCGCGGTCGGCGTGAACCCGTGGTCGGCCAGCGCCGCGAGCACGGCCTCGAACAACCGGGTCTCACCGGGACTCGGCCGGCGCTGGGTGGCGAGCCAGAACGCCAGCTCGCCGAACCCGACGTTCCCCATCACGTCCCGGGCGAGATCCTTGCCCAGCAACGTGATCGTGTCGGTGGTCGACGCGCCGAGCGCGGTTTCATAGACCGTCACGGTCCTCCTCCAGCCAGGCACGCAGCTCGTCTCCGTGCTCGTCCAACCGCGGCGGCGGCAGCTCGTAGGCCGCCGGCGTCTCCGAGAACCGGATCGGGTGCCGCGTCGTCGGGACGTCCCCGACCACCACGACGGGATCGAGCCCGAACCGCTCGGCCATCGCGAACCCGCCGTCGATCGTGTTGATCGGCCCGCACGGCACCCCGGCCGCCACGAGCAGGTCGAACCACTCCACCGCACCGCGCGTGCGCAGCCGTTCCTCCAGGACCGGCCGCAGCTCCTCGCGGTTGCGGGTGCGGTCGGCGTTGCGGGCGAACCTCGGGTCGTCCGGGATCTCCGGCAACCCCAGGACCTCGCACAACCGCCGGAACTGGCCGTCGTTGGCCGCCGCGACGATCAGGTCGTTGTCGGCGGTCGGCAGCGGTTCGTAGGGGAACACGCTGGGGTGCGCGTTGCCCATCCGGAACGGCACGACCCCGCCGGCCACGAACGCCGAGCTGTGGTTCACCAGACCCGTCAACGCGGACGACAAGAGGTTGACCTCGACCAGCTGGCCCGCGCCGGTCTGGTCGCGATGCCGCAGCGCAGCCAGGATGCCGATCACCGCGTGGTTGCCGGCCATCACGTCGAACACCGAGATGCCCGCGCGGTACGGCGGCCCGTCCGGATCGCCGGTGAGACTCATCAGGCCCGAGATCGCCTGCACCATCAGGTCGTAACCGGGCACGTGACTGCCCGCACCCGACCCGAAACCGGTGATCGACGCGTAGACGACCCGAGGGTTCTCCGCGCTGACCGAGGCGTGGTCGAGGCCGTACTTGGCGAGGCCGCCGGGCTTGAAGTTCTCGATCACCACGTCCGCGCGCCGGGCCAGTTCGCGGCCCAGCGCGGCGTCGTCCGGGTCGCGCAGGTCGAGGGCGATCGACCGCTTGCCCCGGTTGATACCGAGGTAGTAGGTCGACACGTCCTCCCGCACGGGCGGCGTCCACGTGCGGGTCTCGTCCCCGGCCGGGCCCTCGACCTTGACCACCGAGGCGCCCATGTCCGCGAGCAGCATGGTCGCGTACGGGCCGGCCAGGACGCGGGAGAAGTCGGCGACGAGCAGTCCGTCGAGCGCACCCATCAGACGGACGTCCGGGTGTCGCCGCGGTACTCGGTGTATGTGTACGGGTTGTCCAGCACCTTGGACTCCGGGATGTCGGGGTTCATGCCCTTCTGCCACGCCTCCTCGCCGAGCTGCGCGCGCAGGTGGTCGACGGTCTGGGACACCTGCGAGCGGATCGCGCCGAGATCGACGCCGACCAGCTTGTGGTCGCGCTTCACGATCCTGCCGTCGACGATCACGGTGTCCACATCGGACCGTTGCGCCTGGAACGCCACGTGCCCGTACGGGTTGAGCAACGGGAACATCGCGGGGGAGTTCTCGTTGCGCAGCAACACGACGTCGGCCTTCTTGCCCACTTCGAGGCTGCCGAGGTCGGGTCGTCCCAACGCCTGTGCGCCACCGAGCGTCGCCCACTGCACGACCTGCTCGGCCCGCAACGCCGAGTGCGTGACGGTGTCGTTGCGCTCGTGCGCGGCCATGTGCTCGCGGGACCGGTCCGCGCCCAGCGTCGTGCGCATCGCCGAGAACAGGTCGCCGCTCCACCACACCGACGTGTCCATCGACAGCGACACCGGGATGCCGTGCTCGCGGATCGCCCAGGTGGGCGGGTAGCCCTGACCCGCGCTCTGCTCGCTCTCGGTCGACACGGAGATCGACCCGCCGGTCGCCGCGATGCGGTGGTACGAGTCGGCGGACAACGTCGCCGCGTGCACGTAGATGGACTCCGGTGTCATGAACCCGTTGTCGTGCATCAGCCTGATGCCGTCGTCGTTCGTCGCGCCCCACACGCCCGCGTGCGTCGTCACGGGCACACCGAGCTCCCGCGCGACCTCGAAGGCCGCTTTCTCCGGGAACGACGGGTCGCCGGTGACGTCGAACGCGAGCTGGAAGCCGAGCATGTCGTCGCCGGTGATGCGGCGCGACACGAAGTCGCGGAACTCGGGCTTGGCCGTCCACGAGGCCGGGCTGTCCTGGATGTTCCCGTACGCCAGCACGAACCGGCCCGGCACCGCCTGCAACGCGTCCACGGCGGCGTCCGCGTGGTCCGGCGTCTGCAGGCCGTGCGACCAGTCGACGGTCGTGGTGACGCCGGCGTCCAGCGCCTCGGCGGCGCCCAGCAGGTTGCCGGCGTGGATGTCCTCCGGCCGGAAGACCTTGCCCCACTCCAGGTAGTACCAGACGAAGTACTGCGTCAGCGTCCAGTCGGCGCCGTAGCCGCGCATCGCCGTCTGCCACATGTGCCGGTGCGTGTCGATCATGCCCGGCATCACGATGCCGCCCGAGGCGTCGACCTCGACGGTCCCCTCCGGCACCTCCAACGCGGGCCCGACGGCCGCGATCCGGTCGTCCACCACGAGGACGTCGTGGTCGGGCAGGGGCGGGCCCGCCATGGTCAGGACAGTGCCGTTTCTCAGGACGATGGAACTCATGAGGGAACTCCTTGACCGTCTGGCGGACAGGTGTCCGTTGAATCCTCAACCTTCTCCGCCGCCCGGTCAACCCCTCAGGACGCGACGACCTCGTGCGGCACCGTGCCCAGGCGTGCGAAGTCCGCGCTGATCTCGCCCGCGACCTGCAGCAGCAACGGCAGGTGGTGATCGACCATCTGCTCGACCGACGTCTCCGACGCGTGGCAGTTGACGTTGATCCCGGCGATCACCGTGCCGTTCCCGTCCCGCAACGGCGCCGCGATCGACCGGATCCCCAGCGCGAGCTGCTCGTCCGTCAACGCCCACCCGCGCGCCCGGACGTCCCGCAAAGCCGCGTCGCGCTCGGCCGCGTCCGGCTGCCATCGCGACGTCAGCCCGGACCGCGTCGGCTGCGCGAGCACGGCCTCCAGCTCCTCCGGCGACAGCGCCGCGAGCTGCACTTTTCCCAGTGACGTGGACAAGGCCGGGAACCGCGTGCCGATCTGCACCGACAGCGTGACGATCTTCGGCACGGCCACGCGTGCGACGTAGACGATGTCCGACCCGTCGAGCTGCGCGATCGACACGGACTCGTTGGTGCGGGCGCACAGCCGTTCCATGTGCGGCCGCGCCACGTCCCACAGCCCCATCGACCGCACGTACGCCACGCCGAGCTCGAGCACGCGCGGCGTGAGCGCGAAGCCGGCCTCGCTCTGCCGCGCGTACCCGAGCTCGACCAGGGTGAGCAGGATGCGGCGGGTGGTCGGCCGGGCCAGGTCCGTGGCGGCGGCGACCTCGCTCAGCGTCATCACCGGGCGCAGTGGCCCGAAGGCGCGGATCACGTCCAGGCCGCGGGCGAGCGCCTCGATGAAGTCGGGGCCGGTGTCAGGGCGAGCAGGCATGCGCCCACGATAACGGACACCTGTCCGTTATGACTCGAGGTGTTTGCCGAGGTACTGCCCGGTGAGACTGCCCGGAGCCTCGACGACCTCCTGCGGGGTACCGGACACGACGATCGTGCCGCCCGCCGCGCCGCCTCCAGGGCCCATGTCCACCACGAAGTCGGCGTTGGCGATCAGGTCGAGGTCGTGCTCGATCACCACCACCGTCGCGCCCCGGCCGGTCAGCCTCCCGATCACCGCCAGCAGCGTGCGGACGTCGAGCGGGTGCAGGCCCACGCTGGGTTCGTCCAGCACGAACAACGCGTCCGACTGGTCGCGGTCGAGCTCCGAGGCGAGCTTCAGCCGTTGCGCCTCACCGCCGGACAACGCCGTCGTGGCCTCGCCCAGCGTCAGGTAGCCCAGGCCGAGGTCGATCAGCGACTGCAGCCGGGTGCGCACCTTCCGCAGGCCCCGCACGTGCTCGACGGCCTGCCGCACGGTCAGCGCGAGCAGCGCCGGCAACGTGATCCCGTCGCGGACGTGCTCGCTCGCGGCGGGGGAGTAGCGGGTGCCGCCGCAGTCCGGGCAGGCGATGTCGACGTCCGGCAGGAACTGCACGTCCAGCGAGATCTCCCCGGTGCCCTCGCAGCGCGGGCAGCGCAACGACCCGGTGTTGTAGGAGAAGTCGCTGGCGGTCAGCCCGTCCGCCACCGCCGCGTAGGCGCGCCGGAGGTCGTCGAGCACCCCGCTGTAGGTGGCGACGGTCGAGCGGACGTTGACGCCGATCGGGGTCGCGTCGACCACGTTGACCCTGGTGATCGCCCCGGCGTCGACCTCGGCGACCCACGCGGGCGGCCGTTCGCCGGAGTTCTTGGCCCGCACCGCCGGCACGAGGCTCTCCAGCACCAGCGTGGTCTTGCCCGAGCCGGAGACGCCGGTGACCGCGGTCAGCCGTCCGACCGGGAGATCGAGCGCGAGGGCGTGGACGGTGTGCACCGGCCGGGTGGCCAGGTGGATCCGCCCGTGTTCGAACGTGTCGAGTGCCCGCTCCCGCACGACCACCGGCTCGCGGCCGACGAGGAAGCCGCCCAGCAAGGAGTCCGGGTTCTCGGCGAGCGCCGCCACCGTGCCGGTGGCGAGCACCCGGCCGCCCTCCGCGCCGGAACCGGGGCCGATCTCGATCAGCCAGTCCGCCTCGCGCAGCACCTGCACGTCGTGGTCCACCAGCACCACGGAGTTGCCGTCCCGCAACAGGTCCCGCACCACGCCGAGCAGTCCGTCCACGTTGGACGGGTGCAGCCCGATCGACGGTTCGTCGAGGACGTAGAGCACCCCGGTGGTCTCGTTGCGCACCGCCCGCGCGAGCTGGACGCGTTGCCGCTCCCCGGTCGACAGCGTCGAGGATGCCCGGTCCAGGCTCAGATAGCCCAGTCCCAGCTCGACCAGCCGCCGCGCGGTGCCGAGCAGTTGTCCGGCGATGCTCCGGCCCATCGCCAGCATGTCGCCGGGCAGGGACTCCACGACGCGCGGAACCCAGGCGACCAGGTCGTCCAGCGTCTTCGCGGTGGCCTCGGCGAGGTCGATCCCGTCCACCCGCGGGGCCAGCGCGGCGGGGGAGAGCCGCGTGCCGTGGCAGGTCGGGCAGGTCTGGCTGGTGATGAACCGGTTGACGCGGTTGAGGCCGCGTTCGGTGGTCGCGTTGGCGAGCGCCTCCCGCACCGCGAGCCGCGCGTTGCGGTAGGTGAAGTTCAGGTCGAACAGCCGCCCGGCCTTGGACGGCACCCGGATCTGCCGCTTCTCGGCCGGGCCGTTCATCACGATCTCGCGTTCGGCGTCAGTGAGGTCGGCGTACGGCACGTCGGTGCGCACCCCGAACTCGCCGATCACCTCCGGCATGATCGACAACCCGAACATGCCCCACGGCGCCACGGCACCCTGGGCGATCGTGAGGGACGGATCAGGCACCAGCCGGTCGTCGTCGACCTCCCGCACGACCCCGGTGCCCGTGCAGTGCGGGCACGCGCCGTCGGAGTTGAACGCCAGCGCCTCCGCTCCGGGAGGGGTGAACGTCACCCCGCACACCGGGCAGGTCACGCCGATCTCCGCCGCGACGTTGATCGACGGCTCCTGCCGGTGGCCGTTGGGGCACACGTGCGACGCGAGCCGCGAGAACAGCAGCCGCAGCACGTTGAGCAGCTCGGTCGACGTGCCGAACGTGCTGCGCACCCCCGGCACGCCCGGCCGTTGCCGCAACGCGAGCGCGGCCGGGACGTGCCGCACGCTGTCCACGGCGGCCCGCGGCGCCTGGGACATCCGGCGCCGCGTGTAGGTCGACAACGCCTCGATGTAGCGCCGCGAGCCCTCCGCGTACAGCACGCCCATCGCGAGCGACGACTTGCCCGACCCGGACACACCGGCGATCGCGACGAGTTGCCGCAACGGCACCGTGACGTCGACGTCGCGCAGGTTGTGCACCCGCGCACCCCGCACCTCGATGGCCAGAGGCTGTTCCCGCATGCACCGAACCTAGGCCCTGTCCTGTGGGTCTCGCCCGCGATAGTCGCGGCCGAGGGGCGCGGAGGCGGCACCGCCGAAGCGCCCGGATACGCCCGGTATGAGGCCGCTTCGGCGGCACCGCCTCCGCGCCTCTCGACCGTGACTCTCATCGGACAGACCCACAGGACAGGGCCTAGGGTCTGGACGCCAGCACCGCGCACGCGATCACCAGAGCGGACAGCACGAGCAGTGTCACGCTGACGTCCACGAGGAAGTCGATCAGGCGCGCGGTGGCCATGGCGATCAGTCCAAACTGGCTGGTTCCCTGCGGTTGGCACGGAGGCTGGTGAGGGTGACGACGCCCAGCGTGGCGATGATGACGGCCAGCGAGACCGGCGTCGGGATGGTCGGGACGGACGGCCACACGTCGTGCGCCCAGTGCAGCACCAGCTTCACGCCGATGAACGCCAGGATGAGCGCGAGGCCGTGGTTGAGGTGCACGAGCTTGGCCAGCGCCGAGTGCAGCACGAAGTACAGGGCGCGCAGGCCGAGCAGCGCGAACGCGTTGGTGGTGAAGACGAGGTACGGGTCCTCGGTGATGCCGTAGACGGCGGGCACCGAGTCGATCGCGAACACGACGTCGGTCGCGAAGATCGCCACCACCACGATGGCGAGCGGGGTGAGGGCGCGTCGGCCGTTCTCGCGGACGAGCATCTTCGTGCCGCGGTAGTCGTCGGTGACGGGCATCAGCCTGCGCAGCAGCCGCACGGACCGCATCTTCGACGTGTCCTTGGCCTCGGGTTCGCCGGCCAGGGCGGCGTGCAGGATCTTCACCGCCGAGGCGAACAGCACCAGGCCGAACACCAGGAACGCCCAGGTGCCCGCCGACAGCATCGCCGCGCCGGCCGCGATGAAGATGCCGCGCAGCACCAGTGCGCCGACGATGCCGTAGAGCAGCACGCGCTGCTGGATCTCGCTCGGGACGCTGAACGCCGCGAGCAGCAGCATGAAGACGAACAGGTTGTCGACGGAGAGGGACTTCTCCACCACGAACCCGGTGATGAACTCCAGCGACTGGCCGCTGCCGAACTCGAACCACAGCCAGAGGCCGAACACGAACGGCAACGCCAGGTAGAAGATCGACCAGCCGGCCGCTTCCTTGATCGACACCTCGTGCGGGCGCCGTGTGACCAGGAAGTCGACGACCAGCAGACCGAGCAGCACCGCGATGCTGATGAACCACAGAGCGGGGGATGCCACGGAGTGCACGGGCAGGGACCTCCTCGAACAACGATCGTTCGAGGTCTCCTTCACCCCTGGTGGGGCGGCCTCCCGGGGATGTCGCTGGGGACGTCCGTACTGACCGGGTAGACGCTTGGGAAGTACTCCCCTCGCCGCACAGCATAGGTAAAGGGTTAGTAATGCTCAAGTAACCCGATAGTGGGGTGGATCTCAGGGGGCGAGAAGTTTGAGAGCCGTGTCCCCCGTGCGAGCTACACGGAGGTGTCCACCGCGCGGGGACGTTCCGGGCGAGCGAAATCCCTAGCGTTCCGGCCATGCGAATTCTGATGCAGATCGTCGTGGTGGTGGCGGTGTCGTGGGCGGCCGGCACCGGCGTGCAGGCTCTCGGCTGGAACTGGCCGCTCACCCTGGCCGGCGGTGTGCTGGCGGCCGTCCTGGCCCTGCTCGCCTACGGCTGGATCGTGCGCAGGACCGAGCAGCGCGAACCCGCCGAGGTGGACTGGAAGATCGCCCCCGGCGCGCTGGGCAGGGGAGTGCTGATCGGGTTCCTGATGTTCGTGCTGGTGATCGTGAACATCGCGTTCCTCGGCGGGTACGAGGTGCGCGGGTTCGGGTCGCTGACGGGGGCGCTCGCGCTCTTCGGGTTCATGGCGGCGGCCGCGGTGACGGAGGAACTGATGTTCCGCGGCCTGCTGTTCCGGCTCGTCGAACGACGCTTCGGCACGTGGATCTCGTTGACGCTCAGCGGAGTGCTGTTCGGGTTCGCGCACTTCTTCAACCCCAACGCGACGCTCTGGACGTCGCTGGCCATCGCCGTCGAGGCCGGGTTCATGCTCGCCGCCGCGTACGCCGCGACCCGCAACCTGTGGGTGCCGATCGGCATTCACTTCGCCTGGAACTTCGCGCAGGGCGGCATCTTCAGCACGAGCGTGTCCGGCCAGGACGCGCCGCAGGGGCTGCTGGACGGCGTCACGTCCGGTCCGGCGATCGTCAGCGGCGGCGCGTTCGGGCCCGAGGCCAGCATCTACTCCCTGGTGTTCGGCATCGCGGTGACCGTGGCGTTCCTGTGGCTGGCGAAGCGCCGGGGCAACCTCGTGCCCCGCCGCGGCGCCACCGCCCCGGCCGCTACCCTCGGCGCGTGATCAGCCTCCAGCGGTGGCGCGGCTTGGACGTCCGCGTCCAGGACGCGCCGATCGCGCTGGCGCTCGCGCTCGGGTCGCTGGTCCCCGCGTTGCACAGCAAGGGAACCCAGCTCGGGGAGCTGCCGACGCGGCCGTTCGACTGGCTGGCGATCGTCGTGATCGCGGTCGAGTGCCTGCCGCTGGTCTTCCGGCGCAAGTGGCCGCTGGTCTGCCTCGCTCTCGTGTCGGCGGCGTTCGTCGTGGACCAGGTGCGCGGCTATCACACGGTCGCGGGGACGGCGTTGCCGATCGCGTTGATCAGCGCCGGGCTGCACCTGGAACACGACCGGCGGGCCGCGGTGATCGCGGCCTCCGCCGCGTACCTGGGGTTGTCCGTGGTCCTCGACCTGAGCGGGTCGACGGAGGGCGTCGCCGGGTTCGTCACCTTCTACCTGGCGCTGGCCGCGGCCTGGGCGATCGGGGCGTGGCTGCGGCTCTCGCGCAGTGCCGAGGCCGAACGGCGGCAGCACGTCGCGGCGGCCACCCGCGTCGCCGAACGGACGTTGATCGCCCGCGAGCTGCACGACGTGGTGACCCATCACGTGACGGCGATGGTCGTGCAGGCCGAGGCGGCGCGGTACCTGTCGGCGGCACCCGACAAGCTGGACCAGACGCTGCAGGCGATCACCGACACCGGCCGGCGGTCGCTCACCGACCTGCGGCACCTGCTCGACCTGCTGAACCCCGACCACAGCCCGGAACGCGTCGGCGACCTGCGCACGCTGGTCGAGCAGACCCGCCTCGCCGGGCAGCCCGTCGAGTTCGCCGAGGAGGGCGAGGCGACCGGTGACGCGGGCAGCGCCGAGGCCGTGGCGTACCGGGTGGTGCAGGAGGCGTTGACGAACGCGTTGAAGTACGCGCACGGCAACCAGACGAACGTGTACGTGCGGTACGGCGAAAGGGACATCACGGTGGAGGTCGGCACGGCGGGCGACGCGTCGTCCAGTCCGGTCGGGGGCAGCGGGCGAGGGCTGGCCGGGCTGCGCGAGCGCGTGGACGTGCTCGGCGGCGAGTTCTCGGCGGGCCGCAGCGGCGGCGAGTTCGTGGTGAAGGCCCGCATCCCGGCGGGGAACCCCGCGTGACCGCACCGGTGCGCGTGCTCGTCTGCGACGACCAGGCGCTGATCCGCACGGGGTTCGCGACGATCATCGACGCGCAGCCCGACCTGGAGGTCGTGGGGGAGTGCGGGGACGGCCGGGCGGCGGTCGACCTCGCCGGACGGCTGCGGCCCGACGTCGTCGTGATGGACGTGCGGATGCCGGTGCTCGACGGCATCGGGGCGACCCGGTTGCTGGCGGGCGCCGGCGTGCCCGATCCGGTGAAGGTCCTGGTGGTCACGACGTTCAACCTGGACGAGTACGTCTACGAGGCGTTGCGGGCCGGGGCGAGCGGGTTCCTGCTGAAGGACGCGCCGCCCGCCCAGTTGCTGCAGGGCATCCGGACGGTCGCGAGCGGTGCGGCGCTGCTGGCGCCGGAGGTGACGCGGCAGCTCGTCGGACGGTTCGCGGCGCGCATCCGGCCCGCCGAGGAGGTCGCGGAGACCTCGCTCGCGCCACGGGAGCTGGAGGTGCTGCGGCTGATCGCGGAGGGACTGTCGAACAGCGAGATCGCGGCGGCGCTGGTGATCAGCCAGGAGACCGTGAAGACCTACGTGTCGCGCATCCTGACCAAGCTCGACCTGCGGGATCGGGTGCAGGCGGTCGTCTACGCGTACCGGCGCGGTCTGGTCAGCTGATCTTATCGCGTGATTACGAGACGTGACGCGACCGTCACGAAGCGGTAAGAACCATGGGCATGAGAACCCCTGCGATCGTGTCGACCGTGCTCGTTGCCGGTGCGCTGCTCACGCCCGTTGCCGAAGCTGACCGCCCGGTGTGGTTCACGTCGTGGGCGCAGTCGCAGCAGCACCTCGCGCCCGTGACGTTGCACGACCAGTCGATGCGGATGATCACGCACCTGAGCCAGGGCGGCAGCGCGGTCCGGATCCGGGTGCAGAACACGTTCGGGAAACAACCGCTGACGATCGACCGCACGACCGTGGCGGTGAGCACCGGTGGGGCGGCGGTCGACGGGACGCGCGAGGTGACGTTCGACGGGCGCCGGTCGGTGACGATCCCCGCCGGGGGCGAGATGTGGAGCGACCGGACGAACCTGGCCACGACACCCGGCGCCGACCTCGCGGTGAGCATGCACGTCGCCGGTGACGTCGTGCCGGGGCGGCACGAGTCGGCGTTCCGGGACAACTACCTGTCCCCGGCGGGGTCGGGGGACAGGACCACCGACGCGGGGGCCGCGTTCACCGAGAAGGTCCAGTCGACGTACGTGGTCAGCGCGGTCGACGTGGTGAACCCCCGGCTGCGCGGGACGGTCGTGCCGTTCGGCAGCTCGGTGGTCGACGGCATCGGCAGCACGAACTGCGGTCCGGGGTGCACCGAGCTCGGGACCAACAAGCGCTGGACCGACGTGCTGGCCCGCCGGATCGTGGCCTCTGGTGGCCCTCAGTTCGCGGTCGCCAACGCCGGGATCAGCGGCACGACCAGCGCGGTGTGCCCGCGCACCCCGGCGGCCTTCGTCGGGCTGGACGCGATGACACGGCTGGAACGCGACGTGCTCGCGTTGCACGGCGTCACGGATGTCATCTACTACTACGGCACGAATGACGTTGCGAACGGCTGCACGGCCGATGAGATCGTCACCAGCTACCGCGCGGTGTTCCAGCGGCTGCGCAACGCCGGGATCTCCGTGCACGTCACGCCCATCACGCCGCGTCCCGGGTACAGCGACCAGAACAACATCGACCGCCACGCCGTGAACGACTTCGTGAAGCGGGGCGGCGACTGCTCGGACACCTGCGCCACCGTGCAGGACTTCGACCAGGTGCTGGAGGACCCGATCAGGCCGAACGCCGTCAACCCGCGCTACGACACGGGCGACGGCGTTCACGCGAACATCGTGGGGCAGCAGGCGATCGCGGACTACATCGCGCTGGAGACCCTCGCCTAACGGCTGCCTTTGACGCTGTAGGCCGTGATCCCGGCGAGGAACAGGAGCGCGGCCGTCCACGTCGTCGCGGCGTCGTCCGGGGACCCGAGCGGCCAGGTGACGATCCTGGACGTGAGGGACTCGCCCGGCGGCATGATCGCCGCCACCGCCCACCACAGCACCGGCGCGGTGGCGGCGAGCCTGGCCCCGGCGACCGCCGCCGCCAGCCCGGCCAGACCGATCATGCCCGCCGTGTCGCGCACGACGAACGCGGCGCTGAACGGCTCGTAGCCCAGTTCCTGCACCAGGAGCACCGCCGCGGTGGCCGTGATCGTGGCGAGCAGGAGGTGGGCGAGTCGCCAGAGCGGCCACGGGACGGCGGTGGACCGGTCGAGCTCCGGGTCCTGGCCCGCGAGGCCGACCGTGGTCACCAGGACGGCGGCCAGGCTGGTCAGCGACGCGCTCAGCGGTGTCCACGGGGAGCGCAGCGCGGACCAGGCGATCAGCACCACCACCGGCAGGACGACCAGAGCGGACGGGACGTTGCGGGACTTGGCGTAGAGCGCGAGCGGCCTCATCGGCCCGCCTTCAGCACGTCCAGCGTCCGCTCGGAGTCCTCGCACCTGAGCAGCATCTGCCGGACTTCGGTGATCCGGTTCAGCTGCTCGTTCGCGGGTTGCGCGCGGAACTGTTGCCACGCCTGGTCCATGTCCGCGCGGAGCCGGTCGTTGTTCCACATGAGTGGTTCGGAGGCGAGCCGCGCGAGCTCTCCGTTGAAGTAGCCGGCGGTGATGTAGCGGACTGTGCCCTCGTAGGTGTTGAAGGAGTACGGTTCGGCGCACGGGGCGACGCCCGCGCCGGCGAGCAGTTCCAGGCGGATCTCGTCCGATGTCATCGTCAGTGCACGCGGGTAGCCCGTCGTCTTCAGGTAGACGGTCCGCGGACTGCGTTGCGTGGCCACGAGATGCGCCATCGCCGACGTGTCCTCGTGGACCTCCTTCGGCGCGTCGGGCAGCACGGCGAGCTTGGCCAGTGCCGCCTTGCCCGCCTCGGCGACCTTGGGCAGGTCGTCGGCGTGCACCTGGCCGACGCAGACCGTGCTGTCGCACACCAGCTTGCTCGCGATGGAATCCGACACGAGCACGTCCGAGTACTTGGCCGGCATGATCGACAACGCCAGGGCGAGCGTCAGTCCCGCGGGCACGAGCGCGGCGAGCCGGCCGACGTGCGTGCGGGCGACGAACAGCAGGAACGCCGTCACGCCGAGGCCGGTGAACCACGCGAGCTGGCCCAGGTCGACCGACGTCGAGGTGGTCACGAGGTCGGAGCCCGGCGGGTCCATGACCGGCGTGAGCAGGGCGAGGGGGGAGATCTCGTCGCCGGGGGAGCGCGCCTCGACCGCGCGGCCGCCCGTCGTCGCGAGCATGAACGTCGCGACCAGCGCCACCGGGACCGTCAGCGGGTGCGGCAGCAACCTGCCGATGGCGAGGCCCAGCAGAGTGCTCGACGTGAGTGCCAGGACGACGGTCAGCGCGAGTGGGACGAACCCGATCGACACGAAACCGCCGCCCAGCGCGACCTTCACGACCAGTCCCGCGCACAGCAGGGCCGCCGCCACCGCGACCACGCCCGCCACCGAGCCCGCGAGGGTGCCGAGCCTCTTCCAGCTCGGGCGGGACGTGCTGGCGAACAGTTCGGTGACGCCCGCCCGGCTGTCGCGCATCCCCTGCAGCGTGGCCAATCCGACGACCAGCGCCCATACGTACGCGATCGGGAGGCGGAGCTGGAGCACGGCCGACGTCGAGTTCCCTGGCCACAGCGCGCTCGGCGACGTGACGAGCCAGAGCATTCCCACACTCGACACCAGGACCACCAGTCCGGCCCAGAGCGCGGTCGAGCGCCGCAGTTCGATGCGCAGTCCGGTCACCAGGCACCCCCGGCGTTCGCGCTGATCAGCGCCGAGTAGCCGCGTTCGATCGGGCTGTCGCCGACGTGGGCGTCCGTGCCGGCGTTCGTGAGGTCCTGCGGGGTTCCCCGGAACACCAGCTCGCCCTCGTTGACGAGCACGACGTCCGTGCAGGCCGCCGCGACGTCCTCCACCAGGTGGGTGGAGATCAGCACGCACGACCGTTGGCCGAGTTCGGTCATCAGTTCGCGGAACCTGAGTCGTTGCGCGGGATCGAGGCCGACGGTGGGTTCGTCGAGGAGCAGGATCTCGGGGTCGTTGACGATGGCCTGCGCGATGCCGACCCGCCGGATCATGCCGCCGGACAACGACTTCATGCGGTCGTCGGCGCGGTCGGTCAGGCCCACCCGGTCGAGTGCACTGTGGACGGCTGCGGGGATCTGCCTGGCGGGCATCTCCTTGAGCCACGCCAGGTACTCGACGAACTCCCGCACCTTGAACCGCTTGTAGTAGCCGAAGTGCTGGGGCAGGTACCCGAGCTTGCGGCGCACCGCCTTGAACCCGTTCGGTTTCTCGCCCAGCAGCTGGAGCGTTCCGCTGGTCGGCGCCTGCACGGTGGCGAGCGTGCGGATCAACGTCGTCTTGCCCGCGCCG
The DNA here is from genome assembly GCF_042721395.1 of Lentzea sp. NPDC058450. Classification (NCBI taxonomy): domain Bacteria; kingdom Bacillati; phylum Actinomycetota; class Actinomycetes; order Pseudonocardiales; family Pseudonocardiaceae; genus Lentzea; species Lentzea sp. NPDC058450. The sequence goes on from NZ_JBHXLO010000041.1 coordinate 61,032, forward strand.
TTCGGGCCGAGCAGCCCGTGCACGCCTCGGCCGAGGCTCAGGCTGAGCCCGTTGACCGCGTTGCGCTTTCCCCTGCGCACCACCAGGGTGTCGGCTTCGATCGCCCGCATCCTGTTCTCCCTCAAGTCATTTCCGCTTCACCCGGCTAGACGGCGTTGGCGCCCTTCGGGTTCTCGGAATGCTGTGACGTGGCTCACCACGTGCCGGAGAGGCCGAGCACGGCGCTGTAGCCGCGTTCGATCGGGCTGTCGCCGGGGTGCCGGTCGGTGCCTTGGGCCTGGAGCTGGTCGGGGGTGCCCTGGAAGACGAGTTTGCCTTGGGAGAGCAGCACCACGTCGGTGCAGGCGGCGGCGACGTCCTCGACCAGGTGCGTGGAGACGACCACGCACGCGTCGGTGCCGAGTTCGGTGAGCAACTCGCGGAACTTCAGTCGCTGAGCGGGATCGAGGCCCGCGGTGGGTTCGTCGAGGAGCAGGATCTCCGGGTCGTTGACGATGGCCTGCGCGATGCCGACCCGCCGGATCATGCCGCCGGACAGCGTCTTCATCCTGTCGTCGGCGCGGTCAGCGAGCCCGACCCGGTCGATCGCGCGCTGGGTCGCCGCGGGGATGTCGCGCATCTCCTTGAGCCACGCCACGTACGCGACGAACTCCCGGACCGTGAACCGCTTGTAGTGCCCGAACTCCTGCGGCAGGTACCCGATCCGCTTCCTGAGCTCTCTGAGCTCCATGCCCCCCAACAGGTTGAGGGTGCCCTTGGTGTTGAGGACCGTCGCGAGCGCGCGGATGAGCGTCGTCTTGCCCGCGCCGTTGGGGCCCAGCAGCCCGTGCACGCCGCGCCCCATTCTCAGCGTGACGCCGTCGACTGCCGTCTTCCGGCCGGCTTTGACCTCGAGGTTCTCTGCCTCGATCTCCCAGGCGTACGTGGTGGGCGCGGTCATCGGTCGGCCTCCAGGCGCGTGAACGTCATCCTTCTCGCCACGATCACCGCGCCGCTCACGGCGATCACGACCGCCCACACCGGCGCGGCGTGCGCGTCGAACGCCGTGGACGTGGTCGTGAACGCGATCGTCGGCGCCACGATCACCACCGCCCACGCCGCGACGAGCGCCACGGCGGCCCGCGTGACGCCGATGAGCGTGCCGAGAGCGAGCGTGCCGAGCGTGAACGCCAGACACGGCAACAACCACCGGACGAAACCGACGTCCGTGATGAGACTGGCTCCTGCCAGGCCGGGGATCACCACGGCGAGCACCGCCGCCGTCCTCCGGAACACCAACGGCAACCCGGCCCTAGGAGTGGCGGCGGTCAGCTCGAAGGCGGGATCCAGCGCGCGACTCCACGACGCGGCCACCCCCAGGACCGGCAGCACAGGTGCGATCAACAGCACCAGCGACACCCGGTCACCCACCGCGACCCCGACCCGGTCCAACGCCACCGCCGCAGCCGTGACCAGCAGAATCATCGCGAGCCAGGGCCCGGCCGCCGGCGACACCCACCCGTGCGGCCGCCGCCGTTGCCGGGGCATCTGAGGCGTCCGCTCGAGCAACGGCGCCATCTCGGCCCACACCGCCTCGGCGATCGGCTCGGGAGCCAACCGGCCACGGCAAGGCCCACACGACTCCATATGCGACTCGACGGCCCACAGTTGGTCAGCGGGAATGTCCTCGTCCCCGCGCGCATACCGGCGCAACAACAGCTCGGTCGGATGGTCAACGGTCATGCCAGCGCCTCCCTCATCGCGATCCGAGCGCGCCGCGCCCGCGTCTTGACGGTCCCCTCCGGCACCCCGAGCAACACCGACGTCTCCCGCACCGACAACCCGTCCAGCACCATCGCCTGCAACACCTGCCGCAACTCGGGCGCAAGCCGCCGCAACGCGTCCCCCACCTCGTCCCCGACCACCCCGTCCAACACGGCCTCCTCGGCACCCGGCACCGAATGCTCCGCGGCCGCCGCCGCAGGCGGTGACGCATGGTGCGCCCGCCTGCGGAACGCGTCGATCAACCTGCGCGCCGCGATCGTCCACAACCACCCGACCGCACTACCCCCGGCCGCCGCCCCGGCGAAGGCATCAGCGGCCCGCCACACCGCCAGGTAGGTCTCCTGCAACACCTCGGCGACGACCTGCTCGTCCGAACACCGCCTGCGCAGCCGCACCGTCAGCCACGGCGACGTCCGGCGGTACAGCTCCTCGAACGCACGGCGATCACCCCGTGCCACGCGGCGCACGAGTTGTTCCTCGTCGAGGTCGGCCGGCTCACCCCGGATGGCTCTCACACTCCGCAAGACGTCGAGATCGCGGTCGAGGTTCTCGCGCCGGTGTGGCCTGCGCCACCCCAAGTCTCGCTATTGCTTCAGTGCAGACCGAGAAGAAGCTCGCCGGAGTGATTCCGGGGGTGGGCGACCGGCGCTTTCAAGCTGACCAGGAAGGTCGCGGCCTCAGGCACGAACCGGCAGCTCGAGCGCGAACCCGCAGCCAGGATGCCGACCCGAGGCCTGCCGGCTCACCCACCCTCCGGCTGGCCAGTCCTGCCTGTCGCCGCCACACCTGCCGGCCCCGCCAGCCGCCAACCCGCCGACTCGCGCACCAGCCCACTGCCTGCGCCACCTGCGGCCCACGCGCACCCAATCCATGCCTGGCGCTACTCCGCCGCCGTCGGCAGCCCCACCGCCAGCGTCAACTCCAACACCCGCCGCGGCGCCGCCAAATCCGGGAACAGGTCGCGGAGCTGCTGCATCCGGTACCGCACCGTCTGCGGGTGCACGAACAACGTCGCCGCCACCTCCTCCCGCCGCCCGTGGTGCAACAGCCACGCCCGCAACGTCTCCTCCAGCTTCCGCGCGGTAGCGGCGGGCAGCTCGAGCAACGGCGCGAGCGCGCGCGCCCGCAGGTCCGCGTACGCGTCGGGGTCGGCACTCAGCACCAGAGACGCGAGGTGCTCCTCGGTGTCGCGGATGTCCGAAGACAACGAGCGCGCGCGTACGGCCCGTGCGTAGGAGGCCGACGCACGCATCCAAGGACGTGCGGGGCCGACCACCGCCGCACGGCCGATGACCTGCCGCAAGAGGTGTGCGCGGTCGGCGTCGGGCACGAGCAGCACGCCCAGGGAGTCCGGCAGGTCGTCGAGCACCAGGGTGCCGGGGTCGAGCAGGCGGTAGGCGGGCCGTGCCTGGAACGCGGGCAGCAGCACGACGGTCAGTGTGGACGGTGGTTGCCACACGGCTCGTGCGGCGGCGGCCTGCAACACCTCGGCGCTGGCGCCGGCCAGCAGGTCGCGGGCGAGTTGTTCGAGGTGGCGTTCGTGGGCCAGGCCTCGTGCGGCGAGTTCGTCGGCGTGGCCGGCGGCGCTCGCGGCCGACAGCTCGTCGATGTAGGCGAAGGTCAGTTCGGCGAACTTCGCCACCTCGGCGGCGGGCAGGCCTGCGGGGACGGCCCCGGCGGCCAGGCCTCGCCAGGCCACGCGGGCCCCCACGCGGTAGGCGCTCAGGAGGGCGTCCATCGAGCGGCCGTCGCGCACCTCGCCGCGGCCGAGCTCGTAGGCGGCGTCCGATGCGTCGCCGCCTCCGCCTGTGCCGCCGGCCAGGTCCAAGTAGTGTCCTAGCGCGGTGCGAACGGCACGGCGGATGGTGCCACCCATGCGTCCGGAAAGTGCGTTGGCGTAGCTCGGCACCTCGGCGATGATGGCGCGGACCACCTCGTCGGCGGTCGTCTTGAGCACCGCCCGCAGCGCGGTCACGGTCTTCTCGTCGAGGGCGAGTTCGGTGGCTCGCCGCATTGCGTGCGTCACGATTTGTTCCCTGCGAACAATCCGGGCTTGCAGATTCACGTCCTACGGACAGGACTTTACGCCCTGAGGCGCATCAAGCTGGAGTCATGACGAGTGCCGCCCTCCGCAGCAGGGCGTGGAAACTGCTTGAGCTGGTCACGACGCCACTGCTGCCGTCCGACTACCTCGACCTGGTCAGCCCCCTCCGAGCGGGCGCTGACCTGCGCGGTCGCATCGAAGCGGTGCACCGCGAGACAGCCGATGCCGCGACCATCGTGATCCGGCCCGGCAAGGGCTGGCGCGGTCACGTCGCGGGTCAGTACATCCGCATCGGGATCGACGTCGACGGCGTGCGCCTGTGGCGTGCGTACTCGGTGACGTCGCCGACGCACCGGGCCGACGGCCGCATCACCATCACGGTGAAGGCGATCCCGGACGGCAAGGTCAGCAGCCACCTGGTCCGCAACGCGAAGCCCGGCACGATCATCCAGCTCGACCAGGCGACCGGCGAGTTCGTGCTGCCCAAGGCCAAGCCCGCGAAGGTGCTGTACCTGACGGCCGGCAGCGGCATCACGCCCGCCATGGGCATGCTGCGCGACGCGAAGCTCACCGACGTCGTGATGGTGCACTCCGCGCCGCGCAAGGAAGACGTGATCTTCCGCAACGACCTGCACGACCTGGTCGCGGACAAGTCGCTGACGCTGGTCGAGCTGCACACCGACACCGACGGCATGCTCGACGTCGCCGAACTGCACCGCCTGGTTCCCGACTGGGCCGAGCGCGAGACGTGGGCGTGCGGTCCGACCGGCCTGCTCGACGCCGCCGAGGCGCACTGGGCCGAGCACGGCATCGCCGAGAAGCTCCACACCGAACGCTTCCGCCCGACCGTCGTGGTCGCGGGCGAGGGCGGCGAGGTCACGTTCGGCAAGACCGGCAAGACGGTCGACGCGGACGGCGCCACGCCGTTGCTGAACGTCGGCGAGGAAGCGGGCGTGCTGATGCCGTCCGGATGCCGCATGGGCATCTGCTTCGGCTGCGTCACGCCGCTGAAGTCCGGCGCGGTGCGAGACCTGCGCACCGGCGAGATCACCCAGGCCGAGGACAGCCCCACCGCCCACGTGCTCGTCCAGACCTGCGTGTCCGCCGCGGCGGGCCCCTGCGAACTCGAACGCTGACCCACCACACACTTCCTCCCCCCGCGAAGTGGCCCATCCCCAGCCACTGTCCCCGGAAAGCGAGTTTCATGACCGCCATCGACCCCACCGCGCACCTCACCGCAGAGCAGATCGAGGAGCTCGGCCGCGAGCTCGACGCGATCCGCGACGAGATCATCGCGAGCCGTGGTGAGAAGGACGCCGCCTACATCCGCAAGGTCATCTCGGCGCAGCGCAAGCTGGAGCTGACCAGCCGGGGCATCCTGCTGTTCTCGTTCTTCCCACCGGCCTGGATCATCGGCACCGCCGGTCTGTCCGTCGCGAAGATCATGGACAACATGGAGATCGGGCACAACATCCTGCACGGCCAGTGGGACTGGATGCGCGACCCGAAGATCCACTCCACCACCTGGGAGTGGGACCACGTCTCGCCCGCCGACCAGTGGAAGCACTCGCACAACGAGCTCCACCACACGTACACCAACGTGATCGGCAAGGACAACGACCTCGGCTACGGCATCATGCGCGTGGACGAGGACCAGAAGTGGCACCCGATCCACCTCGGCCAGCCCGTCTGGAACTTCATCAACGCCTGCTTCTTCGAGTACGGCATCGCCGCCTACGACCTCGAGCTGGGCAAGAACCTCCACAAGCGCCGCCGCAAGAACCCGGAGTTCCGCGCCCGCGCCAAGGCCGTCGGCCGCAAGATCCGCAAGCAGGTCCTCAAGGACTACGTGATCCACCCGCTGCTGTCCGGCCCGTCGTTCCTCACGACCCTGGCGGCGACCTTCACCGCGAACCTGATCCGCAACCTCTGGTCCCACTCGGTCATCATGTGCGGCCACTTCCCCGAGGGCGTGCAGGTCTTCGAGCGCCGCTCCATCAAGGGCGAGACGCGCGGCCAGTGGTACCTGCGCCAGATGATGGGCTCGGCGAACATCAGCGGCAGCAAGGCCATGCACTTCATGACCGGCAACCTGTCGCACCAGATCGAGCACCACCTGTTCCCGGACCTGCCGAGCAACCGCTACGCCGAGGTCGCGGTGAAGGTGAAGGCCCTGTTCGAGAAGTACGAGCTGGAGTACGTGACCGGTCCGCTGCCGAAGCAGGTGTTCTCGGCGTGGCGCAAGGTGTTCCGCCTGTCGCTGCCGAACAAGAAGCCGAAGGTCAAGACCCCGAACCGGGACAAGGAACTGGTCGCTGCCTGACCGAGGCGAGGGGTAGGGGCGCGCGCTCAACGGCAGTCGTCATCGTGAGGTGACCACAACGCAAGCCAGGCGCGCGCTCTCAACCGGACAGCCGTCAACGCAACCCAGCCACCTACGAGGCCTGGCACGCGAAGCCGAAGGCGAGCCCGAACGGGCTGATGCACGGCTGGGAGCCGGTTACGCCGCTCAAGGCGATTGGGGCTTTACCTTGAGGGGGCGGGATGCCACCCTCTCGGATCGGCCGGGCGCTTTTCAGCCCAGCTTTTCCGGACGACCAGCATCCCGCCAGAGGCTCAAGGTCAAGCCCCAATCGCAACTCCCAGGGTCTTTCGTCACGACCCGCGCAACCAACCCTCGCAACCGCAGCCCAACCCCGGGAACGCGACCAACCCCGCTGGAACGCGACCACGCGCCGTCAACCGCCAACCAAGATCCGCATTGGTTTAGATCTTTCGGCCGTACCGGCGACCCGGCCGAACCCGGTGAGATCCGTACAGAGGGCCCGAAACACGAAGTACCCCTGCTGCTCGCCCGGGCCCTCCAACGGAGGAACCAATGCGAAGGGTCTACCTCGTCGCGGCCACCCTGCTGACCGCCGCGACGATCCACACACCCGCCTCACCGGCAATCGCAGCCCCTGCCGCGATCACCGAGACGGTCTACGTCGAGTCCGCAATAGACAGTGACGCCGACGGCAGGCTGGACAGGATCGCCGCGGACGTCATGCGGCCGGACACCACCGAACGCGTCCCGATCGTCATGGAGGCCAGCCCCTACTACGGTCTGGGTGCGGCGAAGGCGTCGAGCGCGAACGTCCCCAGAGGCTTCGGCCGCTGGTACGACGAGTACTTCGTCCCCCGCGGCTACGCGGTGGTGGAGATGGAGATGCAAGGCACCTCCCGCTCCACCGGCTGCCCGACCACGGGCGGCCCGGAGGACACCGCGAGCGTCAGGGCGGTCGTCGACTGGCTGAACGGACGGGCGAAGGCGTTCTACGCCGACGGCCGGGAGGCGAAGGCCACCTGGAGCACCGGCAACGTCGGCATGCTCGGCGTCTCCTACAACGGCACGCTGCCGAACGCGGCCGCCGCGGCGAACATCCCCGGTGTCAAGACGATCGTGCCGATCGCCGCGATCTCCAGCTGGTACGAGTACGCGCGGGACCAGGGCATCGGCTACAAGGGCTGGGAGTCGAACTACCCGACGTTCCTCGCCAACTACGTGGTCAGCTCGGCCCAGAAGGCCAAGTGCAAGCCTGTCTTCGACAAGCTGACGGCCGACGACGGCGACGAGTCGTGGGACTACACGCAGTTCTGGAAGGCGCGCGACTACCGGCCTGGTGCGCAGAACACGACCGCTTCGGTGTTCGTGGTGCACGGGCAGGCGGACTGGAACGTCAAGCCGTCGCAGTTCGGCCGGTGGTGGAAGGAGCTGCAGGACCGGAACGTGCCGCGCAAGATCTGGCTGCACCGCGGCGGGCACCTCGACCCCATCTCGTTCCGGCAGGCCGAGTGGCAGCGCGTCATGGGGCTGTGGATGGACCACTGGCTCAAGGGCGCGGACAACGGGATCATGAACGAGCCGATGGCCGACGTGCAGAAGCCCGACGGCAGCTGGGAGCAGGCCGCGAGCTGGCCCCGGCCGAACACGCAGGACACCACGCTGTACTTCGGCCCTGCGGCGAACGGCATGTCCGGCTCGCTCACGACGTCCCCGGTCACGGGCGGCACGCAACGCCTGGGGGACAACGCGAACCTCAGCGAGTCGCTCATGATGGCCAACCCGGAGACGGCCGACTCGCGCCGCCTCGCCTACGTGACGGCACCGCTCACCAAGGACGCGCGCCTGTCCGGTGAGGTCCGGATCACCGCGCGGGTCGCGTCCAACCGGGCGTCGACGCCGCTCACGGCGTTGCTGGTGGACTACGGCCCGACGAGCCAGGCGGTGCTCAGCGAGCGCAGCCCGTTGCAGCTGTCCACCGAGACGTGCGCGAAGAACGACCTCCGCGACCGCACCGGCTGCGCCAAGCCGCCGGAGGTCTCGATCCAGGCCGTGTCGGCGACGATGCTGACCAAGGGCGCCATCGACACCAAGAACAGGTTGTCGCTGGAGTCCTCGACCCCGTTGCCCACCAACGGGACCACCGCGGACGTCACCTGGAAGCTGCACGCCAGGGACGCGTTGATCCCGGCCGGGCACCGGATCGGCATCGTGCTCGTCACCAACCACAGCGGGTACATCGCGACCGACACCGGGGCGAGCGGCATCGCGCTGAACGTCTCGCTGGGCGTCAGCAAGGTGGTGCTGCCGATCGTCGGGGGCGCGATCTGATCGACCAAGGGCCCCGTGCGCCGGAAACGCCGGTGCGCGGGGCCTGATCCGGCTACCGTCGGCCAGGTGCGCCGGGCCGACGTTCCCAGTCCGACCCAGTGGCGTGACGTTGCCACCGCCGGCAGACGCGGCCACGCCGGGAATCGCGCTCGCGCAAGGGATCGGCAAGCTCGGGCACTGGTTCAACAGCGAGGTCTGCGGCGGCCCGACGGGCCTGTCGTGGGCGCTCGCCATCCACGAGTGGGACCAGGACGCGTGCAAGGCGGTGATCGGCGCGGACGGGCTCCCGCGGTGCTGGGTACGTTCCACCCGGCGTTCCTGGTGGAGCTGGATGCCGTCGCGCTGACCGCAACGTCGGCACGACGGCACCCAGGGCGGGAGGACCTCAGCTCAGCTTCGGAGCCGAGTTGTACGCCTCGACGAGCAGCTTCGGCCGGTTGACGTCGCGCTGCGGGTCGACCGTGACGGTGCGGCTTTCCCCTGGCAGCAACCAGAAGTAGTTGTCGCTGTACAGGGTCGGCAGCACGCGGTCGGTGCCGTTGCGCTCGCGCAGCGACAGCCGGACCATCGCCGCCACCGTCTTGCCGGTGTTGCGGACCACCGCGGTGTAGCCGTCCTTCGTGGCGCTCAACGTCGTCGTGAGCTGCGTGTACGCCAGCTGGTTGAGCGCGTGCATCGACTCCGGCGTGCGGTAGCGCCAGTAGGTGTTCTCGGAGATCTGCTTGCCCTGCGCGTCGGTCATCGTCAGCCGCAGCAGGTGGAACGCCGGCAGCGCGTCGGTGAACGGCACGGTGAACAGGTTCGTCGCCGTGGTCGCGTTGACGTCGAGCTTCTGCTCCTGGGCCTGGCCGATCGCCTTGCCGTCGAGGCCGAACAGCTGCGCGCGAACCGTCACGCCGACGAGGTGTGACGCCGTGTGGTTGACGGCGGTGACCTGCCAGGTGGTCAGGTTCGCCTGGACGTGCCGCTGCTCGCAGCCCTTGCGGGAGCCGTAGAAGCTGCCGTTGACGTCCATGTCGTAGTCGTAGGTCTGCCAGACGGTCGAGTGCCATGCCGGGTGCGACATCCAGAGCAGCACGCCGGTCGCGTCGTTCCACAGCCGGGCGTTCCAGGCCTCGAAGATGGCGCGCATGTTCTCGTAGTTGACGAACTGCGCCTTGCGGCAGAACTCGTCCAGGCTGCTCGACGGCGCGAGGCGCGCGTCGATCGCCGCCTTGTAGCCGTTGGGCTGCTGGTTGCTGTTCTCCGACCAGTCGTGGTGGTACCAGGCCTCGCCGATCGGCCAGCCCGCGTTGCCCTGGCCGACGAGGTTGCGCATGCTCTCGGCGGTCGAGACGGTCGGCAGGCCGATCTCGCTCCAGAACCCGAACTTCCCGCCGGTGGCCTCGCCAGTGCCGTACGTGCGCGGGTCGACCCAGCGGTAGGTGCCGTCGCCGGTGATCACGCCGCTGGCCGAGTTCGGCTGGTACATGAGGTCGGTGTTGGTGTGGACGATCTCCCGCAGGACCTTGTCCACGGCGGAGGGCGGGCTGCCCTCGTTGCAGCCGAACCACACGACGCAGCAGGCGTGCGAACGGTAGCGCAGCACGGTGTCCTTGGCCTGCGCGAAGAACTGGTCGTGGTTGGCCGGGTCGGAGGACCAGCCGAGCCAGAACTCGTTCCACAGCAGGATGCCGTACTTGTCGCACGCGTCGAACAGCTCGTCGCGGTAGGACGAGCCGACCCAGTTGCGGATGACGGTGAAGTTCATGTCCTTGTGCAGCGCCACGGCCGCGTCGGCGCGGGAGGCGGGCATGCGGCGCAGCAGCTCGTCCCAGCCCCAGCTGCCGCCGCGCGCGAAGATCTTCACGCCGTTGACGAGGATGATCAGCGGCTTGGGCGAGTTGTCCTTCTCCGCCACGTCGGTCCAGGCGTCGCCGTCCTGCGACACCTGGATCTTGTAGGTGGCCGCGTACGCCGTCTCCCAGCGCAGCACCACGCGGTCGAACGAGGTCACCGCGCCGAGGTCGACCTGCACCCACTCGTTGTCGTTGTAGTTCGACGTCCAGCGGGACTTCGGGTCGCCGTCGGTCACGGCGCCGGGGGAGGTCCAGTCGGCGTCGGACGACGCGGTGGCCGTCTTGCCGCGCGCCAGGTCGGTGTCCGGGGTCTTGCTGTCCGCCACGGACATCGTGAAGATCGAGAAACCCCAGCTGGTGGCACGCCGCCCGCCCTGCATGCGGACGTAACGCGCCTGCTGGTACGGGAACTCGACGGTCTGCTCGGCCGCGCCGTCGACGATCGTGATCGGCAGGTCGTACTGGTAGGTGACCTGGCGGATGCCGAACTTGCGCTTCTTGCGGTCGCTCACGGCGTTGCCGATGGAGGCCGTCAGCGTCAGGTCGTGCAGCGTCGGGTCGCCGTACCCGTTGGGCCACCACAGCTTCGGGTTCTTGATCCGCAGCTGCGAGTGGGTCGACGGCGCGAACACGACGTCCTGCGTCGAGTTCGCCGGCACGGTGACGGTGCTGCTCACCTTGACGCCGTCGAACTCCGCGGTGACGGTGACGTTCTTCGCGGCGGCCTCGACGTTGCGGACCGGCACGGTGAACGTGACCTCGGCGGTCGTCTTGTCCGGCAGCACGGTGTCGATGCGCGGGTCGCCGAGGACCACTGCGCCGGTCGAGCGCAGCCGCACGTGGTTCCAGATGCCCGACGCGCGGTCGCGGACGGCGGGCATCCAGTCCCAGCCCGACACCGCGAGGTAGGTGGGGGAGTTCTTGAACATCGTGCTGTTCGCGCCGACCCAGGCCTCACCGCGTGGGCCCTTGTCGCCGGGGCTGCCGGGGAACGGCATCGGCGTGATCTTCACGGCGAGGTTCTGGTCGCCCGAGCGGCGCAGCGTGGACGTCACGTCGAGCGCGGCCCGCCCGAACGGGTTGCTGACCGCGCCGATCCTGGCTCCGTTGAGCCAGATCTCGGCCTCGTGGTTGATGCCGTCGAACTCCAGCCACACGTGCCGGCCCGCACCCGTGTCGAGCCCGCGCGGCAGCCCGAACGACCGCCGGTACCACCACGTGTGCCGCGACAGGGCCTCGGGGATCTTGAGGTTGTTCATGCCGTACACCGGGTCCGGCAGGTGGCCCTGCTCGACCAGCGACGCGAGCACCGTGCCCGGCACCGTCGCCGGGACCCAGCCGCGGGTGTCGACGTTCTGGCCCGAGAGCGCGGCGCCGTCCTTGCCGGGCGCGAAGTCCTGCATCGTCAGCACCCAGCCGGACTCGAGCGGCACCGACCCGTCCGCCGCCACGGTCAACGCGGGGTTCGGGTGGTCCTGCACCGGCCAGTTGGTCCAGCCCTTGACTGCGGGCCGGTTGTCGCGGCTGGTGCCGTAGACCTGCAACCCGTTGAGCCCCAACGGGTTCGTCGTCGATCTGCGAGTCGCGGAGAACCGCACCCAGCGCGCCTTCACGACCGGCGTGAACGGGATCGTGATCGCGCCACCGGCACCGGACTCCGAGTGGTAGGCCGTCCGCCACACCTTGCCGTCGTCGGAGACGTCGAGGTCGAACGCCACCGCGTAGCTCGACAGGATCTCGGTGCCGATGGTCTCGGCGCGCGAGGCGTTGGCGTCGAAGGGGCCGTCACCGGGCTTGGCCTCGAACGTCAGCACCACCGAGCTGATCTCGCAGCGGCCCTGCAGGTCGACGATCATCCACTGGCCGTCGCCCGGCGCGGCCCGCCACCCGGAGCCCTGCACGCCGACCTGCGCGAGGCCGTCCACGGCGAACTCGGCGGGCGTCGCCGCGTAGTCCGTCGAGGACACCGACACGGGACGGAACAACGCGAGGTCGATCGTCTTCGGTTGCGCCGCGGCCTGCTGGGGCGCGGCCGACGCGGTCGCGGGCAGCAGGGTGCTCAACCCGAACCCGGCGAGCAGCCCGCCACCCATGGTCAACGCCTGCCGCCGCGAGACGCCGCTGCCGAAGTCCTGCGCCATTGCGTGCTCCGATCCCTGTCCTGACAACGTTGCCAGGAAGCTTCGATTGCGTTAGCTCCCTGGTCAACAAGACAAACGAGACAGGAATTCGCGGCGCCGACATCGATGTCATGCGGCTGGATCGGTCCTGGGGCGTTGTGCTGCGAGAACGGTACTGCGCGGCGCCGGTACCGGTCTCGCGGCACGAAAAGACCGGTACAAGAGGTGGACCGGTTTCCGGCGGATCCTTAGGTCCACTTCGGTGACCGAGACCGGATCACTGACGGATCGCCGCCGTCACCGTGATGTCGACCCACCGTCCGATCAGGAACGACGGCGCGCGGATGCCGAGCGCCCTGCGGTCCAGCCGGGCGGTGGCGGTCAGCACCAGGTCGTCCACCACGACCACCCCGGTGAGCTCGGCCGCCGTGCCACGGCAGGTCAGCGTGCCGGTCACCTCCCAGCCGTCGTCCATGACCCGTGCGGACGTCGCCACGAACCTCATCGTCGGGTGCCGGTCGAGGTCCAGCAGGCCGCGCCGGCGCAGGTCCAGGTCGCGTTTCGGGATGCCGGTGGAGATGCCGGACAGGTCGAGCGTGCCGCGCACGCCCACCAGCGCACCGTCGGGGCCGATCTCCACCGAACCCGCGGTGACCGGGACCGTGCCGTGCGTCCTGCGGCCGAGGTTGCCCACCGTGAACGTCGCGGTGGTGCGCGCGAGGTCGGCCTGCCAGCGGCCGGGGGCGAGGGCGTGGACGGCGGTCATGACGTCGCCCCGTGCTCGAAGACCTCGTGGACCGGGTAGATCTCGACGCGGTCGGCGCCCGGCAGCAGGTCCGGGTTCTCGCCGGGCAGCAGCGAGGTGCCCATGATCGCGTCGCGGATGTCGTGTAGCGCCTGTTCGGTCTCGGCGATCGTCAGGATCACCTCGGCGCCGTCGGCCTGGCGCAGCACGTAGGTCCGGATGGTGCCGGGCACCGCGCCGACCGCGGGCTTGATGCGCTCGGTGGCCGCGAAGTCCTCGGCGGCCAGCTGCTCGGGGCTGCGCGGTCCGTCGAAGTAGGTGAGTTGCGCGTACATGGTCGCCTCCTTGAAGTGGTGGCTTCCGAGTCTCGTCACCTCGCGCCGCGGGCGGATCCGTGCCAGCACGGAAGTCAGGCGCCGGGGGTCACCAGGCCCGTCTCGTAGGCGAGGACGACGGCCTGTGCGCGGTCCCGCAGGCCGAGCTTCGCGAAGACGCGGGCGACGTGCGTCTTCACCGTCGCCTCGCTCAACGTCAGCAGCGCGGCGATCTCGCCGTTGGACCGGCCGCCGCCGACCAGCGTGAGCACCTCGCGTTCGCGGGGCGTCAGGGCGGTCAGGTCCTGGTGCACGACCGGGGCCGCGCCGGAGGCGAAGCGTTCCACGAGCCGGCGGGTGATCGACGGCGCGAGCAGGGCGTCGCCCGTCTCGATCAGCCGCACGGCCGCGACCAGGTGTTCCGGCGTCACGTCCTTCAGCAGGAACCCGCTGGCGCCGGCGGCCAGCGCGTCGTACACGTACCGGTCCAGGTCGAACGTCGTCAGCATCAGCACCCGGCAGGTGTCCGAGGAGCGGACGATCCGCCTGGTCGCCTCCAGGCCGTCCATGGTCGGCATGCGGATGTCCATCAGCACGACGTCCGGCCGCACATCGCGCACGACCGCCACCGCCTCGGCGCCGTCCGCCGCCTCGCCGACGACTTCGACGCCACCGGACTTGAGGATCATCCGGAACCCGACGCGCACGAACGCCTGGTCGTCCGCGATCACCACGCGCGGGCCGCTCACGGGCGCTCGATCGGGATCTTGGCGCGGACCCGGAACCCGCCACCGAGACGGCGGCGCGCGTCCAGGTCGCCGCCGAGCACCGCGACGCGTTCGCGCAACCCCAGCAACCCGCGCCCGTGTCCGTCCTCAGTGGACACCGGGGTGCCGGTCAGCGCGCTGGGGCCCGAGTTCAGCACCTCGATCCGCAATGCGTGGTCGGCGTAGCGGACGGTCACCTCTGCCTGCCTCCCGTCGCCGTGCTTCAACGCGTTGGTCAGCGCCTCCTGCACGATCCGGTACGCCGTCAGGTCGACGCCGGACGGCAACGGCCGCGGCTCGCCCGACACCCGCACCTCCACCGGCAGCCCGGCGAAGCACATCTTGTCCACCAGCGATCCCAGCCGGCTCAGACCCGGTTGCGGCGCCAGCAGGTCGTCGCTGTCACCGGACGGCGCGAGCAGGCCGAGCATGTGCCGCAGCTCGGTCATCGTGTCGCGGCCCGCGCTCTCCACGGCCAGCAACGCGTCGGTCGCCTCCTCGCCGTCGGACAGCACCCGCCGCGCGGCTCCGGCCTGCACCACCATCACGCTCACGTTGTGGCTCACGACGTCGTGCAGCTCGCGCGCGATCCGCGCCCGTTCGGCGTCGACGGCGGCGCGGGCGGCGGACTCCCGTTCCCGCTCCAGCAACCAGCCGCGTTCCTCCACCGCACGGGTGTAAGCGCGCCGGGCCGCCACCAGCCGTGCCGCCAGGAAACCCGCGGTCAGGCAGGCGACCGCGGCCACCACCAGCTCCCACACCCCGTCACTGTGACAGAGCCGGGACGGCCCGCGCATCACACCCCGGATGCAGTCCCTACATCCCCGGGATGACCCCGAACGCCGAGTTACCACCGCAGACTGACGCGTCCGGCCGCGCGGCTGAGAAGTATTGCCGCCATGCAGAACGCAGACGCCGTCGTCGCACTGACGAACGTGCGCAAGGAGTACAGCGACTCGACCGCGCTCGCCGGGGTGTCGCTCACCGTCCACGCCGGCGAGGCCGTCGCGGTGATGGGACCGTCCGGCAGCGGCAAGTCCACGCTGCTCAACATGATCGCGGGCCTGGACCGCCCGACGTCCGGCGAGGTCGTCGTGCACGGCACCGACCTGGGAGCGCTGAGCGAGACGGGCCTCGCGTTGTTCCGCCGCCGTGGCGTGGGCATGATCTTCCAGTTTTTCAACCTGCTGGACGACCTGTCGTCGCTCGACAACGTCGCGCTGGCCGCGCAGCTGACCGGCACGAAACCGGGCCAGGCCCGCACCCGCGCGCTGGAGCTGTTCGGCGAGCTCGGCATCGCGAACCGCAGGAACGTCTACCCGGCGCAGCTCAGCGGCGGGGAACGGCAGCGCGTCGCGGTGGCGCGGGCGTTGATGAACCGGCCCGCGCTGCTGCTCGCCGACGAACCCACCGGGGCGCTCGACAGCAGGTCCGGCGAACAGGTCGTGGACCTGCTGCTCGACCTCAACCAGATCGGCCAGACGCTGCTGCTCGTCACCCACGACGAACGCCTCGCGACCCGCTGCGCCACCCGGTTGATCGAGGTCGTGGACGGCCGGATCGCCCGCGAGAACAGCCTGGAGCGCGCGTGACCGCGGTGTGGTCCGCGGCCTGGGCGGCGGTGCGGCGGCGCAAGCTGCAGACGATCGTGATCGGGGTCGTGGTGTGCGCGGCCAGTGCCACGCTCGTGATGGCGCTCGGCCTGCTGGAGGCGGCGGCCGCGCCGTTCGACCGGGCGTTCGCGGACCGGCAGGGTGCCCACGTGGCCGCCGAGTTCGACCCCGGGAAGGTCACCGGGGACCTGCGGCGCGGGGTGTCCGCCGGGCCGTTCGACCAGGCCACTGTGGACACTTCGGCCACGGACGTCTTCCTGGGCACGCTCACCGTCGTGGGCCGCGCCGACCCCGGCGGTCCCGTCGACCGCCTGCCGGTGTGGAAGGGCAGGTGGGCCGAGAACCCCGGCGAGATCGTGCTGAACCGCGCGCCCGGCTCGGAGGGCCGTGTCGACGTCGGTTTCCAGCTGAAGCCCCCGGACGGCCCGGCGCTGACGGTCGTCGGCTTCGCCCACTCCGTGACGGGCTCCGCCGACGCCTGGGTCACGCCCGGCCAGGTCACGGCGTTGCACCCGACCGCGGTGCAGGTGCTCTACCGGCTGGACCGGGCCGAGGCCGCCGACGTCGCCGCGTTCGTCGCGTCCCTGCCGCAGGACGGCCTGCTCGGCACGCTCTCGCACCTCACCGTCAAGGA
Organism: Lentzea sp. NPDC058450; assembly: GCF_042721395.1. Taxonomy (NCBI): domain Bacteria; kingdom Bacillati; phylum Actinomycetota; class Actinomycetes; order Pseudonocardiales; family Pseudonocardiaceae; genus Lentzea; species Lentzea sp. NPDC058450. The sequence continues at coordinate 77,525 of NZ_JBHXLO010000041.1, forward strand.
CAAGGCGACCTCCGAGCTCGGCGTGTTCATCCCGTTCCTGCTGATCTTCGGCGTCCTCGGCCTGGTCGTCGCGGTGCTGATCGTCGCCAACGTCGTGAGCGGCGCGGTCGTCGCGGGACTGCGGCACATCGGGATGCTCAAGGCCATCGGGTTCACCCCGGACCAGGTCATGGCCGTGTACCTGGTGATGATCTCGATCCCGGCCGTCGCGGGCTGCCTGCTCGGCACGCTCGTCGGCAACGTCTTCGCCAAGCCGATCGTGCAGGACGCCGTCGAGGGGTTCGGCGTCGACGAGCTGAGCTTCCCGCTGTGGGTGAACCTCGTTGCCGCACTGGGCATGCCGCTCCTGGTGGTGCTGGCGGCCCTGGTCCCGGCGCTGCGGGCACGGGAGCTCCCGGCCGCGCGGGCGATCAGCGCGGGCACCACCACGCACACCGGCCGGGCGCTCAGGATCCAGCGCTTTCTCAGCGGCACCAGGCTTCCGCGCCCGATCAGCCTCGGCCTCGGCCTGCCGTTCGCCCGCGTCGGCCGCAGCGCGCTGACGCTCGCCGCGGTCGTGCTCGGCGTCCTGGTCGTGACGCTCGCGACCGGCCTGACGGCGTCGGTGACGGCCTACAACGACGCGGTGCGCCCCGGCTACACCTATCCCGGCCGGTTCGAGCTGATGGCCGGACCGCCGCCGGGTGCGCCGGACGTGGCGATGCCGGGGCAGCAGCGCCCGGCCGCGCGGCTGAGCGACGCCGGGGACGAGGCGATGCTGCGCGCGACGCCGGGGGTCGAGGCCGTGCTGGCCACGACCAGGATCGACGCCGAGGTCGCCGGCGGCACCCAGGAGACGACGATCCACTTCCAGCGCGGCGACACCCTGCTGCGGCCTCGGGTGCTCAGCGGGCACTGGCCGGACGGACCTGGCCAGGTCGCGGTGCCGTCGAGGTTCCTCAACCAGCGCGGGTTCGCGCTGAACGACACGATCACCGTGCAGGCGCGGGGAAACCGGACGCAGCTGCGGATCGCCGGGGTCGTGCTGACCAACAACGCCGACCAGATCTTCGCCGACTGGTCCACTGTGGACGTTCTCGCGCCGGGTGCGCGTGCCAGCTCGTACCTCGTGCAGACCTCGGCGTCCCGGGAGACGTTCACCGCCGCGGTGAGCGCCGGTGACCCCGGTCTGCGCGTGCTGCCGCCCCGCGACGGCACGTCGTCGACCGCCGTGATCATCATCAGCGCGTCCGTCGTGCTGACGCTGGTGCTCGGGGCGGTGGCGGCGCTGGGGGTGTTCAACACCGTGGTGCTCAACGCCCGCGAGCGCCGCCGCGACCTGGGCATGCTCAAGTCGATCGGGATGACCCCGCGCCAGGTCACCGTGCTGCTCGTGACGTCGATGGGCGGGCTGGGCGTGCTCGGCGGACTGGTCGGCGTGCCGGCCGGGATCGCCGCGCACCAGTTCGTCGTGCCGCTGATGGCGCGGGCGGGCCAGTCCGACGCCATCGACATCCTCATGAACGTCTACCACGCGCCCTCGCTGGCGCTGCTGGCCTGCACGGGCGTGCTGATCGCCGTGCTGGGCGCCGTCGTGCCGGCCAGGGGAGCGGCACGTCAGTCGATCGCCACCGTTCTGCACAACGAATGAGGGGGAAGTGCTCATGCGCCGATTACTGGCGTTGATGCTGGTGTTGACCGGGTTGCTGAGTTCGAGTCCTGCTGTCGCGGACAGCGGCACGGTGATCCGGAGGACCTCGTACGGCATCCCGCACGTGCTCGCGGGCGACTACCGCGGCGCGGGGGAGGGGCTGGGGTACGCGTTCGCCGAGGACAACGTCTGCGTGATGGCGGAGATCGTCGTGACGCTGGCGGCGCAGCGGTCCCGGTGGTTCGGGCAGGAGAACGCGGCGAGCGACCTCTACTACCAGCGGCTCAACCGGTCCGGGGTGGTCGAACGGGCGCTCGCGCACGGCCCGTCGAAGCAGGCCCGTGATCTGGTGCGCGGGTACGTCAGCGGCTACAACCGTTACCTGGCAAGGAAACGCGTGCCAGCGACGTGTGCGTCGTACGCTCGGCCGATCACCGAGATCGACGTGTGGCGGCGCGTGCACCAGGTCGCCGGGCTGACCGGGAGCGAGGGTTTCCAGGAGCAGCTCGTGTCCGCCCAGCCGCCGGGCTCGGCGATCACCGCTCCGGCGCGGGTGGCGCAGGAAGGCCCTGGCAGCAACGGCATCGCGCTCGGCAGCGAGTCGACCACCGGCGGCGGGATGGTGCTCGGCAACCCGCACTTCGACTGGGCCGACACGTTCCGCTTCTACCAGCACCACGTCACGATCCCGGGCGAGCTGAACGTCAGCGGCGCCGGCCTGTACGGCGTGCCGATCGTCAACATCGGCCACAACGAGAGCCTCGGCTGGACCCACACGGCGTCCGAGGTGCACACGATCACCCTCGCGAAGCTCACCCTCGTCCCTGGCGACCCGACCAGCTACCTCGTCGACGGCAGGCCGCACCGCATGATCGCCGAGCAGGTCACCGCCGGCGGGGTCACGCGCACGCTCTACCGCACCCCGGACGGCCCGGTGGTCGAGGACGACCGGGCGTTGCAGTGGACCGAGTCGAGCGCGTTCGTGCTGCGCGACGCCAACCTCGGCAACCTCCAGGTCGTCGACCAGTGGCTCGCCATCGCCCGTGCCCGGAGCGTTCCCGAGCTGCGGGCGGCACTCGCCCGGCACCAGGCGTTGCCGTGGGTGAACACGCTCGCCTCCGACTCCACCGGGACCGCCTACTACGGTGACGTCCAGGTCGTTCCGCACGTCACCGACTCGCTGCGGGCCCGGTGCGCCACCTCCGTTCCGATCGGCCTGGTGGTGCTGGACGGCAGCCGGTCCGACTGCGGCTGGGGCACCGATCCCGACGCCGTGACGCCGGGGCGGTTCGGGCCGTCGCGGCTGCCCTCGCTGGTCCGCCGCGACCACGTCAGCAACATGAACGACAGCCCGTGGCTCGCGAACCCCGCCGCCCCGCTCACCGGCTACCCGTCGATCGTCGGCGACGTCGGCACCGAACGGTCCGCGCGCACCCGCCTGGGCCTGGACATGATCGGCACGAACCGCTTCTCGTTGCCCGCGCTGGAATCCGCGATGTTCGGCAACCGCAACCTCACCGCCGAACAGGGGCGGGCGGCGGTCGTCGCGATGTGCCAGGCCAACCCGAGCCTGCCCGCGGTCGACGGTCAGCTCGTGGACGTCCGCGCGGCGTGCGCGGCGCTCGCGGCCTGGTCGGGTACGGGTGATACCGGCGAAACCAGTCGCGGCGCGTACTTCTGGCGCTCATTCCTGGTCCTCGCGGGCAGGCCCGGCAACCAGTTGTGGCAGGTGCCGTTCGACCCGGCCGACCCCGTGCACACCCCGCGCGGCGTCAACGCGGCCGATCCGGGCGTCCAGCGGGCGTTCGCCGAGACGGTCAAGGTGTTCGCGGCCGCCGGGGTCGCGGTGGACGTGCCGCTCGACGCGCTCCAGCAGTACGAGGGCGTGCCGATCCACGGCTGCCGCGGGCCCGAGGGCTGCTTCAACGTCATCTCGGTGCCGGGACCGCCGCGGCCGGGGATGCCCACGGGGATCCCGCACGGCACCAGCTTCGTCATGGCCGTGGAGCTGACCGGTGCCGGGCCGCGGATGAGCTCGCTGCTGGTCTACGGGCAGTCCGCCGACCCGGCCTCGCCGCACCACACCGACCAGGCGCGGTTGTACGCGAAGAAGCAATGGGTGAAGGGCGAGTTCACCGAACGCGAGATCGCCCGCAACCCGGATTTGAAGGTCCGATGGCTCCGCTGACCGCAGGACCTCAGCCGTCACCTTCCGCACCGAACACTCCGTGCCGGCCGGCGCCGCCCGCGAACCTGGCGGCGCCGGCCGCTCCTTCCAGCGCCACGATCGGCACGCCCGCCACCCCCTCCGCCCTGAGAGCCTCCGCCAGCGGCAGGTCCAGTCCGCCGTAGGTCGACGCCCGGTCCGCCAGCACGCACTCGAACGGGAACCCGGCGATCTGCTCGGCCAGTTCCAGCGCGGCCTCCAGGGCGTGACCCGGCTCCACCACCCGATTGGCCAGCCCGATGGCCAGGGCCTCCTCGGCGTGCACCGGCCGTCCGGTCAGGATCAGGTCCAGCGCCCGGCCCAGCCCGACGATCCGCGGCAGCCGCACCGTCCCGCCGTCGATCAACGGCACGCCCCACCGGCGGCAGAACACCCCGAACACCGCGTCGCTCTCCACCACCCGCAGGTCGGCCAGCAGCGCGAGCTCCAGCCCGCCCGCCACCGCGTACCCGCTGACCGCCGCGATCACCGGCTTGCTCAGGGCGAGCCGCGTCGGTCCCATCGGTCCGGCCCCACCACCGGCGGGATCGAGCTCGTTGCGCCGCTCCGGATCGCCCACGGACGTGAGGTCGGCGCCGGCGCAGAACGTCCCGCCCTCCCCGACGAGCACCGCGACCCGTTGCTCCGAGGCCTCGAACTCCAGGAACGCGTCCTTCAGCGCCGCGGCCATCGGTCCGTCGACCGCGTTGCGGCGGTCCGGGCGGTTCATCCGGATCACCGTCACCACGCCGACGGTCTCGACCAGCACGTCCAATGTGACCTCCGTGATCAGCAGTGGCGTTCGGCGCGCCGCTGTCGTCTACTGACACGATGCCAATCGTCTCTCCCGGTTTCACCGGGCGGCGCCAGTCACCGGACGTGCAGTTGCCGCCCGGTCAGTACCTGGCAGAGGACTTCCCGGTCCTCACGGCGGGCCCCACGCCGCGCGTGACGACCGACCGGTGGCAGTTCACGATCAACACCGAGGCAGGTCAACGCTACGACTGGTCGTGGCAGCAGCTGATCGAGCTGCCCGCGGAGAAGATCACCACGGACATCCACTGCGTCACCAAGTGGTCGAAGCTCGGCACCCGCTGGAAGGGCGTGTCGCTCGACGTCCTGCTGGAGGACGTGGAGACGGCCGCGGACTTCGCGCTCGTGCAGTCCTACGGCGGCTACACCACGAACCTGCCGCTGGAAGACCTGATCGACGGCCAGGCGTGGGTCGCCTACCGCTACGACGGCGAGGAGCTCACGCCCGAGCACGGCGGCCCGGCGCGGCTGCTGGTGCCGCACCTGTACTTCTGGAAGTCGGCGAAGTGGGTCCGCGGGATCCAGTTGCTGCTGGAGGACGAACCCGGCTTCTGGGAGAGCGCGGGCTACCACGACTACGGAGACCCATGGCGCGAGCAGCGGTATCAGGGCGACTGACCTGGCGGGTGGCGGCACTCGCCGAGGCCACCGATCTCACCGCGAGTGCGCGCGGCCTCGTGTTCGACGTGCCCGGCTGGCCGGGCCACCTGCCGGGCCAGCACGTCGACGTGCGGTTGACCGCTCCCGACGGCTACTCGGTGCAGCGCAGCTACTCGATCTCCTCCGCACCAGACGGGGAGCGGTTCGAGCTGAGCGTGCAACGGGTCGACGGCGGCGAGGTGTCGCCGTACCTGTGCGACGTGCTGCCCGTCGGCGCCGAGGTGGAGTTGCGGGGGCCGGTCGGTGGCTGGTTCGTCTGGCGCGCTTCGGAGCTGGCGCCGGTGACGCTGGTGGCGGGAGGGTCGGGCATCGCGCCGTTGATGGCGATGATCCGCACCCGCGCCGCTGAGGGCAGCCGGGTGCCGTTCCGGTTGATCTACTCGGTGCGCACGCCCGCTGATGTCTACTACGCCGACGAACTGCGCCGCCGTGCCCGTGAGGACGCCGGCCTGGACGTCCACCTCGTCTACACCCGCGCGGTTCCGGAGGGGTGGCCTTCCGGGCCTGGGCGGCTCGGGCTCGCTGAGCTGAACACCCACGCGTGGCCCGCCGACTTCGAACCCCAGGTGTTCGTGTGCGGGCCGACCGGGTTCGTCGAGACCGTGTCCGACATCTTCGTGGCGCTCGGCCACGATCCGCGCCGCGTCCGCACCGAGCGCTTCGGCTGACAGGAGAGCACCGATGAGCGACACCCACGTGGACGGCAACGCACTGGCGGGCGACCTGCGGGAGATCTTCGCCGTGGACGTGACCGTCGCGGTTGGACAGTGTTCTGGTTGTGGTTACAAGGGATCCGTGGCGAGCCTGCACGTCTACCACAACGCGCCGGGTGTGGTGGCGCGCTGCCCGCACTGCTCGGAGGTGGTGCTGCGGCTGGTGCGCGGGCGTGATCGTGCGTGGCTGGATCTGCGTGGCACCGTGAGTTTGGAGATCCCGCTGCCTTCTTGAGGCGGCTCTGTGTTTGGGGAGAACTGTGAAGCTGGGCTGTGAGGCTGTCCTGTTCGACATGGACGGTGTGTTGACCGACTCGACTGTGGCGGCTGAGCGTGCCTGGACGCAGTGGGCTGATGAGTACGGTGTCGATCCGGCTCGGGTGATGGACGGGCTGCACGGGCGTCGGGCCGCGGACACGGTTCGGATGCACGTGGCCGCTGAGTTGTGGGATTCGGCTTTGCAGCGGATCAATGCGATCGAGTTGGCTGATTCTGACGGTACTTCGGCGATTCCCGGGGCTGTCGAGCTGGTGGAGTCGCTGGGGTCTGGCTGGGCGTTGGTCACGTCGGCGCCGGCTTCGTTGTTGGAGGCCCGGTTGGCGGCTGTAGGGATTCCGCTGCCCGCTGTGGTGATCAACGGGGATTCCGTCGAGGCCGGGAAGCCCAGTCCTGAGGGGTATCTGACGGCGGCTTCGAAGCTCGGGGTGCCTATTTCGCGGTGTGTGGTGTTCGAGGACAGCGGGAACGGGGTGGCGGCGGGGATCGCTGCTGCGCCTGCCGGTGTGGTGGGGGTCGGGGTGGGGGCGTTGGAGACGCCTGCCTCGGTGGTGGTCCCGGACTTGCGGTCGGTTCGGTGGGTCGGGGACGGGGTTGTGATTTCTGGGGCTTTGCGGGTGCCGGTTTCGTAGGGCCGGTTCCTGTTCCAGCGGGGTGGGTTGCGTTCTGGTGGTTGGGCTGCGGTTGCGAGAGTTGGTTGCGTGGGTCTCGACGAAAGACCTGGGGTGTGCGATTGGGGCTTGACTTCGGGGCCCTTGCGAGGCG
>NZ_JBHXLO010000042.1:0-81677 GCF_042721395.1 Lentzea sp. NPDC058450
GCCGCCGCCCCCACCGGGTACCCCCGAACAGGAGGCGACGACGGCGCGGGCCCGTCACGCCGGATTCGCGGCGTGCCCGGTCAGGTGCGGCTGGACCTTCTCGATCGTGATCGGCAGGTCACGCACCCGGACACCGGTGGCGTGGTGGACGGCGTTGCCGATCGCCGCCGCCACGCCGACGATGCCGATCTCACCGAGACCCTTGGCGCCGAACGGGTTGAGCTCCTCGTCCCGTTCGTCGAGCCAGTGCGCCTCGAGGTCGTGGATGTCGGCGTGCGCGGCGAAGTGGTACGAGGCGAGGTCGTGGTTGGCGAAGTCGCCGAAACGCCCGTCCATCTCCAGCTGTTCGTGCAACGCCATGGACACTCCCATGATCATGCCGCCGAGCAGCTGCGAACGGGCACCGCGGACGTTGATGATCCGCCCTCCGCCGAACACGCTGACCATCCGGTCGAGGCGCGTCTCCCCCGAGTCCACGTCGACGCGGACCCGGGCGAAGTGCGCGCCGAACACCTCCCGCGTCAAAGGCTTGAGCGCCAGGAACTCCTCGGTGGTGTCCGCGGTGACCTCCAGCCCCTCGCGAGGCGCCCCGCGGTCGAGTTCCGCCCGCAGTTGCTGACACGCCTTGACCACCGCCCAGCCCCACGACGCGGTCCCGAGGGAGCCGCCCGCGAGCGGCGCGACGGGGTAGTCGCTGCGACCGAGTTCGACGAGCACCCGGTCCGCGGTGACACCGAGCGCGTCCGCGGCGATCATCGTCAACGCCGTGCGGGCGCCGGTGCCGATGTCCACCGCGGCGATCCGGACGCGGTACCTGCCGTCCGGTTCCGCCGCGGCCGAGGCCTGGGACGGCAGGATGACCGTCGGGTAGCACCCGGCGGCCATGCCGAGGCCGACGAGCCAACGCCCTTCCCGCCGCCGTCCCGGTGCGGGATCGCGGTCGTGCCAGCCGATGCGGTCGGCGCCCTCCCGCATGCACGCCACCAGACCACGACTGCTGTACGGCCGGCCGTTGTCCGGGTCGACCTCCGGCTCGTTGAGGATCCTCAGCTCGACCGGATCCATGCCCAGCTCGTGCGCGAGTTCGTCCATCGCGGACTCCAGCGCGTACATGCCGGGCGCCTCCCCCGGCGCACGCACCCATCCCGCCAGCGGCACGTCCAGGCTGAGGAGGTGGTGACGCACGCTCAGATTCGGCACGGCGTAGGCGGTCTTGCTCACCGCCCCCGCGGGCAGGCCGGCGTGCACCAGCCTGGGGCGGTACTGCCGCACGTCGTGGTCGATCGCGAGAAGCCGGCCATCGCGGTCCGCACCGATCCGGAGCCGCTGCACCGTCCGCACGCGATGTGAAACCAGGGAGAACATCTGCTGCCTGGTCAGGGAGATCTTGACGGGCTTGCCGATCGCCCTGGCCACCAGCGCGGGCAACACGGTGTGCACCAAGGGGAAACCCTTCGACCCGAACCCTCCCCCCACGTGGTCCGCGATCACGTGCACCGACTCCACCGGGATGCCGAACAGCGGGCCGATGATCCGCGCGAAGGACGACGGGCTCTGGGTCGCCTCGTACAGCGTCAGATCGTCGTCGCCGTTCCACACGGCCGTGGTCGCGTGCGGTTCGATCGGGTTGGCGTGTTCGGCCGGGGTGGAGTAGGTGACGTCGACCTGCACGGGCGCGGCGGCCAGCGCTGCCGCCGCGTCACCCCGTTCCGTGCGGTTCGGCACCCCGCCGTGCAGGATCTCCTGAAAGACGAAGTCGGGGTCGTCGACGTCCATGACGACCTTGTGCTCGTGCTTCTCGTACTCGACGACGACCGCGGCGGCGGCCTCCCTGGCGGCCTCCAGCGTGGTCGCGACGACCGCGGCGACGACCTGGCCCCGGTGGATCACCTCGTCGTCCTGCAGGACGTTGAGGGTGACGTTCACCTCGACCAGCAGCGCGGGGTCTCCCACGTCGGGATTGGTCCTGGGCGCGTTGGTGTGGTCGAACACGGCCACCACACCGGGCACCGCGAGGGCGGCGGCCGAGTTCACGGAGAGGACGCGCCCCTTGGGGATCGTCGCCTGCACCGGCCAGACGTGGTGGATGTCGTCGAGCGGGATCTCGGCGCTGTACCTCGCCGCGCCGGTCACCTTGTCGACGCCCTCGATCCGTTCGTGGTCGGTGCCGATGAGCACCGGTTCGATCTGCTTCATGCGAGCTCCTCCGCCATCCCGAGCAACGTCGTCGTGATCAGGCTGACGGCCAGGCCGATCTTGAAGTCGTTCTGCGGCAACGGCTGGGCGTCCCGGAAGACCTCGGCACTCGCGCCGCGCACCAGGTCGCGGTCGAGCCGTTCACCCAGCAGCAGTTCCTCCGTCCGGAACGCTCGCCACGGCTGCGAGCCGATGCCACCGAGCGCGATGCGGACGTGGTCCACCACGCCGTCGGCGGTCAGCCTGAGCACCGCCGCGACGGACACCACGGCGAACGCGTAGGAAGCGCGGTCGCGCACCTTGCGGTAACGCGAGATCGTGCCGTCCGGCAACGCCGGGATCGTGACCCCGGTGACGAGATCACCGACCTGGAGCACGTTCTCCCGGTCCGGGGTGAAACCCGGCTTGCGGTAGAAGTCCTCCAGCGCGAACTCCGCTTCCGCGCCGTAGGCGAGGCGCACGTGGACCTTCGCGTCCAGCGCCGCCATCGCCACCGCCATGTCCGACGGATGGCTCGCGACGCACGCCGGTGAGGTGCCGACCACCGCCAGGTCGCGGTGCAGGCCGCCGATGGCGGCGCACCCGGTGCCCGGCTCCCGCTTGTTGCACGGCTTGCTGACGTCCTGGAAGTAGACGCACCTGGTGCGCTGCAGGAGGTTCCCGGCGGTGGTCGCGGCACCGCGCACCTGACCGGACGCACCGGCGAGGATCGCCTCGCTCAGCACCGGGAACCGCGCCCTGGTCACCTCGTCGCCGGCGAGCTCGCTGTTGCGCACCGTGGCGCCGACGAGCGTGCTGCCGTCCGGGCGGTGCTCGACGCGGTCGAGGCCCAGTCCGGTGATGTCGACGAGCGTGCCGGGCTTGAGCACACCCAGCTTCATCAGGTCGACGACGTTCGTACCGCCCGCCAGGACCATCGAGCCCGGCTCCCGGACGAGCACCGCGACGGCCTCACCGAGGTCCGTCGCCTTCACGTACCTGAACGGCCTCATGACTCGCCCTTCGCCACACGTTCGACCGCGGCGGCGATGCCGTGGTACGCCCCGCACCGGCACAGGTTTCCGCTCATCCGCTCGCGGATCTCGGCACCGTCCAGCTCACTCGCCGACCCGACACCCGCGGCGACGTCCGCCGTGACGTGACTCGGCCAGCCCCGGTTCGCCTCGTCGATCGCACCCACCGCCGAACAGATCTGTCCCGGAGTGCAGTAGCCGCACTGGAAACCGTCGAAGTCGAGGAACGCCCGCTGGAGCGGGTGCAGCCCCTCCTCCGTGGCGAGGCCCTCGATCGTGGTGATCTCGCGGTCCCCCACGGCGACCGCGAGCTGCAGGCAGCTGTTTGCCCGCCTGCCGTCGATCAGCACCGTGCAGGCACCGCACTGTCCGTGATCGCATCCCTTCTTCGTACCGGTCATGTGCAACGTCTCGCGCAACGCGTCGAGCAGCGTCGTGCGGTTGTCCAGCGTGAGCGAGCGGACAACGCCGTTGACGCAGAGCTTCATGTCTGTCGAGAAATGCTCGGGCGAATCCGCCACCGGCCACCTCTACATCCTGTTCACGGGTCCCGTCCGCCCATGCTCTGTCGTGGTCGGACGGGTCGCATCCGTGAGCTCACCAGCACGACACCGAGATCCACATCGGACGGACCACAACCCTTGCGAGCTCAGGACACGTGTCCGAGCCGCCGAGTGTCGCGCATCGGCGGGGCCCCGAACATCCGCTTGTACTCGCGGGTGAACTGGGAGGCGCTGCGGTACCCGACCCGGTGTCCCGCCGTGGTGGCGTCCGCCGTCCCCTCCAGGATCAGCCTGCGCGCTTCCCGCAACCGCAACTGCTTCTGGTACTGCAGCGGGCTCACCGCGGTGACGGCCTTGAAGTGCTCGTGGAACGAGGACACGCTCATGAGGGCGACCTTCGCGAGGTCCTCGACGCGCAACGGCTCGGCGTAGCGCTCCCGGATCCGCGCGATCGCGTCGCCGACGCGCGCGAGTCTGCCGGCGGGGTCCGCGATCTGCGTCAGCAGCGGGCGCTGCGGTCCGCGCAGGAGGCGGTACGCGATCTCCCGCACGATCGACGGCGCCAGCACAGCCACGTCCTGCGGATCGTCCATTGTGGCCAGAAGCCGCCGCAGCGGATCGGCGACGTCGCGACGCAGCGCACTCGACAGCACGGCCCAGTCCGCCCGCTCACCGTTCTCCGGCACCGGTAGGTCCAGCAGCAACTCGCGCACCACCAACGGGTCGAGCAGCAGCCGCATCCCGAGGAACGGCTCCGCCTCGGTGGCGTCGACGCGCACCCCGGTGACCGGGAGGTCGATCGACGTGACCGTGCAGGTGTGCGGCTCGAACCTGATCGTCCGCCGGCCCATCGTCGCGACCTTGCTCCCGGCCACGACGACGCACAGCACCGGCCTGTCGAGCAGCGGTTCCGGCTGGACTTCGCCGCTCTCGGCCATGCGGAACAACTCCAGCCCCTCGACCGGGGTGGGGGTGAACCCCTCCGGCAGGCAGGACCGCTCGATCAGCGCGCGCAGGTCGTCGGACATCAGCACCTCGAGGTGGTTCGGAGGAACGGGCAAGGACGGCGGAGGAACGGACTGGCAGCCTCCGCGACCACGCTCCTAGCCTCAGATCATGAACGCTTTTTCCCTTTCTACTAGGAAAATCCTCCGGTCGGCGACGCTCGTGGCCGCCACGGGCATCCTCGTCGCCGGCGTTCCCGCGACGGCGGCGCCGACCGGTTCCGCACCACGCGGGTCGAACGAGGACGCCGCCGTGCGGTTCGTCGAGGGCGCCTTCAACCGCGGCGACCTCGCCACGATCGACCGCCTGGTGCGCTTCGACTACGTCGAGCACGACCCGGCCAGGGCCACCGGACGGGCGGCGCTGCGCACGTGGGTCGCGGGCCTGAAAGCCGCCCATCCCCGGTCACGCACGACCATCAAGCGACTCATCGCCGAGAAGGACCTCGTCGCCGTGCACAGCCACCTAGTGCTGACACCGGGCACGCGCGGCAGAGCGGTGTTCGACGTCTATCGGTTCGACCGCGGCAGGATCGCCGAGCACTGGGGCGTCTCCCAGGAAGTCCCGGAGAACTCGGTCAACGGCAACGACATGTTCGGCACCGTCACGCGGCCTCAGCTGCCGGGCCCCGACCCGCGTGCCTCCGCGAGCACCACGCGGAGGGTGGTGACGGCCCAGTTCGCGGCGGCGACCGTCGCCCGTGACGTGACCGCGTTCGACCGCAACGTCGCCCCGGGCTACGTCCAGCACAACCCCGGCGTGGCCAACGGCCTGACCGCGCTCAAGGACTTCTTCCGGGAGCTCTACACGATCAACCCCGCGCTCTCCGGCACAGTCGCCAGGATCGTCGTCCAAGGGGACTACGCCGTGGTGCACAGCCACTTCCAACTGGATCCCCAAGGCCCAGGGGTGAACGTCATGGACGTCTTCCGGGTGCGCGGCGGCAAGATCGTCGAGCACTGGGACGTCCTGCAGCCGGTCTCCACGAACCCCGCCAACGACAACGGCGAGTTCTGAGCCGCAGCGCGGAAGGCCCGCACGTCGTTCTCGTGCGGGCCTTCCGGATCCAGCCGGGCGGCCCGGAGGCAGGGGCTTCGGGCTCGGCCGGCTCAGTGCGTCGGGACCTCTCCAGACCATGTCGGCGGTGACGGGCAACAGGTTTCATGGCGCCCAGGGTGGCCAGGACGGGGACCCGGCGACAATGATCGTCTCGGCATCGATCCATGCCTCAGAGGCATGAGTACGGTGTCACCGCGCTAGGACAACCCGGTCAGCTGGAACAACCGCGTTCCGCGCAGCACCAGGGCCGTTCCGTCGCCCTCGAGGTCGAAGTCGTTCGCGGCGAAGTTCAGGACCTCCTCCACCCGGCCCGCGGTGCTGACGCGGTGGAAGTCGAAGGCGGCCGCCAGGAAGTAGAGGGTGCCGTCGTCGAGAACGCCGACGCTCGTCGGTTCGTACTGGTTCGACACGACCGCCCTGCTGTGGCCGGTGCCGAGGTCGACCTCGGCGATCGACCCGCCGAGGTGCGCGACGAACGCCCGGCCGTCCCTGATCGTCACGTCCATCGCCATCCACCTCCCCAGCGCGATCGGCCGGACCGTCGTCCCGATCTGCCACAGCGTTTCGCCGCCGACCACGTAGGTCAGGCCGCCGTGGCGAGTGAGTCCCTGGAGGTTGCCCAGGCCGGACGCCAGCACCCGCGCCGCTCCGGTCCGCGGGTCGACGTGCTGCACCCGGCCGTTGTAGTCGGCCACGTACACACCGGTCGAGTCCGCGGCCACGCCCCGGAGATTGCCCAGGCCGGACGCCAGCGGTCGCTGAGCGCCCGTCGCGAGGTCAACGGCACGGAGCCGGCCGGTCTGGTAGGTCACGAAGGCGGTTCCCTCGAACTGGCCGATGCCGACCGCCTCGCCCAGCCCGCTCGCGATCTCCCGGCACACCGAAGGGGAGCACTGGGCAGAAGACGCCGCAGCCGGCGCCACAGGCACCATCACGACAACTGCGGCAACCGCCAACAACGAACGCAGCGAATTCAACAGGATCACCGACAACCCCATTCAACAGATCCTGCGCGTCGAACAGTGCTCACCGTTGTTTCGCACCGCCGCCAGGTCCGGTCACCGTATCGGCGGTGAGGGTGGTGCCACATCCGTGTGCTCACCAGCGTTCGGCAGGTACGCGAAGAGGCGAAACTCACGGCGGCTCCGCAGCGCGGCGCGTCCGTCCTCATTACCCTCAAGGCATGGAACCGTTGGAGACACGGGAGCTCGTCCACTTCCTCGCGGTGGCCGAGGAGCTCCACTTCGGCCGGGCCGCCGAGCGTCTCGGCATCGCTCAGCCCGCGCTGTCTCGGACGATCGCCAGGCTGGAACGGCGGATCGGCGTCAAGCTGTTCGAGCGCACCACCCGCCAGGTCACGCTGACCCCGGCGGGAGCGGTGTTCGTCGAACGCTCCCGCGAGGTCCTCGCCGCGCTCGACCGCGCGGTCGCCGGGGCGCGGGAAGCCGAACGCCGCCAGCCACTCGTCGTCGCCGTGCGCCCCGGCTCCGGCCCTGGCGTGCTCGCCGAACTGTTCAGGTCCTACGGCACCAGGCCGGATTCGTCACCCACAGAGGTGGTTTTCACCTACGACGAGGCGAAAACCGTGAAAGACGGCGAAGCCGATATCGCGTTGATGTGCCGCAATGCCGGTATCAATGACATGGATTCGCTCGACATCAGCCCCGAACACGCGGTCGCACTCCTCCCGGTCGCCCATCCGCTGGCCGGGCGGAACAGGGTGTTCACCAGTGAGCTCACCGCGCTCGACGCCTACGTGAGCGAACTCCCGACCGAATCCCTCGACGCGATCGTCGACCGGGTGGCGATGGGCCGGCTCGTCGTCGTGGTCGGCGAAAGCGTGCGCGACCGGCTCGGCCACGCGGTGGTCGCGGTACCGGTGGCCGACTTCCCCGTCACCATGCTGGCCCTGGCGTGGCAGCCCGGCCGGGTTCACCCCGGGTTGGAGGGCTTCCTCACCATGGCGCGCAACGGCAGCTGGACCATCAGGGTCGCGTAGCTCCCGAACCGGCCAGGCGCTCGACGTGATCAGCGCCGAGCTCTCCCGGACTGAGCAGCCGGTACTCCGCGGCGAGGTCCTCCGCGCACGTGCGGTAGGAGCTGTCACCAAGCACCTTCCGCACGGCGGCCGCGACGGCCCTGCCGGACGGGGTCGCCGTGCGGAGGTTGATCCCGGCACCGGAGCGCTCCACCCGGGACGCGACTTCGGGCTTGTCCTCCGTGGCACCGGCGACGACGAGGGGCACGCCCTGGGCCAGTGCCAGCTGCACACCGCCGAAGCCGCCGTTGGTCACCATCGCCGAAGTGATCGGCAGCAGCCTGTCGTAGGGCAGGAACGGTGCCACGAAGGCGTTGCCGGGCAACGGTCCGAGGTCGTGCCCACCGACGCTCGCCACCACGGAGACCTCGGTGCCGGCGAACGCCCGGATCGTGGGCAGCACGAGCTGCTCGAGGTCCGTGTCGGCGATGGTTCCCTGCGTGACGTGCACGATCGGCCGCCGTGCGCTCATCAGCCGGTCCCACCACGGTGGCAGGCCGGCCGACGGTGCCGAGTCGACCAGGGCGCCGACGAACTTGACCTGTTCCGGCATGTGCGCGCGGGGATGCTCCAGGCCCGCCACCCCGTTCTGCAGGTGCAGGTGCGGCGACACGGTCGCGAGCGCGCGTGCCTCCGGCGGCAGTCCGAGCCCGGCGAGCACGCGGTCGCGGTGATCCAGCACTGGCTTGAACACGACGTTGTCCAGCAGCCCGCGCACCAGCCGGTCGCGCACCCTGCCCACGAGGTCCCGGCGGTACTTCAGACCGGGACCGAACGGGGGCACGTCGGGCGCCGGCAGCATCATCGGCGAGACGCCGACGCTGACCGCGCGCGGTCCGCCGAGGTGCTCCACCACCACCGCTCCGACGTACGCGGTGTCGTGCAGCACCAGGTCGGCCCCGCGGCCGCCGAGGATCCGGCGGAGGTCGTCCACCTGCGACGGAACGGGATCCAGGAACACCGCGGTCATGTCGTAGCGCAGCTTCGCGACGCCTTTGAGCTTCCTGCGCTCGGGGAACAACTCGTCGACGTTGCGTCCCTGATGGTCGATGGACGGGTTCATCGCGACGAACTCGGCGCCGGTCGCGGTGATCCGGTCGGCGAACTGGCGGCCAGTGCACCACCGCACCCCGTGTCCCCGGGCGGTCAGCGCGCGGGCGATGGGCAGCAGCGGAACCACGTGCCCGGGAACGGGCATGGTCGCGAACAGCAGGTCGAGTCGCTTCACGACGGCACCCCGCCGAAGTCGAATCCGAAGTGGACGGTGCGCGCACGGCCTCGCCGACTTCCGGAATGGCGCGCAACGACAGCAACCCGAGCAGGGCCAGCGCGGCGTAGACGCCGTAGAAGAGCGTGAAGCCGCCCAACGCCAGGAAGAGCGGCGCGGTGAGGGGCACCAATGACTGCGGCAGCGTGACTGCCAGCCCGAGGATGGCGAGGTCCTTGCCCGCGGTCGCGGGATCGGGCAGGAGCCGCACGCACAGGGCGAAGTCGATCGCCAGGAACACCCCGATCCCGACCGACTGCACGGCGACGCCGACGAGCACCCAGTCGTAGGCGGGGGCCAGAGCGACGAACATGGACCCGAACGCGCACATGACCCCGGAGAGCGCGAGCACGGGCTTCTGCCGCCGGATCCGGTCCGTCAGGTAGCCGGCGGCGATGCCGACCACGACCTGGATGACGGTCGACATCAGCACGATCTGGGTGATCACCTCCGTCGACCGTTCGGGCGTGAAGTCGAACTTCTCCGCGAGGAACACGCCGCTGAGCGTGATCGTCGCGAGACTGCAGATGGTGAGGAACCGGAGCACCCAGGCCCACGCGAACGCGGGGTGCTCACGCGGGCTGACCCAGAAGGTGTCCACGATCCTCATCGGCCGCGGTCCTCCGGCGGCGGTGTCACGCACCAGGAACACGGCCAGAAGCCCTGCCACCGCAACGATCCCCGCGATGAGGTACCACTGGTCGGCCGACCCGGCGGGCAGCAGTCCCACCAGCGGGAGCCCGATGAGCGGACCGAGCAGCATCGGAAGGCTGCCGATCCCCGACACCCGTCCGTGCTTCGCCTGGTCCACCTGATCGGCGAACAGCGCGTCCGTGGCGACCGCCTGGAAGTTGCCCAGCCCCTGGACCAGGCTCCACAACAGCACGACCTGCCACACCTCGGTCGCCGACCCCAGGGCGACGAGTGCCAGCGAGGCGGAGAGAGCACCGAACAGCAACCACGTCCTGCGCTTGCCGAACCGGGTGTTCGTCCTGTCGGTGATGCGGCCGACGACGGGGTTGAGCACGAGCGCGACCGCGGCGCCGACACCGGTGACCACGCCGAGAGCCGCGGCCGGCGAGTCGGTCAGCTGATCGATGCGCAGCATCAGCAACAGCTGGATCGGCACGAGCTGTCCGACCGTCAGGCCGGTTCGAGAAACGATCAATCCCAACACGAACTTCATGTGACGGCTGTCCTGATCATCATTCGGGAGTTTCGAGAGGTGCTCGTCAGCGGAGCACGCGTGACCCCAGCGGGTTCGGGCGTCTCCGGGCGCCGGGGCTCTGCTGCAAGAGGAGCGCCCGGAGACGCGCCCAGGCTCGGCCGGACCTCGTGGCGGCCGCAAGGGCCTGTCGGTCTTCACTCCCCCGCAGTCACGATCTGGTACCCGTTTGGCCCCGCGACCGCGAGAGCGCTTCCTCACGACCTGGTGATGGTCCTCACTTCGCCAATATTCGATATACCGTGCTCTATTGATTAATCTGGAGTCGTCGGAATCGAACACGGCCCGGGAGGGCACCCATGGCAGTCCAGCTCAACCACACGATCGTCCTGACCGACGACCGGCACGCCACCGCGGACTTCATCACCGAGATCCTCGGGCTGGCCCCGGCGCGCAGCTTCGCCGACGAGTTCTTCCTGTTCAGCGAGGACGAGTTCGACCAGATCTTCGGGCGGCTCCAGGAGCGGGGCGTCCGGTGCTACGCCGACCACCTCAACCAGGTGCCCGGCGAGATCAACCACCTTCTCGCACTCAAGGCGAAGGGACAGCTGTCATGAAGGTCATCGTGATCGGGGCCGGTATCGGCGGCCTCACGCTCGCCCAGGCGTTGCGCCACAACGGGATCGACGTCTCGGTGCACGACCGCGACCCCCGCGCGGAGGCGACCGGCGGCTACCGGCTGCACATCGACGACATCGCGTCGGGCATCCTGCGCAAACACCTCCCGGCCGAGCCCTACCAGGCGCTGCTCGCCAGTTCGCCGAGCCGGTCCGCGCAGCGCGGCATCTCGTTCTCGGACCACAAGCTGCGCATCCTCGGCAACATCCAGTTCCCGCTGGAGGAGGAGATGCTGCTCGTCGGCCGAGTGCCGTTGCGGGTGCTGCTGACGTACGGCCTGGGCGACGCGATCCGTTGGGACAGCACGTATGTGCGCCACGAGACGCATGACGACGGCACGGTGACCGCGCACTTCGCGGACGGCTCCACCGATCACGGTGACCTGCTCGTCGGCGCGGACGGGTCGACGTCGCGGGTGGCGGAGGCACTCGCGGGCAGGCCGACCTCGACGCCGGTCGGCATCGGCGGCATCGCGGGGCGCACGCCGCTCACGCCGGAACTGCGCGCCCTGCTGCCGGAAGCGCTGGAAACGGGATCGGTGCTGGCCGTCGGCCCGGACGGCACGGGCGCGTTCATCACGTTGTTCGACAACGAAAGCGGGTCCGCCGCGGACCCGAAGCTCTCCGCCGGCGCGTTCGACGAACCGTCGGCCGTCTACTGGGGCGTGAACGTGCCGGTGGACCGGCTGCCCAACGCCCGCGAGATCGGCGTGGAGGCCGCTGTGCAGACCGCTCTCGACCTGCTGCGCACGTGGGCACCGGTGATGCGGACTGTGGTGGCCGGAGCCGACCTGAGCACCGTCGGAACGTTCCGCTATCACGCCGCGGATCCGGAGTCGCACCTCACGCCGTGGGCATCGGGCACCGTCACCGCGCTCGGCGACGCCGTGCACGCCATGCCGCCCACCGGAGGCCGGGCCGCGGCGACCGCGATCCGCGACGCCGAACTGCTGGCCACCCACCTCGCGGACGCGGCGAAGGGACTCACGACGATCCCGCTCGCCGTGCACGAGTACGAACGCGGCCTCGCCACCTACGCGGCCGAGGCCGTGCGCGTGTCGATGGTGCCGATCGTGTGGCAGAAGCGGCTGACCAACCCGTTGCTCGGCCTGGTGGCGCGGGCGGGCCTGGCGATCGCGGCACCGATCACCAACGCGTTGCACTGACGGAGCGCGGTCGGCGTTCCGCACGTCAGGTAACTTCTGGCTGGTGAACGACTCAGCGCCACGGCGGTCGTACCAGTCGCCCTTGCGCGAGGAACGTGCCGCCGAAACCCGCACCCGCATCGTCGCCGCCGCACGCGAACTCTTCGCCACCGAAGGGTTCGCCGCGACGACGGTGGCGATGATCGCCCAGCACGCCAAGGTCGCCAAGCCGACCGTCTACGCGACGTTCGGGACGAAGGCGGCGATCATCGGCGCGATGCTCGGGGAGTTGACCGCGCGGGCCGATCGAGAGGCCTGGTGGCGGCAGATCCAGGCCGAGCCGGAGCCGGTGGCCAAGTTCGGGCTGTACGCGACGTTCCTGCGGCGGCTCTACTCGAGTGGCCGGGACGTGTTCACGGCGGCGATCAACGCCTCGAGTGACCCGTCGGTCGTGGAGTTGCGGGAGCGGGGTGAGCAGGACTCGCGGGAGTCGCTCGGGCCGATCGTCGCGGCCATCGACGAGGCCGGGGCGTTGCGCGAGGGGCTCAGCAGGGAGAACGCCGTCGAGCGGGCCTGGATGCTGAGTGCGCTGGAGCTGTACTTCCGGGCGGCGCGGCTGGGGTGGTCCGACGACGAGTACGAGAGCTGGCTGGCCGAGAGCCTGGTCCGACAGCTGGTGCGCTGAGACGTCAGCGGCCGAGCAGGGCCTCGGTCAGCGCGGCCACCGCCGTCACGACCGACTTGCGGTGGTCGGCCTGCCGTTGTGCGGGGTCTTCGCCCAGCGGGTTGCGGATGCGCACCGCCGTCGTGTTCCAAGCGAGCGCGGCGGCCAGCGCGATCATCATGACGTCGGTGGCGGTGGTCAGGGAGACCCCGGTGCGCTCGGCGATCTCGGTCGCCTTCGAGACGTGCGCCTCGATCTCGGCCTCTGAGGGCTCGGGGAACTCAAGCATGCGCCACTGGCTGAGTCGTTGCAGGCCGGGGTCGGCGACCAGCGCGTCGAAGAGGGCGCCCGCGTAGCCCGGGAGGTCGTCGGCGGTGAGCGGCGCCTCGTCGGCCAGGACGCGCAGACGGTCGGCCATCACGGCGTCGAACAGGGCTTCCTTCGAGCCGAAGTAGGCGTAGATCGCCTGCTTGTTGGCCGAGGCCGCGGCGGCGATGCGGTCGACCCTGGCGCCGGCCAGGCCTACTTTGACGAACTCCTCGAAGCCTGCGTCGAGGAGTCTGGCGCGCGTGGCGGCGGAGTCGTAGGCCATGCCCCCGAGTCTAAACCAACTGGATGGTTGACATCTAGCGAGACGCGGTTCTACTGTCGTCGACAGATCCAACCAACTAGTTGAATTATTTGAGGGCGGTTGCTGAGATGAGTTCGAAGACCTGGTTCGTGACCGGTGCTTCCGCTGGTATCGGGCGGCTCGTGACCGAGCAGTTGCTGGCCTCCGGGCATCGGGTCGCGGCCACGGCGCGGCGGCCTGAGGCGTTGGCCGATCTCGTGGAGACCTACGGCGAGCGGCTGTGGATTGCGTCGTTGGACGTGACCGACACCGGCGCGGTGCGCGAGGTGGTCGAGCGGGTGTTCCGCGAGGTCGGGGACGTGGACGTGGTGTTCTCCAACGCCGGGCGCGGGTCGGTCGGCGGGGCGGAGGAGTTGAGCGACGCGGTCATCGACGAGCAGATCGCGTTGAACCTGACCGCGCCGATCCAGTTGTTGCGCGCGGTGCTCCCCCACTTCCGGGCGCGCGGTGGTGGGCGGTTCATCCAGACCTCGACCATGGGCGCGCACATCACCACGCCTGGCGCGAGCATGTACCACGCGTCCAAGTGGGGTGTTGAGGGCTTCCTGGAGTCGGTGATCCCCGAGGTGGCTCCGTTCGGCGTCGGCATCACGATGGTCGAGCCCGGGGTGGTGCGCACGTCGTTCGGTGCGAATCTGAGCGTTGCCGAGCCGATGCCTGAGTACGCGGACACCGTTGTCGGGCAGTTGCACCAGTTCCTCGCGTCCACCGACAGCGTCACGGCCGGCGCTCCCGGTGATCCCGTCAAGGTCGCCGCCGCGATCATCGCCTCGGCCGACGTCTCACCTGCGCCGCGACGGCTTGTGCTGGGTTCTGACGCGCACGACGCCATCCGCGCCGCGCTCACGAGTCGCCTCGCCGAGATCGACGCCACCAAGGACGCCGCTGCGGCGACCGACTTCTGATCGGAGAAAACTCTTATGTCACAAGTGATCGCGATTTTCGGTGCAGGGCGTGGCCTTGGTACCGCGCTGGCTCGCCGCTTCGCCAAGGAGGGTTACCGGGTCGCGCTGGTGGCCCGGCGCGCCGACAAGCTGGCCGCCCTGGTCGACGAGCTGGCTGCGGAAGGTGTCGAGGCTGCGGCGTTTCCGGCCGATCTGGCGGATCCCGCGAACGGACGTGCGGTCGTCGAGGCGATTCGGGCGCGGTTCGGTCGCATCGACTTCGTGTCGTACCAGCCGTTGCCCGGCGGGACGTCGTTCATCCCGGCCGCCCAGCTCGACAGCGCCGCCTTGGCGCCGCTCGCGAACCTATTTCTGCTGACGCCCGTGGAGATCGCGCACGCGGTCATCCCGGAGATGGTCGAGCGCGGCAGCGGAGGGTTCGTCGTCACCGGTGGGTTCACAGCGGCGGATCCGCAGCCGTTCATCAGCGGCATCGGGCCCGCTATGGCCGGCATTCGCAACTACGTGCACTCGCTGCACGGCGAGGTCGCGGAGGCCGGTGTGTACGCGGGTGTCGCCACGCTGGCCGCGTTGATCAAGGGCAGCGAGTCGTACACCGCGATGACGCCCGAGCAGCTCGCCGAGATCACCGGTGGCACCACCGGGCTGCACGTCATCGACCCCGACGAGCTCGCGGACACCTACTGGCGGCTGTTCACCGACCGCGACCGCGTCGAGTACCGCTTTCCCGCCTGAATTCGTGAGAAGAGAAGAGTCATGACCGACCTCACCGGCAAGACCGCCGTCGTCACCGGGTCCGCCCGGGGCATCGGCAAGGCCATCGCGTTGCGCTACGCCGACCTCGGCGCCAACGTCGTCATCAACTACTCGGCCAACTCCGCCAACGCCGACGCGGCCGTGCGGGAGGCGGGCGAGCGCGCGATCGCCGTGCGCGCGGACGTCTCCCGGGCGTCCGATGTGGACCGTCTCTTCGCCGAGACGCTGGATCGCTTCGGTTCTGTCGACATCGTCGTCGCCAACGCCGGTCTGGAGCTGCTCGGCGTGCCGATCGTCGACCTCGCCGACGACCAGATCGACCGGATGATCGACGTCAACGCCAAGGGCGCGCTGCTGACCATGCAACGAGGTGCCCGCCACGTGAACGACGGCGGGCGCATCATCTACATCTCCTCCACCGCCGTCGCAGGTCCCTATCCCGGGGCCGGTCTCTACACCGCCACCAAGGTCGCCGGCATCCACTTCGCCAAGGTCCTCGCCAGGGAGACGGCCGGGCGCGGCGTCGCGGTCAACAGCATCGCGCCGGGTCCGATCGACGACGCCGGGGTGTTCCTCGACTCCATCCCCGCGGACTCCCCGTTCCGCGGCGTGCAGGCCCAGGGCCGGATCGGCGACCGCCTCGGCACGCCCGCCGACGTCGCCGACGCGGCCGAGTACCTCGCGGGCGACCTCGCCGAGTGGGTCAGCGGGACCACCATCGACATCACCGGCGGCCTGCCGCAGTGACGTTCCCCGAGCAATTTCGTCTTTGCCCAAAACGACACTGATTCCGGCTATCACAGGGCTTTCCAGGCCGACAAGAGATCTTCCACTGACCGGAAATGCAAGTCATTGTTTCCGGACAACAATTCTCTCCTTGACTGACGTGCAAAGATGCTCACGAAAACGTCGGATTAATCTCCGAACTCCGGGGCTGAAACACGCCCTGGATCGGGCATATTTTCCACGTCACTTGGAGAATTGACATGATTCGCAGGCACCGAATCACCCGTCTCCTGGCCGCCGCGTGCGTGCTGGCGGCGGCCGCCGGGTGCGCCCTGTCTGGAGAGCAACCACCTCCCGTCGAGGCGCCACCCCAGGTCGAGAAGGCCCGGGTCAAGGTGGGGGTGCTGCCGGTCGTCGACGTCGCGCCGCTGCACATCGCGATCAAGAACGGCTACTTCGAGAAAGAGGGTCTGGAAGTCGAGACCGTCACCGTCCAGGGCGGTGCCGCCGCCATTCCCAGCCTGATCCAGGGCGGTCTCGACATCACCTTCGGCAACTGGGTCTCGTTCATCGGCACGGAGTCCAAAGGGGACGCGAAAGCCGTCGGCGGCATCAAGCTGATCAACGACGGCTACCAGGCGAAACCGGGAATGTTCCTGATCCTCGTCAAGGGCAACGGCACCATCAAGACGATGCAGGACCTGATCGGCAAGAGGATCGCGATCAACACGCTCAACAACATTTCCGAACTGACCACGAAAGCCGTCCTGGAGGCGCACAACATCGACCCGAAGCGAGTCACGCTCCTCGCCATGCCGATGCCCGACATGGAGGCGGCGATCGAACGCAACTCCGTCGACGCCGGCTTCATGAGCGAGCCGTTCATCTCCAAGGCCCAGCGCAACTCCGGCCAGCTCGCCATCCTCGACGCCGCCTCGGGCCCCACCGACGGCATCCCGATCGCGGGCTACGGCACGACCGGCGACTTCGCGCGGCAGTACCCGAACACGGTGGCGGCGTTCCAACGCGCCATGGCCAAGGGCCAGCGCGACGCCTCGGACCGCGCCACCGTGCAAGCCCTGCTGCCGGACTACGCGGGCGTGGACCGGGACACCGCACGGCTGGTGCACCTCGGCGAGTTCCCGACCTCGCTCGACGCCAAGCGGCTGCAGCGGGTGGCCACCCTCATGCAGACGTACGGGTTGCTGCAGGCCGATCTCGACGTGGCGCCGATGCTGGTGCGCAACGACAACAAGTGACTACGCGCCCGCGCCGCCGTCCACCGGCACGATCGCGCCGTTGACCATCGACGCGCGGTCGCTCAGCAGCCACGCCGCCACCTCCGCGACCTCGCGCGGTTCCGCCATCCGACCGGCCGGGCTCGACGAGGTGATCATCGCAACCACGCCGGGGGTGGCGGCCTCCCACTGGTCGATCATCGCCGTCGCGGTGCCGCCCGGGGTGATGCCGTTGACCCGGATTCCCGAGCCGCCCCACGTGACGGCGGCGGATTCGGTGAGACTGTTCAGGGCCCGTTTCATGGCGCCGTAGGCCGGGAGGACCGGGTTGGCTCGGCGGCTGCCGATGCTGGAGGTGTTGACGATCGCGCCTCCTCCCGAGCGGCGCATGAGGGCGGCTTCGGCGGTCATGGCGGTCCAGTGGCCGCGGAAGTTGACGGCGAACTGCTCGTCGATCTCGTCGTCGGTGGTGGTGTCGAGCGGGCCGGGCTGCTGGACGACGGCACCGTTGTTGAAGGCGCCGTCGAGACGTCCATGCAGCGCCTCCACCTCGGCGACGGCCGCGCGCACGCTGGAGCGGTTGGCCAGGTCCATCGTGATCGCGTCCGCGACACCGCCTTCGGCCCTGATCTCAGTGACTACCTGGGCCAACGCGTCGGTGCTGCGGGCGGCCAGTACTACGGAGGCGCCTTCCTGGGCGAAGAGCCGCGCGGCCGCCTCGCCGATGCCCCTGCTCGCGCCGGTGACCAGCACGACCTTGCCGTGGAGAAGTCCAGAAGTGTTCATGTGGACCAGCGTCGGCCCAGCCGAGAACCTGAGGCAGGCACAGGCTGTACCAGGCTGAGCGACGCTGGGGCACGCATACTCGGGGTATGGACAAGCAGCAGCTCGGAGCGTTTCTGCGCAGCCGTCGTGAACGACTCCTGCCGCAGGACGTGGGGCTGACGGCGGGGCCTCGGCGGCGCACGAAAGGGTTGCGGCGCGAGGAGGTGGCCGTCCTGGCGCACATCTCCACGGAGTACTACGTCCGCCTTGAGCAAGGCCGGGCGCCGCGGCCGTCGGCGGAGGTGCTGGCCGGGATCGCGAACGCCCTCAGGCTCACCGACGCCGAGTCCGAGCACCTGCACGTGCTCGCGGGCACGGCGCCCAGCCGCACCGCGCACCACCGGCGGGACGTCCGGCCGAGCATCATCGCCCTGTTGGAACGGCTGCCGCAGACCGCCGGGTTCGTCACGTCCGCCATCTTCGAGGTGTTGGCGTGCAACGACCTCGCGGCCGCGTTGATGGAGGACTTCCGCGAACTGCCGCCCCGGCAACGCAATCTCGCGCGGCGGGCGTTCCTCGGTCCGGCGTCGTTGTACGGGGTCTCGGACGTCACAGAGTTCCGTCATCACGTCGTGATGGAGCTGCGAGCCACGCTCGCGCGCTACCCGCACGACCCCGAGGTGTCCGGTCTGGTCGAGGAGCTGAAGGCCAGCGAGGACTTCGCCCGGCTGTGGGAACAGCACGACGTGCGGGGCGAGACCATGCTCACCAAGACGTTCCGGCACCCGCTCGTCGGGGAGATCACGGTCGACTGCGACTCGCTCGCGCTGACCGACAGCGACCAGCACCTGGTGCTCTACAGCGCACCAGCCGGGTCGCGTGACGCCGAGGCGCTCGCGTTGCTGAGCGTGGTGGGAACACAGGGTTTCGACGCCACCGAGAGGCGTCCGGGCACACTTCGGTGATCGCGGGTTCATGAGACGGGGCCGGTCACCAGAGGCCGTGTCAAGATCGTTTCGTCTCCTGCTCCAGCAGTCCCGAGAGGACGCTCATGGCCTCGTCGCCCGCCGCTGTTTTCGCGCGTCTCAGCGACAAGCGCACACCCGTCGCAGGACCGGTTCTGCTGAAGACGGCCGTCGTGCTCGGCGGGAGCGTGGCGGGACTGCTCGCGGCGCGCGTGCTCGCCGACCACGCCGACGAGGTCGTCGTCCTCGAACGCGACGATCCCGGCACGAGCACGGAGCCGCGGCCCGGTGTGCCGCAGGGCGCGCAGGCGCACGTGCTGCTGCCGGCGGGGCTCAGGCAGCTCGAGCGGTTCTTCCCCGGATTCGCGCAGGAAGGTGTCGGGGCGGGCGGACGACTCGCCCCGGCGTCGCACCGCCACACGTTCGCCGACGGTGTGCTCAAGGTGCCCGGCCGTGCGGACGCCGTGATGCTGTGCGGCAGCAGGCCGTTCCTGGAGGCGTTGATCCGCAGGCGGACGCTGGCGCTGCCGAACGTCCGCGCGCTCACCGCACGCGCCACCGGTCTGGAGTTCACCGGCGAGGCCGTCACCGGGGTCCGGTACGAGAGCGAGGCAACGAAATCGGTGCTGGCGGCCGACTTCGTGGTCGACGCGATGGGCCGGGCGAGCCGTCTCGGTGACTGGCTCGACCAGGCCGGGTGGGAGAAGCCCGCACTGACCCGCGTCGAGATCGATCTCAACTACGCCACCGCCATCGCGCGCCGCACGCCCGGCCAGCCGAGCATCGAGGTCGGCCTGTCGACCTACTCCCCCGGCGCCACCACCGACGGCGTCGCGGCCGGGGCGTTCTGCTCGATCGAGGACGACCGCTGGATGGTCCTGCTGTCCGGCTACGTCGGCGACAAGCCCGGCCGCACCGCCGAGGACCTGGTGCAGCTCTGCAAGTCGACCATGCCCGACGACTTCGGTGCCATCGTCACCGACGAGATCGTCAGCCTCGCCACCTACCACCTCGCGGACGCCCGGCGCCGCCACTTCCACGACCTCGAGCGCGTCCCGGCCCGGCTGGTGGCCCTCGGCGACTCGGTGGCGTCGATGAACCCGATCTACGCGCAGGGCATGACGAGCGCCGCGCTCCAGGCGTCCGCGTTGTCGGAGTTCCTGCGAGCGCAACCCGACCTCAACGTGCCCGCCCGCGAGTTCTTCGCGCTGCAGAAGGTCGTCGTGGACGCACCTTGGGACGTCGCCACTGGCGCGGACCTCAGCCTGCCGCACGTGCGGGGCCCGCGACCGTCCGGGTACAAGGTGAAGAGCTGGGCCAGCAAGCAGGTCGTGGCGGCCTCGGTGCGGGACTCCGAGATCAACCGCCGGTTCGAGAGCGTGATCTTCCTGCTGGACCACCCTTCGATCCTGGCGACGCCGGGCACGCTGCTGCGCTCGTTGCGCGTGAACAGGCGGGCCCGGCGCGGCTGAACGAACGTCAGCACTTCACCCAGTGGTTCGGCGCGGTCTGCCGGAGCGTGCTGTTGGTGTAGATGTTCCAGAGCCCCAAGGCCTGGTTGGAGCCGAGCGCGTAGGTCTGGCCCAGCGTCACGTAGGCCCGCCCGGCAACGGTGTGGGCGTAGTTGCTGGCCGTGACGCACCCCGAAGGCGGGGTCGTAGTCGTGGTGGTCGTCGGCGGTGGGCCACCGTTGCTCAACGCCTTGACCATGTTCATCACGGCCGTCATCTGCGGCCCGGACTTGAGCGCGTAGCTGGACGACTGGTAGCCCCACCAGTCCCAGCACCCGCGCGGGTTCGCGGTGGACGTGGTCGCCTGCGGGTAGAGCACGATCATGCCGTTGGTGTCGGCGTACTCGTTGAGATAAGCCTTGTCCATCAACGCGTTGCCGATCTGGCCGTACGTCTGCTGACATCCGTGCAGGGTGACCATCAGCTTGCACGGACCGGTCTCGCACGCCTTGGGCACGTACGCGAACCCCTCACGCCCCATGGTGATCGACGACGCGGAACCGCCGGGCGCGTGGGTGTTCTGGTCGAACTGCACGAGCTTGCCGGTCAACGTCGACGCGGCGGGGTTCACCGAGCCGAAGAGCTGGCCCAGCATCTCGCGCACGACGTCGGCCGAGCACTTGTTGACGTACGGCGAAGCCGTTGTGCCACAGGCGTTCGGGCCGATGGGGCTGATCCACGCGTGCCCGGCCGCGGTCGTGTTGTTGTAGACGACGCGGGAACCGAAGTCGCGGTAGTAGGTGGCCAGGTCGTTGTTCACGGCGGCGTCGACGGTGTCGTCCGCGGTGCCGTGGAAGAGCCACACCGGGTCGCCGGACAGGTTCTGCGGCGGGTCGACCGTGCCCGTCGCCGCCCGGTCACGGGTCAGCTGTTCGAGCTGGGCCGGCGTCTTGCGGGCTTGGAACGTGTCCATGCACGCGAGCAGCGCGGTGTTCACGTTGTTCTGCGCGCAGTCGTAGGCGCCGGCGGAGAAGATCCCGGCGCCCTGGAAGACGCTGGAGTAGGCGACGTGCAGCTGGTTCGCCATGTATCCGCCGGACGAGATCCCGCTGACGTAGGTGCCGGTGATGTCGTACTTGGTGAGCGTCCCGGCCTGGGGTGGCGGGACCGCCGCGAGCGAGATCGACAGGGTTGCCGCGGTCAGGCCGATCGCCCCGGCCAGGACCGCGAGCGCGTTCCTCAATCGCATGTGTTCGCCTCCGTCATTGCAGGCAGGACCTGCAGATTAAGAGCCGGTAACTGGACCGCACCACGTGTCCGGTCCCCACCTCGCAGGAAGATCAGGCGTGGACCGCCACCATTGACTAGCTTCGACGCATGCGGAGATTCAGCCAGGTCGACGTGTTCACCGACGAGTTCACCAAGGGCAACGCGCTCGCGGTCGTGCACGACGCGGAGGGCCTGTCCACGGAGGAGATGGCGGCGTTCGCGAACTGGACGAACCTCGCCGAGACGACGTTCCTGCTGCCACCGCGGGACCCCGCCGCCGACTACCGGGTGCGGATCTTCACGATCAGCCGCGAGCTGCCGTTCGCGGGCCATCCGACGCTCGGGTCGGCCCGCGCGTGGCTCGACGCCGGGAACACCCCGCGCGACCCGGGCCGCCTGGTGCAGGAGTGCGGGGCCGGGCTCGTCGAGGTGCGCCGCGACGGCGAACGGCTGGCGTTCGCCGCGCCGCCGCTCCTGCGCAACGACCCCGTGGAGAACCTCCAAGGACTCGCCGACGCGCTCGCGATCACGCCGGACGAGATCGTGGAGGCGCGCTGGGCCGACAACGGGCCGGGCTGGGTCGCGGTGCTGCTGCACTCCGCCGAGGCCGTGCTGGCGCTCAAGCCTGACTACACCCGGTTCGGTGAATTCACCGACATCGGCGTCGTCGGCCCGCACGAGGACGGCGGGGACGCGGCGTTCGAGGTGCGGGCGTTCGTCGACGAGGACGGCACGTTCGGGGAGGACCCGGTGACGGGCAGCCTCAACGCCTCGATCGCGCAGTGGCTGATCCCCGCGGAAATCGCCCAGCGGCAGTACGTCGCGGCCCAGGGCACGGTGCTCGGACGGCGCGGGCGGGTCCACCTGTCGCTGGTCGACGGGCAGGTCTGGGTGGGCGGCGACACTGTGGTCGGGATCACCGGAAAGGTGGCCCTGCAACCAGTCCGTTGAGGACTGCTACCCACTCCTGAGCAGGTTCAAACGTTGTTCTTGATCGGGTTCGGATGAAACACTCGGGTCGTGGTCACGGTCTCCGACTGGCTGCGTTCTCCGTGCCCCGCGCTCGTGGTCGACACCGCAGGTGCCGTGCACAGCATGAACGACGCAGCCACGTCCTTGCTCCAGAACGAGGTCTTGCCGTCCGAGTGGCGGCACGGCGAGTCCGTGCACGTCGCGGAACGCAGCTACGCCGCTCATCGGGTCGACAACGAGGACGGCTCGGTCACCTGGTGGCTGCTCGACCAGACCGACCTGCTGCTGGAACGCGACCGGGCCGCGCTGCTGACCAGGATGTCCAGCGCCCTGATGACCTCGCTCAACCCCGAACGCTGCATGACCGTCGTGGCCGAGATGGCCGCCGCGCACCTCGCGGGCGAGGCCCTGGTCATCGCGCCGCAGTCGAGCTCCGGCCACCCCGTCACGCGCTGCCGTCGCGGTGAGGCGCCGACGTACGAGCTGCAGGAGGTCGACGTCGAGGAGGTCGTCGGGCTCAGCGAGGCGTTGCGCGGCTTCCCGCCGGTGCCGTCGCGGTGGATCGACCCGGCCGCGGCGCCGGAGTGGCTCGCGCGCGACGGGATGTCGATCGTCGTGACGCCGCTGCCCGGTCACGGCGTGCCGGCCGGCGCGTTGATCCTCATCCGGCGGGACAAGGCGTTCAGCGACGACGAGGAGGCGTTCGCGCGGCTCTTCGCGTCCAGGGCGGGCGTGGCGATCTCGGCGGCGAGCCTGTTCACCCAGCAGGCCGTGATCACCGAACGGCTGACCCGCGACCTGCTGCCGCCGGTGCTGCGCCGCTACGCGCACGTCGACCTGGCCGGGCGCTACCGGGCCGCCGCGGACACCGAACGCGTCGGCGGCGACTTCTACGACGTGCACGAGCTGCCGGACGACCGGCTGTTCGTGGTGCTCGGCGACGTCTGCGGCAAGGGCCTCGACGCGGCCGCGCAGACCGGCAAGGTCCGCACGGCCGTGCACGCGCTGCTCCAGGTCGAGACGGATCACGACAGGTTGCTCGCCGCCCTGAACCAGGCGCTGCTGACGACCGACGAGTCCCGTTTCATCACCACGGTCGTGGGCACCGTGAGTCCTGTGGAGGCCGGTTTGCACGTGCGGCTGACGTCGGGCGGGCACCTGCCGCCGTTGATCGTGCGGTCCGACGGCACGGTGGAGGCGGCCGCGACCAGGGGCACGCTCGTGGGCATTCTGCCGCAGATCGTGACGGCGACGGACGAGGTCGTGCTCGCGCCCGGCGACTCGTGCCTGCTCTACACCGACGGCATCACCGAGGCGCACGGCGGCCCGCTGGGCGACGAGGAGTTCGGCGAGGACCGCCTGCGCCGCGCCCTCACCGCGTGCGGCGGGATGCCGGCCGAGGCTCTGGTCGAACACGTGCACATGCTCGCCGCGCAGTGGGTCGGCGGCGGTGAGCACGACGACATGGCGGTCCTGGCGATCACCGCGCCGCGCAGGAGGTCCTAGTGGAGTCCGTCGATCTGCTGTGGGAGGCGGTTCTCGACGGTGACGAGCACCGCGCGACCGACGTCGTGCTGGCCGCCGCCGAAGACCACGGCCACGAGGTCGTGCTGCTCGACGTGATCGGTGGCGTGCAGCACCGGGTCGGCAGCGAGTGGGCAGCGAACCGGATCAGCGTCGCGCAGGAACACGCCATCACCGCGATCAACGACCGCGCGGTCACCGCGTTGTCGATCAACCGCCCCCGCCTCGAGCCGGTGCACGGCCGCGTCACGGTGGCGTGCGTGGACGGCGAGTGGCACGCGCTGCCCGCGCGCCTGCTGGCGGAAGTGCTGACGCTGCGCGGTTTCGCCGTCGACTACCTCGGCGCGCAGGTGCCTGCCTCGCACCTCATCACGTACCTGCACCGCACCGGACCGGACGTGGTCGCGCTGTCGAGCTCGATCGCGACGCGCCTGCCCACCGCGCACGCCACGATGACGGCGTGCCAGGCGGCGGGTGTGCCGGTGATGGTCGGCGGCGCGGCGTTCGGACCCGACGGCGCGCACGCCCGGCGGTTCGGCGCGAACGCGTGGGCGGCCGACGCTCGTTCGGCCGCGGACATGTTGCTGTCCCAGGAGCTGCCGCCGCCGGGCCGGCCGCACCAGCCGGTGGACGACCTCCCCCACCTCGCCGACCAGGAGTACACGTTCGTCACCCGCGGCGCCCGCGACCTCGTGCGGTCGGTCTACCGCGGACTGGAGGAACGGGTGCCCGCGATGCGGTCCTACAGCGACGAACAGCGTCAGCACACCGCACAGGACCTCGCGCACATCGTGGAGTTCCTTGGTACCGCGCTGTACGTGGACGATGACTCCCTGTTCGGTGCGTTCCTCTCCTGGACCGGTGACGTGCTCGACGCCCGAGGCGTGCCGAACCGCGTCCTGGAGCCCACATTGGACCTTCTGGGCGTACAGCTTCGCGACTTCCCGCGAGCACAGCGAATGCTCCGTTCGCGAGTTGGCGCAGACGCACAGTAGTCCTGTGTGGACGGACGCGCCGAGTGTCCGCCCGATCGCCCTTCGTGTTAGTGGAATCCTTTACTGCCAACGGACTTGTGCCACATAGATCGGAAATGTTTTCATCTCGCCCATGGAGATGGGCACATACACGCCGTTGGCGGCCTACGCGGTCGCCGTACTCGGTTCCATCCTCGGACTGCTGTCCACGGAACGTGCCCGTCACGCAACGCGCACGACCCGCAACTGGTGGATCGGCGTCGCCGCCGTGTCGATCGGCGGTCTCGGCATCTGGGGCATGCACTTCACCGCGATGCTCGGCACGTGGATGGGTGCGAACGTCTCCTACGACATCCCGATCACGTTGCTGAGCATGGTCGTCGCCATCGTCGTGGTGGCCGCGGGCCTGTTCCTGGTGCGCCGCTACGGCGTCGACGGTGACACCCGCTTCTGGCCGCTGGCCGCCGGCGGCCTCGTCACCGGCCTCGGTGTGGCCGCGATGCACTACACCGGCATGGCCGCGATCGTGATCAACGCTGACGTCTCCTACAACGTGGGGCTCGTGGCGCTCTCCGTGGTCATCGCCGTCGTCGCCTCGACCGTGGCCCTCTGGTTCACCCGCAAGGTGAGCGGCTTCGTGGCCGTCGTGGGCGCCGCCCTGGTCATGGGCGTGGCCGTCACCGGCATGCACTACACCGGCATGTACGCGATGAACATGGCGCACGACCACAGCGCGTCCGTCGTCGTCGGCAACTCCGAAGAGCTCATCACCTCGCTGATCATCGGCGGCGCCGGTGTCAGCGTGCTCATCATCTTCCTGCTGGCCCTCACCTCCGCGGACGAGGACCGCGAGGAGGCCGAGCTGCTCGACCGCGTGATGCGCCGCACCAGCCAGGGCTGAGCGCTAGCGCAGGTGCACCAGCACCATGCCGTCGTTGCCCGGGGCGACCTCGACCCGCTTGTAGAGCTTCTTCACGTGCGGCTGCTTGAGCATCGCGAGGACGCGGGTCCGCAGCGTGCCGGAACCCTTGCCCGTGATGATCTCGACCACCGGCACCTTCTGCCCGGCCGCGCGGAACAACGCCGTGCGGACCGCCTGGGCGATGTCCTGGTCGCTGCGGAAGATCGGGTGCAGGTCCACGGTCAGCTTGTCGGTCACACCGGTCAGTCTGCCGCAGTGGCCTCGAGGACGCGGTGGATCAGCAGGGGCGCGCCGTCGGTGTAGGAGTTGATCGTCACCCTGCGGCCGTCGGTCAGCTTGATCTGACAACCGACGTCGCCGCCGAAAGCCTTGGCGAGCAAGGTGCCCCTGCCGATGTCGGTCACGTCGGCGACGTCCGTCCACGGTACGACGGTGGTGCGGTCGGCCCACGCGTGGACGAGGCCGTGTTCGTGCAGGACGAAGTGCTCGCCGTGGCGCGTGATGGACTGCACGGCGAGGATCGTGCCCATGATGACGGCGCCGAGGCCGCCACCGAGCATGATGCCGACGATGAACATGGAGGCGCCCGCCCGGCCTGGATCGACGATCAGCAACGAGAACGCGCCGAACGCCAGCACCGGCGTGCCGACCAGGATCGCCAGCACGCCTCGGAGTGCGCGGCGGCGGTTGTTCGCGTCGTACCGTTCGAGCTGCTCACCCAGGTCTGCCACGGACGAGGACGGTAGACCCGGGCTCGCGGGACCGGTCCCACGGCGCCAGCCCCGCCAGCGCACCGGCCGCGATCACCAGGCAAGCGACGAGCGCGGCGGTCGAGAGCGAAAACGCCTGCGCCAGCACGGGTCCAGCCACCGCGCCCAGCAACGTGGCCAGCGCCTCCGCCGACAGGAACACCGCGCTGATCCTGCCGAGTGCCTCGTTCGGCACCGTCCGCTGAAGCACCGTTTGGGGCGTCACCAGGGTCATGGAGCCGAACGTGCCGATGGCCACCGCTGCCGGCAACGCCACGAAGAGCGTTGTCGAGGCGAAGAGGACGTACAACGACACCGCGGTCGCCAGTTGCGTTGCGGCCAAGAGGAAACGGGGCCGGACGCGGTCGAGCAGCCCCCGGATCGCCACCGCGCCCAGGAGAAAGCCGACGCCCAACGCCGATAGGACGAGACCGATCTGGTGGGTGCCACCGAGTCGCTGGATCCCCAACGGCACGAGAAGCGCGCTCAACGACGCGTTGGCCGCCAGGAAAACGGCCGTCAACGGCAGGAGCGCGCAAGCGACGGGCAACCCCCGCAACACCTTCCAGCCACCGGCGAGGTCCGGTGTGGACGGACGGGCCGGGCTCGGGCGGCGGGTCGTCGCCGCGATCGCCAGGGCGGACAGCAGATAGCTCGCCACGTCGATCCAGATCAGCGTCGGGAAGCTCGTCAGGGTCAGGATCGCGGCGCCGAGCGGTGGGGCGACCAGGCGGACGGTGCCGTCGGTGAAGGCGTTCAGGGAGTTGGCGCTGCTGAGTCCGGTGCCGGTGCCGACGACGGCCGGGACGTGAGCCTGGGCTGCCGGGCGGAACAGGACGGCGCCCGCGCTCTCGGCGACCAGGGCCGCGTAGATGAGGCGGTGGTCGGTCGTCGCGGTCAGCATCAGGGTGACGGCTGCGGCGCGGAACAGGTCCGCGGCGATCATGACCCGCCTGCGGTCCCAGCGGTCGGTCAGGACGCCCGCGACCGGGCCCAGCAGCAACGGCGGCAGGTACTCGAAGGCGAGCGTGAGGCCCGTCGCGAGCAGCGAGCCGGTCAACGCGTAGACGTGGGCCGGGATGGCGATCACCAGCAGCCACGAGCCCAGCGCGCTGATCGTCCGCCCGGCCCAGAGCAGCCGGAAGTCCCGTACGCGAAGTGCTTCCACGACACCCCCAGGTAGTCTTGTCAGAATAAGAACGCCGCGCGAAGTGTTCTGTCAAGATAGGAGCGAGAGAGTGCCGAACGAGCCCATCGGGCCGCGGTTGCGCGCCCTGCGCCAGGCTTCCGGCCGGACCGTCGCCTCGGTCGCGGCCGACGCCGGGCTGTCCGTGCCCTACATCGCGAACCTGGAGAACGGCCGGGGCAACCCGACGACCAGCGCGCTGGACCGGCTGGCCACGGCGCTCGGCACGGAGTTGTCGATCGGGTTCACGTCAGGCGCGACGGCCGCGGACGTGCCCCTGGGTGTGGTGAAGCTGAGCCGGAGCCGGCGGTTCCGGACCACCGTGGCCGCGCTGGCCGAGAAGTCCGGGCAGGAGGAGCCGGACGTCGCGGCACGGCTGGTCAGCGCGTGCGTGCTGATCAGCCAGGCGCTGGGGCGGGAGGCGGGTGAGCACGACTGGTGGCGGGTGCTCGACGCGGTGCTGCTGATGGCCGAGCACCCGGCTCACTGACTGCTGATGCTCGCGACCAGGTTGATCGTGGTGGCCAGCACGCCCGTGCCGAACAGGTACGACAGCAGGGAGTGCTTCAACGCCGTGCGGCGCATCTCGCGGCCGGACAGGCTCGTGTCGGACACCTGGAACGTCATGCCGATGCTGAACGCCACGTACGCGAAGTCGCCGTAGTCCGGCGGTTCGGGCTGATTGAAGTCGATGCCGCCGTCCGCGCCGTAGTAGTAGAGGCGCGCATACCTCAGCGTGAAGATCGTGTGCACGACCATCCACGACAACACGACGGACAACACGCCGAGGCCGACGCGCAGCAGTTCGGAACCACCGGTCGTGTGTGCTGCACGGGCCAAAACGAAGCCCACGGACACCAGGCTCGCCAACGCGGCCACGAGCAGCAGCACCTCGGCGACCCGGCGGGTGGGGTCGTTGCGCACGGCGTGCTGCGCGGTCTCCTCGGCGTCCATCGGCCAGATGACCAGCCACGCGCGTACGAGGTACACGAGCGTGGCCACGTCCCAGCCGACCAGCAGCCCGAACTCGCCGTGCCCGGTGAACGTCACGGCGAGCCCGGCGACCAGACCCGCGGCCAGCGCCACGAGGAACTTGGTGCGGTCGAGCACGAATCCGTCCGGCATCGGCCGGGACGGCAGGTCAGGCACGGAGCGCCGCGTCCAGGTCGACGTAGAGGTCCAGGGTCTCGTTCAGCGTCGTCGCCTTCAACGCCCGCAGCACGCTGCCCCGCGGCGACACCAGCCGCAGCGCGGTGCCGCGTTCCTCGCCGCGCTGGTGGTACTCCACGAGCACGGACAGCCCGATCGACGCGAAGAACTCGACGCCGCTGAGGTCGAGCACGATGGGAACGCCCGCGCCGTACGCCTCAGAAAGCTTGTCCCGCAACAGTTCCGCGGTGTACGAGTCGACCTCGCCCTCGGCCCGCAGCACCACGACGTCGGCGAGCTTCTCCGACTCGACCGTCAACAGCGCGTCGTCCATCTCACGCCTCCCAAGCCTGCGTCAGTGCCCGCCCGAACAGCTCTACCGGCTGAGCACCGGCGACGGCAAGCCGCCCGTCGAGTGCCACGAACGGCACGCCGGACACGCCGAGTTCGCGCGCCCGCTGCTCGTCGGCCCGCACGGCCTCTGCGTGCAGCGCCGGGTCCTCCAGCACGGCCTTCACGTCGGCGCCCTCGAGCCCGGCCTCGACGACGATCTCCGTCAGCGACTCGGCCGTGAACAACGACCGCGCCTGCCCGAAGTTGGCCCGCAGCACGGCGTCGAGGACCTGCGGCTGCACGCCCCGCTCCCCCGCCAGGTGCAGCACCCGGTGCACGTCGAACGTGTTGCCGACCTCGCGGTCCAGCCGGTACTCCAGGCCCTCGTCGCGCGCGAGCTGGGCGACGGAGTCCTCCATCTCGGCGGCGCGCGGCCCGAACTTGGCGGCCAGCATGTCCTGCACGGACTCCACGCCCTCCTTGGCGGGGTCCAGCTCGAACGCGCGGTGCACCACGGTGACCTCGGCACGGTGCTCGAACGCGGCCAGCGCCTTCTCGAAGCGCGCCTTGCCGATGTAGCACCACGGACAGATGACGTCAGCCCAGAACTCGACCTGCATCGTTCGATCATGTCACGACCAGGGCCGCACGTCCGTTCAGAAACGACAATCATTGTCATGTAGGCTGCGGGCATGGCAGCACGGGTCGTATTGGTAGCCGGGTTCACCCACCACGACGTCGCGGACGAGCTCTGGCGGGCGTCGCCGGAGTCGTCGCTGGTCAGGCACGATCTCAGCGGCCTGGCCGACGGGGTGGTGCGGCGCTGGAAGGACGGCACGCTGACCGTGCTGGAGCTCGCGCACGGCTGCGTCTCGTGCACGTTGCGGCTCGACCTCGTGCCGTTGCTCGAAGGCCTCGACGGCCGGGTGATCGTGCAGCTCGACCCGATGCTCGAACCCGAGGCGGTCTGCTTCGCGCTCGCGGAGACCGAGGTGGAGGTCGAGGCCGTGCTGACGGTGGTCGACACCGCCACCTGGCTCGGCGACGCGACCGGCACCGACTCGCTCGCCGACCGGGGCATGCGCGCGGCCGAGGGCGACGAGCGGACCGTCGCGCAGGTCGTGGTCGGGCAGGCGGAGTTCGCGGACGCGCTGGTGCTGACCGGCGAAGCGGGCCCGGTGCTGACCGCCGTGCTCGACCGCCTCTCCCCTGCCGCGCCGCGCCGGCTCCTCTCCGAGGACGTCGCCGCGCTGCTCGACGTGCTCCCGGCGAGCGCTCGCCGGGGTGAGATCGACGACGGCTTCGGCTCGTTGCTGTTCGGGCGGCCGCCGCTGACCCCGGCGCACGGGGTGTCCGTCGTCCACTTCACCGACCGGCGCCCGTTCCACCCGATGCGGCTGCACGACAGCATCGGCGTGCTGCTCGACGGCGTGGTGCGGGTGCGCGGCCGGGTCTGGGTGGCGAGCCAGCCCGACGCGGCGCTGTGGCTCGACGCCGCGGGCGGCGGGCTGCGCGTGGGCAACCTCGGGCCGTGGGAGGGCGACCGCGACCAGGAGGTCGTCGTGATCACCCGGGCCGACCCCGCCGAGGTCACCGCGGCCCTGCGTGCGGCGCTCGTCACCGACGAGGAGCTGGGCCTGATCTCCGAGCTCGACTTCGCCGACCCGTTCACCGACTGGCACGAGGAGTTGGAACTCTGATGCGCACCCCCGTGACCGTGCTGTCCGGTTTCCTGGGCGCCGGCAAGACGACGCTGCTCAACCACGTGCTCGCGAACCGCGAGAACCGCCGGGTCGCGGTGATCGTGAACGACATGAGCGAGGTCAACATCGACGCCGCGCTGATCGACCGCTCCACGGAACGGCTGGTGGAGCTGACCAACGGCTGCATCTGCTGCACGTTGCGCGAGGACCTGCTCGACAGCGTCGGTGAGCTGGCCCGCTCCGGCCGGTTCGACACGATCCTCGTCGAGTCGACGGGCATCTCCGAGCCGATGCCGGTGGCGGCGACGTTCGACTGGACGTTCGAGGACGGCACGAGCCTCTCCGACCACGCGCGGCTCGACACGATGGTCACGCTCGTGGACGCGTCCGGGTTCCTGCGCGAGATGGCCGCGGGCGACGTCTCGGACCTGCTCGTGGACCAGGTGGAGTTCGCGAACGTGCTGGTGGTGAACAAGACCGACCTGGCTCAGGACCTCCCGAGGCTCGACGCCCTGTTGCGCCGCCTGAACCCGTCCGCCCGTGTGCTGCACACGCGGCGAGGGGTCGTGGAGCTGTCGGACGTGCTCGACACCGGCCTGTACGACCCGATCACGGCCGCGCAGGCACCGGGTTGGGCCGTCGAGCTGGCGGGCGGACACACTCCGGAGACCGAGGAGTACGGCATCCGCTCGGTCACCTACCGCGCGTCCCGGCCGTTCCACCCGGCCCGGCTGGTCGAGGCTCTGGGCGACTGGGAGGGTGTGTTGCGCAGCAAGGGTTTCTGCCACATCGCGTCCCGCCCGGACGTGCTGGCCGTGTGGTCGCAGGCCGGGCCGAACCTCGTCATCGAACCCGGTCAGCTGCTCGACACCCCGTGGGCGCGCCAGGAGCTGGTGTTCATCGGGGTGCACCTCGACGTGACCGAACCCGCCCGGCGCCTGGACCCCGCATTGCTCACGGACGCCGAGCTGGCTTCAGGCCCCGACGTGTGGCGGACGTTCGAGGACCCGTTGCCGGAGTGGGACTTCAGCGATCTGCACGACCACTCACTACCAGCGTGACCAGGGCGAGCGCCGGGTACACCCAGCCCAGCGCGGCGAGCGGCCACGGCCGGGGGATCTCCCAGATCGACGGCTGCAGGTTGATCAGGATCGTGATCACGTCCGACAGGACGGCCACCGCCCACACGCCCGCGAGGATCAGGTTCCGCCGCGCGTAGACCAGCCACAGCACCAGCGGGATCACCCACAGCCAGTGGTGGCTCCACGAGATCGGCGAGACCAGCAACCCGAACAGCTGCACGGTGATCACGGCCGACAACGTGTCGCCGGCGCGCACGGCCGCTCGCAGCGCGAACCCCGTCAGCACCGCCGACACCGCCACCGCGAGCAGCCACGGCCACGACATCTCCACGTCGTACCCGAGCGAGCGGGACAACGCGCCGCGCAGCGACTGGTTGATCACCGACCCCACCGGCCCGACCCGGTCGGCGGCGCCGAGCAGCTCGAACCAGTACTGCCAGGAGTTCTTCGCCGACACCAGGAACCCGAGCGCGACGGTGATCGCGAAGCCGCCGACCGACCACAGCGCGGCCTTCCACCGGCGCGTGACGAGGAAGTACAGCCCGGAGATCGCCGGCGTCAGCTTCAACCCGGCCGCCACGCCCACGCCGAGGCCCGCCACGCTCTGCCGGACCGCGAGCATCGCCGCGAACACCCCGGCGACCAGCACGAGGTTGATCTGCCCGAAGTCGAGGGTCTTGCGCACCGGCTCGAACCACAGCGTGATCGCCGTCCACACCAGAGCGCGGCGCCGCCACGTCTCGTCGAACTCGCCGTTGCTCAGCACCTTCAGGGCCGTGCGCACGAGCCACCACAGGCAGACCAGCGACAGCACCTGCCACACGACCCGCGCGGCGACCCACGGCAGTGCGGACAGCGGCAGGAACACCGCGGCCGCGAACGGCGGATAGGTGAACGGCAGCGGGAAGTCCGCCGTGAACGGCATGTCGATCGAGTAGAGCTGGTCGGTCAGCACGTTCGGCGCGAGGGTCCAGTAGACCTTGAGGTCGATCATCCCCCAGTTCGCCGTCGCGGCGTAGACGGCCAGCGACACCAGCAACACCAGGGGCGCGAACCTCAGCACGCGCTGTTCGATCACCAGGCTCCTCCCGAGGTCGTACGTGGATCTCATCCTAAAAGCTGGTTTGGACCGGTCCGCGCAACGGTCCCGCACAGCGACCCGTCCTCCGATCATGACCTGGAAAGCACTCAGCGCGTCCGGACTGGTCCTCGCCGCGGCCCTGGTGGCGGTACCGGCCCAGGCCGCGACCGGTCAGGTGGTGACGAAAGTGTCCGAACAGGACCGTGAGACCGCTCTCGCCCACTGGACACCGGAACGGATGAAATCGGTCGGAGACGGCGATCTGCCGCCCGCCGAGCAGATCTCGAAGCCGTACGAGGGTGCGGCGCCGGGCGTCGGCAGGCTGTTCATGTCCACGTCCACCGGCCAGGACCACTCGTGCACCGCGACGGTCGTGCCCAGTGAGACGAAGGACGTCGTGCTGACGGCCGGGCACTGCGTCAACGGCGGCCTCGACCGGTGGGACAACCCGATCAAGATCCTGAACGTCGTGTTCGTGCCCGGTTACGACCACGGCGCGAAGAACGGGGTGTTCGCCGCGCGCGCGTTCGCGTGGTCCGACACGTACACCGGGCCGACCAGCGGTCTCGACGACGACGCGGTGATCGCACTCGACCCCGTGGACGGCAGGCACGTGCAGGACGTGGCGGGGTCGCAGGACGTGTCGTTCGACACGGTCGCGAGCCCGGTGGACACGACGATCTTGGGGTATCCGGTGTCGCAGCTCGCGAAGGGTGAGGCGCTGCTGTCGTGCGCGCGGCCGGCCACGTTGAAGGTCAACTCGGTCCTGAGCGCGTGGGAGACGGACTGCGATCTCGCCGGTGGCGCGAGCGGTGGCCCGTGGCTGCGCGGGTTCGACCCCGCGACCGGGAGGGGAACGATCTTCTCGGTCACCAGCCGGGGCAGCACGAACGGCGACCTGGTCACGACCGACCTGAGCGGAGCCGCGTTCTCCGAGGCCGTCGAGGCGCTGTACGTCAGCGCCGACGATCTCTGACGAGGGAAGGACAGACGATGAACAACAAGTACAAGTCGGCCGCAGGTGTCGGTGCGCTGCTCGCCGCGGCCACGCTGCCGCTGCTGGCCGGAGCCGCGTCGGCCAACCCGTCCGACCAGCCGTGCGACGTCGGCGACCTCGCCGTCTCGGTCACCCAGGACCCGTACTCCTCCGCGGGCCAGGAGGCGTTCGTCATCCACTACGACGCCGCGAGCGAGCACACGAACTGCAAGCTGCAGGGCGCGCCGACGCACGTCACATTCACCAAGGGCAGCGGTCACGGCGAAGGTGACGGCAGCGGCATCGAGGTCGTGCTCGACAACCCGAACGGCGGTGCGCCGCCCGTGAACGTCCAGCCGGGCAAGGCCGCCGAGTCGCGCGTCCTGATGTCGTCGCAGGCGCCGGTGAGCTTCCAGCCGTCCGTCGTGAACCTGGACCTGCCCGCCGAGAACGGCCACACCGTCACGGTGTCGTGGCCGGACGGACAGCCGCTGAAGGGCTCGTCGGTCGAGGTGACGGACGTGTCGCCTGCCTGAAAGCCAGTCCTCCCACCGTGATCGCGGTCAGCCACACGTAGGTGTCGAACTCGTGCAGCCGCGTCACGAACACGAGGAACACGGCGCCCGCGAGCCAGAAGTGGCGCCGCAGCAACAGGAACACCAGCACGGGCACGCACCACACCCAGTGGTGCAGCCACGAGACCGGTGACGCCAGCAGCCCGGCGGCCGCGATGACGAACAGCGCGACGAGGTCATCGCGGGTCCGCCGGGCCACCGCCAACGCCGTCACGACCGCGGCGCCGGCGAGCGCCACCCACAGCAGGCTCTCGAAGCCGGACGTGAGACCCAACCCCCGCAGCACACCGCGCACGGACTGGTTCGTCGCGAGCGACATGTCGCCGATCCGGTCCGGGTTGAGCAGCGAGTGCGTCCAGTACTGCACGGAATCCGTTGGGGCTGCTAAGAATCCGACCGCGGCCAGGCCCAGGAACGTCGCGACGGACGTCCCCGCCGCCCGCCAGTCGCGCCGGACGAGGAAGTAGAGCACGAAGATCGCGGGCGTCAGCTTGATCGCCGCGGCCACGCCGATCAGCACCCCGCGCCACCGCGTGCCGTTCTCCTTTTGGCCAGTCACCAGCAGGACGTCGATCACGACCAACGCCATCAGGTAGAGGTTGATCTGCCCGTAGCCGTAGGTCATCCACACCGGGTCCAACGCCAGCGCGCCGATCGGCACCAACAACCCCGCCGTCCATTTGAGACGCGGATTCACCTTCCCCGCCACCGCGACGCACACCGCCGTCAGCGCCGCGAACCCGGACACGACCATCAACGGGAACAGCAGCGCGCTCGGCACGAAGCTCAGCACGCTGAACAGCACCGCGGCGGCGGGCGGGTACGTGAAGGGCAGCTGCGGGTCGAGCGGCGGCCCGGTGAACCCGGTGTAGAGCGATCTGCCTTCGAGCCACGCGAGGCCGCCGAGCCGGTACACGTCGAGGTCGATCGGGTAGTGACCCGACCAGGTGAAAAGCAGCCACGCGAGTGCCGCACACCAGGCCGCACCAGCGAGAACGGGGAAGAATCCGCGCGGAACCAGAACGGTTTTCCGCGTCGACGACACGATTGACACCTATTCGAAATTATCCGCGACAACACCGGTTCACCTTGTTGA
This sequence comes from Lentzea sp. NPDC058450, assembly GCF_042721395.1. NCBI lineage: Bacteria > Bacillati > Actinomycetota > Actinomycetes > Pseudonocardiales > Pseudonocardiaceae > Lentzea > Lentzea sp. NPDC058450. The sequence goes on from NZ_JBHXLO010000042.1 coordinate 35,761, forward strand.
ACAACCGGCAGAACCACCGGAAGAAGTGCTCTCGCCAGCAACGACGGACGGGCTCCGGCGTCTTACTGTAGGAACAATGCGCAGGAACAAGGGGGGCGCGCAGTGGGCACGACGGCGTTCGGGGACTTTCTCCGCTTTTACCGATCGCGTGTTCCGCTGACCCAGGAAGAACTGGCCGAACGCACCGGGCTGAGCACCCGCGCGATCAGCGACATGGAACGCGGCCGCACCCTGAGCCCCCAGTTCCGCACGGTGCAGCTCCTCGTGAACGGCCTGGGGCTGCTCGACGAGGAGGCGGCCGAGTTCACCGCCCTGGCCCGCGCGAGCCGGGTCGTCGCGGCCCAGGAACGCCCCGAGACCCCGTTCACGGTGGTCTCCTGCTCGCTGCCGCCGGTGCTGATCGACCTCACCGGCCGCGAGGACGAGAAGAAGCTGCTGACCGGTTTCGCCGCCGACGCCGCCTCGTCGTCCCGCCTGCAGATCGCCGTGGTGCACGGCGCTCCCGGCTCCGGCAAGACCGCGCTGGCCGTGGACGCGGGCCACCGTCTCGGCGGCCGGTTCGCCGACGGCTGCGTGTTCCTGGACCTGCGCGGCACCGACCCCGAACCGCTCACGCCGGACAAGGCGGCCCACCGCCTGCTGCGCTCGTTCGGCGTCGACGAACGCCAGATCCCCGCCGACCCGGACGACAAGCTCTCGCTCTACCGCTCCCAGCTGCGCGACCGGACCGTGCTGCTGGTCCTCGACAACGCCGCAAACGAGGCGCAAGTGCGTCCGCTGCTGGCTTCCAGCCCCGGCACGCTGGTGCTGCTGACGAGCCGCCGCACGTTGACCGGCCTGGACGCGCGGCACCGCCTCCCGCTGGAGTTGTTGCCCCTCAACCACTCCGTGGCACTGCTGCGCGCCGTCACCGGACCGGACCGGCTCGACGCCGAACCCCAGGCCGCCGAACGGGTCGCCGAACTCTGCGGAGGCATGCCGCTCGCGTTGCTCATCGCGGGCAACCGGCTGACGAGCAGACCACAGTGGACGATCAGCCACCTCGCCGAGCAACTGGAGGACGAGGGCCGCCGCCTGTCCGTGCTGCGCGCGGGCGACCTCCAGGTGCGCGCGGCGTTCGAGCTCTCCTACCACCAGCTGAGTCCCGCCGCCGCGACGCTGTTCCGCAGGCTGGCGCTGATTCCCAGTCCGGACACCAGTGTTCCCCTCGCGTCCGTGCTCGTCGACGACGCCGAGGAGGCCCTGGAGGAACTGGCCGACGCGAGCCTGCTCGGCATCGGCGAGACACCGGGCCGCTACACCCGCCACGACCTCCTGCACGTCTTCGCCTCAGAACGCCTGGAGCTGGACGACACGCCGAACACCGTCCAGGAGGCCAGAACCCGGCTGCGCCACTGGCTCCTGGACGTGGCCACGAGGGCGGCGCGCTTCTTCGACCACGACGTCCCGGCCGAACGCGCGGGTCCGGTGCACGACAAGGACTCCGCCGCGCAGTGGCTGGACCGCGAGCTCGACAACTGGCGCGAGGCCCTGCGCGAGGCCGCCACCGCGGGCGAGCACGACCGAGTTCTCGCGCTGGCACAGGCAATGCACTGGTACTCGGACATGCACGGCGTGGGCGAACTCTGGCGCGAGGTCTTCGCAGCCGGCGCCCACGCCGCCCGGCAACTCCACCACCCCGAGGACGCCGCCGAACAGCTGAACTACCTCTCCTGGGCGCTCTACGCGCTGTGCGGCCGCCCCCAGGAAGCCCTGACCGTGCACGAACAGTCGGCGGCGATCCCGGTGGGCACCCTCACCGAGGCCTGGACCTGGTACTACGGCTCAGCGATCAGACGACGCGTCGGCGACCCGGTCCAGGCCGTCCACCTGGGCCGCAGATCCGTCGGCCTCTTCGCACAGGCCCGCTACCCGATCGGCGAGAACCTCGCGCTGTCGTTGCTGGGCCTCATGCTGCACACCGCGGGCGACCTCGGCGAAGCCGTCGAGGTGCAACAACGCGCCGTGGCCCAGCACCGCGCCGCGTCCGGCGACGACGAACTCCTGTCCATGATGCTGATCAGACTCGCCACGACCCGAGCGGCCGCGGGCGAGGTCACCGCCGCGCTGAACCTCCTCGACGAGGCGGAGTCGTTGTTCCGCAAGCACTCCAACACAGCCGGCACCGCCCGCGTGCAGCACAACCGGGGCCTGGTGCTGATGGACGCGGGCCGGTTCCCCGAAGCACGCCACCAACTCCTGGCCGCACTGGGCGAGGCGCGCCTGTCCGACCACCGCGTCGAGATCATGGCCCGTCTCGCCGAACTCGCCGACGCCGCGGGAGAACCGGCGCAGGCAAGGGAACTGCGCGTGCGCGCCCTGGCCGAATGCGACCGCTACGACACCCCGGCCGTCCGCGTGACGGCCGCGGAACTGGTGAAGGCCTTGCGCTGACTCACGCCCCCAGCAACTGCAACAGCCGCAGGAAGTCGGGCCCGCGGTCGGTGTGCCGCGCGAGGGCGTCGGCGAGCGCCCCGAGCGCCGCTTCCCGCGTGGCCGGTTCGGTGAGCCCGGCGGCCAGGTCGGTGGTGATCGAGACGGCCTCGTCCACGTCGCCCAGCAGCACCTGGGCGATGGCCGTGGCGACGTAGGCGAGACCTTCGTCGTGTTCCGGCAGCGTCTCCTTGTCCTCGTTCGACACGAGGCACAGCACGGCGAGCGCCTGCAGCCGTTCGGCGTCGGACGACCGCCAGGCGGGCTGCAGCAGCGCGACGGCGTGGGCGGGGTCTTGCTTGATCTGGAACGCCACGGCCTGCTCGGCCCGGGTGGCCAGCACGAGGACGCAGAGGGCCTCGATCGCCGCCAGGTCGCCGTCCCCGCTGGCGCTGTCCAGCACCGCGTGGACGTCCTGGCTCAGCAGCTCGTCGTGGTGCTCGGCGAGGAAACCTTCCGGGTTCTCCGCGGCGAACCACCTGTCGAGCAGGGCCCGTGCGCGGGCCGGGGCGTAGGCCACCTCCACGCCTCGTTCGGCGGCGTCCGCGCGGAACGCCATCAGGACGTCGACGTACTCGCTGTTCGAGTCGTCGGAGCCGCGGAACTCGTCGAGCAGGACGTCCACCGCGGGGTCGAGCAGTTCCGGATGGGCGGCCAGGTAGGCCTCGGACCTCGTCAGGTCGAACTGGTTCCACCAGGCGATGAGGAGGTGGTCCAGGATCGGGTCGATCAGCAGCCACGGCGGCAGTTCCCCGATCAGGTCCGTCCACAGCCGCTCGAACCGTTCCGGGTCGGTCGCGCGCCGGGCCCGTCCCGCCTCGTGCGCGACGCGGATCGTGTCGCGGTCCTCGCCCGCCTCCTCCAGCGCGGTCTTGATGTCCTGGACCGTGTCGCGGACCTCTTCCGGAGGGCGGGTGCGGTTCAGCCGCAGGCGGGCGGCGACCAGCGGCCTGCCGTCCAGTTCGGTGAGCACCTCGTCCCACGCGTCCTGCCCCGCCGCGTCGAGACAGGCGGCGAGGTGGGCGATGGTGTGCTCGTTGGTGTCGAGCTGCGACTTGAGGCGGTCGATGGCGCCGCCCAGCAGGTCTTCGGCTTCCGCCTGGTTGCCGTCGGCGTTGAGCGCCCTGGCGAGGCTGATCCGTGCGAGCAGCGCGTGGTGCTCGTCGGCCGCCGGGCCGAACTCCTCGAACATGTGCACGGCGCGTCGTGCGCTGGCGAGTGCCGGCTGGACCCGGCCCAGGCGCGCGAGGATCTGCGCGTGGTTCGACAACGCCAGGGCGAGCGCTCCCTGCCGCACCTGTGAGGCGGGGTCGACGTCCAGCAGTTCGATCGCCTGTTCCGTCGACCGCAGCGCCTCGTCCATGCGGTTCAGCGCGAGCAACGAGGCGGACCTGCTGAGCTCGCAGAACCCCAGCACGGTCTGGGCGGGTGGGTACTCGGCCTCGAACGCCCGCAGCAGCCGCAGTCCCTCCTCGGCCGCGTCCAGCGCTTCCAGCGGCCTGGTCAGGAACACGGCGGCGGCGAAGTCCGACAGGGCCATCGCCAGCGCGAAGGCCGTCTGCGGCGTCCCGGTGTCGAGCGCCCGGCGTTCCTCGATGAGCTTCTCGGCGACCAGCGCGGCTTCCTGGTGCAGGGGTGTCCGGTTGAGCAGGCTGCCCAGCACGGCCAGCGCGACCGCGCGTTCCTCGCGGACGTGGCGGCGGTCGTCGGTGTCCAGCAGCTCGACGGCGGTGCGTTGCCGGTCGAGCAGGTGCTCGAGGTCGGCGCCGCTTCCGTCGAGCAGCGCCTGCACCTGCTTGCTGATCGCCGTGCCCAGCCAGACGCCGCCGATGGCGCTGCTCTCGGGCATGCGGCGCAACCGTCGCTCGGCGGTGTCGAGGCGCCCGAGCTTCTCCTGCGGGTCCGGGGTGAACTCGGCCCGGGAGATGAGGCACATCGCCAGCACCGTCGTCGCCATGACGTTCTGCGCCACGAACGGCTCGCACAACGCGATCGCGTCGTCCAGCAACGCGACGGCCTCGGCGCGACCGGCGGCCTCCTGCGCCGCCACGATCTTGATGTGGGCCGCCAGCCGGAGACCGTCGGCCATCGTGACGTCGGAGATCGTGCCGGTCGCACCGGTCGTCCGGTACAGGTCGATGATCTGGTCGGCGGCGGTGGTCACCGGGGTGCCCTGGCGCGCGGACGTGATCAGCTCGACCTGCACGCGCGACAGCAGCGCGTCGACCAGTCCCGCGTGCCACGCGTCGTCGGCCACGAGGTCCTGCGCCGCCTCGACCGCGAGGGCGCTGAACTCGTCGGCCCTGGTCAGGTCACCACAGCTGAACGCGGCGATGGACGCGATGGTGCACGCCCCGCCGAGCGCGGCCATCGGGACCTCCTCGTCGTCGGGCGCGGAGGCCATCAGGTCGACGGCCTCGGTCGCCAGGCGCGCCGCGGCCTCGAAGTTGTTCTGCCGCAACTGGGACAGCGCCCTGGCGGTGAGCGTGGCGGCCAGCACCAGGCGGCTCGCCGGGTCGTCGTCCGCGGCCGTGCGGGCCAGGTCGAACGCCTCGGAGGCCGCGGCGTCGGCACCCTCGGCGTCGCCCGAGCTGTCGAGGGCGAAGGCCAGGTCGAACAGGTGCATGGCGAGCTCGAGCGGTTCGTCGAGCTCCCTGGTGAGCTCCACGGCTTCGGCGTGCAGCTCGGCGGCCTCGTCCGAGGACCCCAGCCACCACGCCCGCGACCCGACCACGTCGAGCGCCTCGACGAGGTCCGGCAGGAACGCGGCGCGGTCGCGGGCGACGAACGACCGCAGCAGCTCGACGCCCGGCCGTCCGGCGTCGGCGAGGTGCCGCCAGGTGTAGCGCCAGAGGTACGCGTGGTCGCGGGGAGCCGCGCCCCGGTCCAGGATCCGCGAGTACAGGTCGGCGACCGCCTGTCCGACGGGGCCCGCCACGGACGGGGCCACCCCGCGGGTGAGGCCGGACCCGGTCATCGGGCGGAGGTGGTCGATGAGGCGCTGGTGCGCGATCCGGTAGACGGGCTGGTCGCCCACCGCGCCGGCGACCACGTGCCGGCCCAGCTTGAGCAGCAGGGCGAAGGCGTGGTCGCGGGTGTAGACGGTGCCGGTCGGCGACAACGCGCCGGCGACCGCGGGCCACACGTCCTCGGCCGGCATGCCCGCGCCGTACGCGCAGGCGAGCGCCAGCAGCAGCTCGCGGGCGGCGGTGGGGTGCTCGCGGCCGTCGACGGTGAGCACGGTCTGCTTGAGGTCCTCCTCCAGCGCCGCCTCGACGCTGGTGGCGAGGTGCGTGCGCCACTCGCCGGCGGAGGTGTCGACCGGGGTCTGCCGCAGCTGCGACGTGATCAGGCGGGCCAGCAGGAACGGCCCCTCGACGGCGGTGTCGGCGGACTGCGCCATCGCGACCACCTCGTCGGCCACCAGGTCGGCGTCCATGGTCGCGGAGACGCCGCCGAGCCTGGTCGCGACGTAACGGCGCACGTCGCGGACGGTCTCGCTGGCCGCTGTGCCCAGGTCCGTGACGCCCGCCGCGATGCCGAGCAGCGCGAGCAGGCCGGGTTCGCCGCTGTTGCCGGGCACCTCGCGGCTGCCGACGAGGACCAGTGCCTCGCGGCTCAGCGGTTCGGCGAGCTGGACCGCGATGTTGCGCGACTCGACGTCGCCCGCCTCGTCCAGTCCGTCGATCAGCACGACCAGCGGGGTGCCTTCGGCGTCCCTGCGTTCGGCGTGCCCGAGGACGTCGTACAGGCTCGCGCCCGCGGGCAGTCCGAGCTGGACGGCCATCAGCTCGACGGCGCCCTTCGTGCTGAGCCCGCGCGCGTGCACCTGCACGTCGACGCTCGACTCGCCGGGATCGAGCCGAGGGGACACCGCGGCCAGGCGGGCGCGTTCCTCCGGTACCGACAGGCTCGCGATGCGGCCGACGACGGCGGACTTGCCGGACCCCGCCGGGCCGGTCACCACCCACGTGCCCGGCCTGCGCGAGCGCGTCCAGGCGACGATCGGCTCCAGCACCTCCTCGCGTCCGGTGAAGAACACCTCACCCGTGGAGCTGCCCCGGGCGGCCTGCAGCAGGTGTTCCACGACGGCGTGCGGTGCTTTCGGGCGGTGCAACGGGTTGCGCAGCATCGGCCGCGGATCGCCGATGCTGCCCGGAATCGGCGTGTGGCGGTCCTCCCCCCACTCCTTGACCAGCGCGGAGAGCAGGTGGTCGCCCCCGATCATGGGGCGGTAGGGGCTCCAGATCAGCCGGTGTTCCGGGTCCGCCGGCCCTTCGGTGAGCAGGCGGGCGAGCTCGCGGGCCATCGCGCCGCTGCGGGACGGTTCGTCGCCGCGCGCGGAGGCCACCACGCCGAACCACGTACCGCTCAGGTCGGCGCGCCCGGCGAGCACGGCGTCGACCGTGACCAGCGCGGCGGGCACCCCGCGGCCCGAGTAGCAGGTGTCCAGCACGACGAGGACCTGGGACGCCCCGGTGCGCGCGGCGTACTCGCCCAGTTCGGCGGCGGTGGCGACGCTGCCGTCGGTCTTCGCGGTGGCGGGTCCGATCAGCTTCAGCCGATCCGCTTCCACGACACCATGTCCGGTCCACAACACGATGAGCACGCCGCCGGGCAACGACCCGTCCGCGAGTGCCTCGTCGATGTCGTTGAGCAGGTCGCCGCGCAGCCGGTCGGGCAGCAGCACGCCCTCGAAGCCGTGCCGTTCGATCAGCACCGTCACGAGGCTCTCCGCGTCGGGCACCGCCCGGTCGAGCCTGGCCAGCGTGCGGTAGTCGCCGTTGGCCACCGCGACGACGCGCGACGAAGGTTCCACGGTCACTCCTCGGCCGAGGTGTCGGGGTCCCAGACGAGAAACGGCCGGGTGACGGGCGGCGGGCCGCCCCGCAGCGGGGACTCCACCCTCGCCCGGTAACCACCCGGTGGCAGCGCGGCCAGCTCGGCCCTGCCACCGGAGTCGACGAACGCGGGTGCTCCGACCTGGTCGCCCTGCTCGTCGAGCACGACCACGCGCAGCCTGCGTCCCCCGACGTCGGGCACCAGCAGTTCGGGGGTCTCGCGGGGCGACCAGATCTCCGCCATCGACACCCCGAACGCCTCGGCCGGCACGTCCTGCCAGATCAGCTCTTCCCTGGTGATGATCCCGTCGACCAGGTCGAGGGCGGACCGCGTGTTCTGCAGCTCGCCGTGCTGCTCGGCGACCTCGTGCACCTCGACGCCCCGCCCGGCCTCGGGCTCGGCCGCGAGCCGCGGCACCGTCCCGTCGCCGCCCTGGTCCCGGTCGTCGATGCGCTCCGACACGACGACCCGCTCGCCGTCGATCCGCGCGGTGGTCGACGTCGGCTGCCGCGTCCCGACCACCTTGTGCAGCACGTACTCCGCCCGGTTCGGCAGCGCGAGCGAGGCGTGGAAGTCCCGCGCGTCGGTGAGCATCGCGGACCGGACACCGGGCAGGTCCCGGATCGCCTCGCGCTTTCCGTCGAGCTGCAGGCAGTCGTAGGTGGGCAGCAGTTGGTGCAGGGAGGGCATGCTGCGCACGAACTCGGTGAGCGCGTCCCGGAACCCGCCGATGCCCGGCCCGACCCCGTTCACGAGCTTCTCGAGCGCGTTGACCGAACCCCGGTGCGGCGTGCCGATGGTGATCAGGCTCCGGGTGATCTCCGCACCGCCCTCGTGGTCGAGGAACCACCGGCCGACGAGCCCGCCCATGGAGTGGCACACGAGAACGAGCTTCGCCTCGCTCATGCCGGGCTGCGTGCGCCACCGCTCCAGCGCGTCGACGGCCATCTTCTTCAACAGCACCGCGTTGTACCGGTTGGACAGCCGCCAGTCGTAGGCGAACGCGAGCAGGTTGGGAATCCGCCCCTGCCCCGGTTCGACGAGGTGGAACCGCCTGCCGCGCAGGAAGTTCATCAGTCCCGCGTACCCCGCGACCGGACTCCACACGCCGGGGATGACGTGCAGCCCGCCGAGCAGCCCGGTCGCGCGGACCCCGTCCGGAGCGGCGTTGTCCCCGATGTCGTCCGGCAGCGTGAGGGACGTGACCGACGCCCCCAGCGTTCTGATGCCCTGCACGAGCGACCCCAGGCCGACCGACCAGACGGGCCGGTCCCGGGCGTCCACGAGCGCGCTGCCCATGATCCCGGGCACGACCACGACGACGTCCCGCACCACCGAGGGCTCCACGGTCATGACCTCTACATCCGACCGGTCCACCGGACCATTACGTCCGGACGAGCCCGTTGGGGTGACAGCGGCAAGGCATCACCCCATCGGCCTAGAGAGCCTGTCGAACTCCCACGGGTCGTGGGCGCTGAAGAGCGTGACCTCGGCCGCGTGGTCGCGCGCGAGCGTCCGGAGCGCCGCCTGCGAACCGACTCGTTCGCCGTGGTCGACCTCGGACCTGGTCTGCACGACGTCGAGCACGGGGTGCGGTTCGGGGTTCTCGTCGAGTTCGCGGTGGTAGTAGTAGGCGTCCCCGCAGTGCAGGAGCCACCTGTCTCCGTTGTGCACCGCCACGCCGGTGTGGCCCGCGCTGTGGCCGGCCAGCGGCACGAGCTTGAACGCCTCGGGCAGCCCTTTCGGCTGGATGGCGTCGAGCCCGAACCACTTGTCGTTCGCCGGCCCGTACGTGGTCCACTGTGGACCGTGCGCCCAGTGGGCCGGGCGGTAGCGACGGCTCGGTGCTTCGCGCAGGGCCGCGTCCAGTTCGGTTTCCAGAACGTGGACGGCGGCGTCGGGGAAGTCCGGGAGTCCTCCGCAGTGGTCCACGTCCAGGTGCGTGACGAGGACGTGCCGGACGTCCGCGGGCGCGTACCCCAGACGTTCGATCTGGCGGACGGCGGTCTCCCCGGCTGCCAGTGCCGGTTCGACCATCGCCACCCAGTCCGCGTCGAGCGAGCCGGACGGGTCGCGGACGTCGCCGAGGCCCAGTCCGGTCTCCACGAGGACGAGGCCGTCGTCCGTCTCGGCCAGCAGGCAGTGGTTCACGACGGGCGCGGTGGGCAGGCCCGCGCGGGTGGGCGTGATCGGGCGCATCGAGCCGCAGTTCAGGTGGTGGAGTCGCATGGCGGTGATCGTGCGACTTGAAGCGCGGTTCAAGTCAAGCCGCTAGGGTCGGCACCGTGCTGGACATCGCCGAGGTCGCGGAGAAGTCGGGGCTGGCACCGTCCGCCCTGCGGTTCTACGAGAAGAAGGGCCTGCTCACCTCCAGCGGCCGCAACGGGTTGCGCCGCACCTACGACCCGGAGGTGCTCTCCCGGCTGACGATGATCACCTGTGCGCGCCGGGCCGGGTTCACCATCGCCGAGATCAGCCGGTTCCTGGTCGCCTCGCCGGGAGATCCGGCCGCCCGCGCCGGCATGGCCGCGAAGGCCCGGCTGCTCGACGAGGACATCGCCCGCCTGCAACGGATGCGCGCCAGCCTCGACCACGCGGCGACGTGCACGCACGAACCACTGGTCGACTGCCCCGATTTCAAGCGCGCTCTCGCTCCCTGAAGTTCCCGCTTGACCTTCCAGCGGCTGCAACGTTGAGGATCGTTCCATGGACGAACGCACCGGCCTGCTCACCATCGGCGAGCTCGCGCGCCGCACGGGTCTTCCCGCGCGGACGCTGCGGTTCTGGTCGAACGAGGGGGTGATCGCGGAGGCGGGCCGCTCGGCGGGCGGTTACCGGCTGTTCGACGCCGCAGGGGTGGCGCGGGTCGAGCTCATCCGCACGTTGCGCGAGCTGGGTCTGGGGCTCGACGACGTGCGCCGGGTGCTCGACCGCGAGGACACGGTCGGCGACGTCGCCGCGGCCCACGTGGCCGCGATCGACGCGCAGATCCGCGCCCTCAAGGTGAGTCGTGCCGTTCTGTCCACTGTGGCGCAACGTGGATCGACTCTGGAGGAGACCGCACTGATGAACAGGTTGGCACGGCTGTCGGCCGCGGAACGGGTGCAGATCATCGACGAGTTCAAGACGGAGGTGTTCGGCCGGCTCGACGTCGAACCGGCGTTGCGCGAACGGGTGCAGGCCCTGCGCATCGACCTGCCGGAGGATCCCACGCCGGACCAGGTCGACGCCTGGATCGAGCTGGCGGAACTGCTGCAGGACCCGGACTTCCGCTCCCGGCTGGGCGCGTTCCTGGAGCTCAACACGCCCACCCCCGAGCAGAAGAAACCGCCCGGGGCGAACATCTGGTGGGCCCGGCAGGTCGTGAACACCGTGGCGCAGGCCAGGCAGGAGGGCGTCGAGCCCGGCAGCGCGGCCGCCGGGGAGCTGATCAGCACCGCGTTCGGCGACGCCGACCTCACCTCGGTGCTGGCCTCGCTGCGCGCCGGGATCGACGCGCGCGCGGAACGGTATCGCGTGCTCGTCGGGCGCGTGCAGGGCCGTCAGGGCGCGCCGGACTCCACTGTGGACCTGTACTGGCTGGCCACGGCGTTGGAGGTCAAGCTGTCGTGAGCCGTTCGAGCCGCGCCGGCACGTGCTTGTGCCACGGCGTGCCCGCCCACTCGTCGCGGTCCTCGGCGGCGGTGAGCTCGTTGGGGGCGACACCCGTGCGCTCGTTCACCGTGAGCCCGAGGCCGTTGGGGAGGGAGATGTGACCGGTGCGCATGGTGTCCGTGGTGTCCACCGACACCTCCGCGCTGCCTCGGCGGGTGGTGAGGCGGACGCGGTCGCCCGTCGTGACGCCCAGCCGGGTCGCGTCGGCGACGCTGATGCGCAGGCGGCCTTCCTGGTCGCGCCGCCGCCAGGTCGGGTCGCGCATGATCGTGTTGGCGGTGAAGGCCCGGCGTTCGCCCGCGGAGAGCACGAACGGCCAGTCCGGATCCTGTTGCGGCACAGGCCTTTCGCCCAGCGCGGCCACCGCGGCGAGGAGTTCCGGCACGTCGAGGTGGACGCGGTCGCCGCCGATCCGCCCCCACGACGCGTCGTACTCGTCGTCGGTGATGTGCACGCCGTGCGCGCCGTCGACGATGGCCTCGAAGAGCCGTTCCCCCGCCTCCAGCCCCGTGCCGTACCCGGCCTTCTCGACGCCGGCGGGGTTCTTGCGGGCGCAGTCGTGCGCGGCCATCCACAGCACCGCGGCCGCCGAAGCGTCGTGCGGCAGCGTCGGGCCGAGCGTGCGGTACAGCAGCACGGAGGCGAGCCGCCGCTTCGCCGGGTCCGCGAGGACGCCGAGGAACGCCTGGGCGAACTGCACGCGTCCGGCCGCGGCGGCCTCGCGCAGAGGTGCGTAGTCGGCCTCGGTGAGCGCGCCGGACGCCTCCACCAGCCGTGCGTGGATCTCCGGCTCGCCCAGCACGCCCTCCGGCGCGGCCACGACCGGGTGCCGCAGGTGGAAGACGTTGCGCGGGAAGTCGAAGTTGAAGAACGTGGCCTCGAACTTCTCGAACTGCGTCGGCGCGGGCAACACGTAGTCGGCCAGCCGCGCGGTCTCGGTCATCGCGACGTCGATGACGACGACCAGCTCCAGCGCGGCGAGCGCCTCCCGCATCCGCGCCGAGTCGGCCAGCGAGTGCGCGGGGTTCGCGCTCTCGACCAGCATCGCCCGGTAGCGCTTCGGGTGGTCGGTGAGGATCTCCTCGGCGATCACGTTGCACGGCACCAGCCCGGTGATGATCCGCGCCCCCGCGACAGGGCTGCGCGGCCCCTCGTCGCCGGCGTGCCCGCGGTCGCGTCCGATGGGCACCAGGCTGGACGGCACGTACTGGGCGCCGCGCTTGCCGAAGTTGCCGGTGAGCAGCCAGACGAGCTTCTCGACGTAGCTCACCAACGTGGAGTCGCGGTTCATCTGGACCCCGAGGTCCTCGAACACGGCCACGGAGTCCGCCGCGGCGATCCGCGCGGCGACGGCCCGCACCAGCGCCTCGTCGACGTCCGCGACAGCGCAGTACTCCCCCACCGGCACCTGCCGCAGCACGCCGGTGACGGCGTCGAGCCCGTCCGCGTGCGCGGCAAGCCATTCTGTGGCAACGAGGTCCTCCTGCACGAGCACCGCGGCCAGCGCGGTCAACAGGTAGAGATCGGTGCCGGGCCTGACCTGCAGGTGGAAGTCCGCGAGCTCCGCCGTCTCCGTCCGCACCGGGTCGATCACGACCAACGACCGAGCGGGGTCCTTGCCGATCTCCTTCAGCACCGACCGCGCACGCGGAAAACCGTGCGACTGATAGGGGTTCTTGCCCACGAACAACGCGACCTCGCAGTGCTCGAAGTCCGCGCGGGTCATGTTGCCCAGCATGCGAGCGCTCACCCAGAACTCGCCGGTCTTCTCCTGCGCGAGCGCCGACGAGCGGTACCTGGCCCCGAACGCGGCGAGCGTGGCGGGCGAGTACGCGCCGCCGAGGTGGTTCCCCTGCCCACCGCCGCCGTAGTAGAAGATCGTCTCCCCGCCGAACGTGTCCCGGACCTCACCCAGCCGGGCCGCGATCTCACTGATCGCGGTGTCCCAGTCGATCTCCTCGAACTCACCGTCGGCCCGCCGCCGCAACGGCCGCGTGACCCGCCCGGTGTTCCCGTTCTGGTGCAGGTCGAGCCGCAACGCCTTGTTGCACGTGTACCCGGCGGACGCGGGGTGGAGCTTGTCGCCGCGAATCTTGTCGAACGACCGCCCGTCCTCACCGACGAGGATCTCGATCCCGCAGTTGCACTCGCAGAGAATGCAGGCGCTGGCTTTCCACACGTCGGAGGCTCCTAGTCTCGTCGCTCCAGCAGTGGCCCGATCTCGGCGAGCACGTCGTCGAGCGGCCCCAGGTCACGTTGCGCGCGGCACAGGATGATCGCGCCCTCCACAGCGGACACGACAACAGTCGCCAACCGCTGCGCCCGCACAACAGCAAACCCGTTGGCGGCCAACGCCTCAGCGATCCCGTCCTGCCACCGAACAAAGATCTCCCGAACCACATCAGCGGCCTCGGGAACGATGTCACGACTGTCCATGGCCATAGCGGCCGCAGGACACCCGGCCCGATAGTCGGTCTTGGTCAACGACCGCTTCCAAAAGGCAACGAGCCGCTCCAGCATCACCCGAACATCACCCTCGGCCGCCGACTCGGCGACCACACCGCTGATGTAGTCCCCGGCCAGCCGCACGGCCCCGAGCACCATCTCGTTCCGACCGCCAGGAAAGTGGTGGTAAACGGACCCGCGCGGCGCCCCGCTGTGCGCCAGCACGGCATCGACCGTGACACCGGCAGCCCCGCGCTCGCGCAACAACAACACAGCGCTGTCCAACATCCGCTGCTTGGTGCTCCGCTTACCCGGCGCGCCCATCACACCTCCAGATTCAGGAGTATGGCAGACACCATAGTCCGAAGCCAGCGCCGAGGCACGAAGGGCTCTTTGGCCGTCTTCTCGATGGGGGAACAGCCAGTCGTCCTTGTCCGGATCGCAGAGGACCACGCCCAAACCGATCAACCTCGGGCGAAACTTGCCGAAGGTCCGGCCGTGAACGACATTCGTCAACTGGTCAACCGCCCGCAGAACCTCAGCCGAGAAGCTTGCGGATGACCTCGGTAGCGGTGTCGATGTCCGGCGGCGCCCCGGTGATGACGTCGGAGTAGCAGAACGACTCCGCAAGCCGCACCACCGCGTAAGCCAGCTTCACCACCGGAATCTCCGAAACCACGCCACCCCGCTCGACCCGGATGAGCTCGGCCAGCCCGCTCACGAGCCGGTGCTGCACCACCCCCTGCTGCGAGGTCAGCACCCGCAACGCGGTCTCCGGATCGCGTTCGAGCAGCACCCGCAACGCCGCCGACGAGACCGTGTCCCGCATCGCCCGGTCCAGCACCGAGATCACCCGAGCCATCCCGCGCTCCGAACTGACCCGCCACAGCCGAGCCCAGGCCCGGTGCGTGATGGCCCACAACACCTCGCCCAGCACCCGGTCGCGATCCCCGAACCGCCGGTACAACGTGGCGCGCCCGATCCCCGCCTCGACCGCGAGCTCGCCCATGTCGATGCGGCTCTCCCGCAGGAACTGCCGCACCGCGTGCGCGATGACCGGATCCACCTCGGGCTCCGTGGTCAGGTCCACCTCGGCCACAGCGTGAGACACCATGTGTAAAGTGTCTCACTGAGACATTAAGTCGGAATGTCTCAGACCACACCGAGGAGAACACATGCGACGGGTCCGCGGCATGCTGCCGTTCGCGCTGATAGGACTGGCGCTGCTGCTGGCCCCGGCCACCGCCACTCCCGCGGCCTGGAACCTGCTGGTCCAGATCGTGCTGTTCACCGCCGCGGCGGCCATCCCGGGCTACCTGACCCGCCACGTGTCGTACGTGGACGTGGCCTGGCCCTGGGGCCTGGTGGGCATCGGCGTGGTCACCCTGCTCACGACGGACGGCGCCACCGCGACGGCGATCGCGATCGCCTACCTGGCCATGGGCGGGCGGATGGGCCTGTGGAGCCTGGTCCTGACCGCGAAACACGGCTGGTGGAAACCCGGCGCCCCCAAGGTGGAACTCCCCCGCTACCAGTACCAGCGCCGCCGCTGGGAACGCCAGGGCTTCCACAACGAGACCTGGTCGGTCCAGTACGAGATCTGGCTGCAGGGCCTGGCGAACGCCACGGTGCTGGCCGTCCCCGCCTTCGTGGCAGCGGCAGACCCGGACCAACCGCTCTCCGCCTGGACCGTCCTGACCCTGCTCCTGTGGGCAGCCTCGTACGCCCTGGAGTCGTTGGCGGACCGCCAGAAGCAGCGCTTCGCCGCCCGCGGCACCCGAGACACCTGCAACGAGGGACTGTGGCGCTTCAGCAGGCACCCGAACTACTTCTTCCAGTGGATGCAGTGGAACGCCCTGGTCCTGCTGGCGCTCCCGTCGCTGGCACCGTTGTTCGAGAACACCCCGCTCCCGGTGTGGGTCGTGCTGGCGCTGGGCCTGTTCCTCGCCTCGTGGACGCTGTACGTCACGCTCACCAAGCACACCGGCGCGCGCCCGGCCGAGTACTACAGCCTGCGCAAACGCCCCGACTACGCCCGCTACCAGGCCACCACGAACATGTTCTTCCCCGGCCCGGTCAAGACTCCTCGCGACTGACGCAGGGCGCCGACGTCCGGGGATCGCGGACATGCGGAACTTCTTGCCGGCCAACGGCAGATCCCCGCCTGCTCACCGAACCAGCTGCCGTCGGCAAGTGAGCCGCTGTCAACAACCAGGGTGCAGAGCGACCTGCGGCGTGGTGGGCGTGGGTGTGTGAGGGAGTGGCTCTGCGTGCCGCAGCGGCGCGGCCTCCGACATCGACTGTTCAGCGTGGTGCGCAGGTGCATCACGGTCGGCGTCGGCACGTTTCTTCGCATAGGCCAGCGCGGCCGCCGCCTGCACGTAGACCTCATGCCACAGGTCGATGTCGGCTGCGTCCAGGCTGTCGGCATCGGTCCGCAGTGCCAGCGTCCGCAGCGACGGCGGTAGCCGCTGGCCCCGTCGCTGGAAGTGGACGAGCCCCGTGCGCACCACGCCACGGCAGAGCTTGGCATCGACCAGCTCATGCACCTCGAGAAGCCACTTCTCGGCCGAGTTCGCGCCGCTTGCCACAGGCGTCTGGTCCAGCGCGTACCCGAGCAGGTCCGACACCTGCCGGTCGTCCGCGCACAGCGTGACGAAGTCGGCCGTGACCTGGGGCGACACATCGGTCAGGCCGTCCAGGACCAGCCTCACCTCGGCGACCGGGACGGGCGCGGCCGCCAGGAACGCCAGGCTGTCCGGGCTCAGGGTTGCGGTGTCCCGGATCTCCGCGACGATCCGATCGGTCGGCACGCCGTAGATCCCTGAGGCCGGGTCGCGCGGAGACACCGAGCAGGTCAAGCCACGCTTCGTGCTCGTCGAACCGGCCGTGCAACAGCCGACCAGGCGCGATCACGTGGTCGCGCACGAACTCCACCATCTGCTCGTGCCGGTCCAGCCTCACGCGCAGCAACTCGGCGAGTTTCAGGTCCCATCCTGGACCCGCGACGCGGCCGGCGGGAACAGCGCTAGGTTCGCGCCCGGCGCGGCGCGCTGGTGCACGTCGAGCACGGTGTCGAACACCGCGTGCTCATGCGCCTCGTCCAGCCCACGCACCAACCGGGTGATCGCCTGGACCGGCGAGTCCGCGACCCACTCGGCCAGCAGAGCACGGCCTCGTCCGAAGGTCAGCCGATCGTCGCCCGCGTCGAGCAGCCGCGGCACGTCCGTCCGGTCGAAGTCCAGCTGCTGGACCGCGACCAGCTCGGACAACGCCTCCACGTCCGGCTGCGTCACGTAGGACGGCGGCAACTCATTCCCGTTCACGGCAAGGCCGACCAGCCAGTCCACGACTTCGTCGGCCTGCGGGTGCCGGACCGGCGGGTACGCACGGTCCGGCGCGCGCTCCATCCAGTGCTGCAACGCCGGGTTCGCACCTGGCAGCTCCTGAGGCCAGCGGCCCGTCACTATCGAGCGCGGGTCCCTCACGGGCCTGCGTACCAGGTACGTCGACCACACGTGCCGAGCAACGACGACCAAAGGCAGCACCGCCAGCAGCGCGCCGATCAGCGCGGCGACGTCCACTGCCGATCCGGGCAACACGATTCTGGAGTCACCCGAGAACAGCCCGCGCAGCCCCACCAAGACCGCGTGCGCGGACACCGGAGGCCGAGGCATGTGGGCGATCCCGACCACGTCCGGGTGCGCGAGCAGGCCGTCTGGGCGCACGCACGCGCTTGCTCGGCTCCACAGCAGGTGGGGCGGGAAGTCCGCGCTCACGAACAGGAACTGGCACGTCGCCGAACGCCCGAACGCGCCACCGCACCCCTGCACCGCGAAGCACCAGTGCGGCTCGCCTTCCACATCCACCAGCCGCAGGCTCCACATCGGGTGGTGGTGCCCGTCGTAGACCGTCTTCTCCGGCGGCGGGGGCACGTTGCCGCGCACCAGATTCTCTGCGGCGGAGACGAACGCGGGAGGCGGCGCCGGCCAGCGCTCATCGACGTACGGGATGAAGCCGCCGCCATTCTTCCGATCTCCGTACTCCACGAGCACGAACTCGTTCATGGCCGCAGCCTCCGCAGCACTCACATCGGCAATTGTGACAGCGCGCCGAGATCGGCGAAGCGCCTCTCACCCATGAGCCTGAAGGTCACCGCGTTGCGCGCGGTCGGCACCTCGGTCTGCTGCCGAGCCAGGTTGCCCAGCCGGGCGAACTCGCCTCCGCGTTGAGCAGGTCGCCCGCGGCGGCGAGCTCCGCTTCGGACAACACGACCTCGATCACGAAGTACACCATCCAGTCGAAGTGGGGGTTGACGGTCTGCTTGAGCGGCGTCGTGACCACCTCGACGGTCAGGCGGAGGGCGTGGCGGATCAGCACACCACGCGGACCGAAGTACACGCCGGCGCGCCCCGCCCGCCACATGAGCCCGGTCATGCCGCCGCTGAACGCCACCGCACCGGGCAGGGCCGCGAAGACCACGTAGCCCACGCGCAGCCCTCCCGGCACGATCTGCTTCCACTCCCCATGACCGCATGTCCGTTGCGCAGGAGTCACCGACAACCGTTTGGGAGCGTTCCCAGAACGACCGGGGCAGCTCACTCGCGCAACCGAGGACGAACCGGGCCTTCACCCACGCCCGCGCCGACCATGTTCACAACCCGGAACCTCTTCCAGAACTGGACAAACGCGGATCTCAGCCCACCCACGGTCGCTGCCATCACGATCGTTGATGACCTGCCCTGCGATGCGACTTGACATCGCGGACACGCGAATTCACACTCCCGAAACCTGGGAGCGCTCCCAGATTCGCCGCCGCTGGAGGAGTTCACGTGCGTCCCCACCGTTGGACCAGAGTGGTGGTCTGTGTCGTCGCGTCCGCCGCTGTCGCCTCCTGCGGCGCGGGCGGGGCGGCGAACCGGACCGCTGACGGCAGGACCGAGCTGACGGTCGCCACGTTCAACGAGTTCGGGTACGAGGAGCTGTTCGCGGAGTACGAGGCCGCTCATCCGGACGTCAAGATCACGCCGCGCAGGACGGGCCAGGGCGCGCCGCACCACCAGAACCTCTTCACCAAGCTCGGTGCGGGGTCTGGCCTCGCCGACGTCGAGGCGGTCGAGGAGGGCTATCTGAGTCAGGTCATGGCGAAGTCGGGTCAGTTCCACGACCTCCTCGCGATCGGGCCGAAGGACGTGACGCCGGACCGCTGGCTGAAGTGGAAGGCCGACGCGGCCACGACCAGGAGCGGTGAGCTGATCGGGTACGGGACCGACATCGGGCCGCTGGCCATGTGTTATCGCAAGGGACCTGTTCGCCGAGGCCGGTCTGCCGTCGGAACCCGAGGAGGTCCGGCAGCTCTTCGCCACGTGGGACGGCTACTTCGCGGCCGGTGACCGGTTCGTCGCGAAGGCGCGGGGTGTTGCCTGGTTCGACAGCGCGGCGCAGATCTTCAACGCCATGCACAACCAGCACGACGTCGGGTACTTCGACTCCTCCGACAACTTCGTCGTCGAGTCCAACCCCGACATCAGGGCCGACTGGACGGCCGTGACGAACGCGGTCGCAAGAGGACAGTCGGCCAAGCTGACCGCGTTCAGCACCGAGTGGAACACCGGGTTCAAGCTCGGCAGGTTCGCCACCAAGACGTGCCCGTCGTGGATGCTCGGCGTCATCGAGACGCAGGCCGGGCCGGAGAACGCCGGCAAGTGGGCCGTCACCGACGCCTTCCCGAACGGCGGCGGCAACTGGGGCGGTTCGTACCTCACGGTGCCGAAGCAGAGCAAGAACCCGCAGAAGGCCGCCGAGCTCGCCGCCTGGCTGACCGCGCCGGAACAGCAGATCAAGGCGTTCAAGGCGAAGGGGACATTTCCCAGCCAGGTCGACGCCCTGGAGAACCGGGCACTGCTGGAGCAGGTCAACCCGTACTTCGACAACGTGAAGGCGGGCGCCCTGTTCGCCGCGCAGGTGCAGAAGGTCAAGGCGGCGCAGCACAAGGGGCCCGCCGACGGGCAGATCCAGGAGAACGTGTTCGGCCCCGCGCTCCAGTCGGTCGAGCATGGCAAGAAGGCGGACGACGCCTGGAACACCGCGGTGAAGGAGGCGAAGAAAGTCGCCGGATGACGAGACCGGGATCGGCGCGCCCGTACGATGTCCCGGAACGCGCGTCAAGCAGCCGGCGCCGCAGACCTCGACTCCCGGACGAAGGGGCACCGCGGCATGGCCGGCCACGCAGATCCAGCACCGATGTCGTCGAACGGCGATCGCCCGGACGCTCTCACGCGCCTCGACGACACCACCGCCGCGCTCAACGCCCTGCACGAGGCGTTCACCGGGCAGGAGCCGCTGGACGAGGCGCTGCAGCGGCTGGCGGAGACCGCGGCCAGGGCGATCCCCGACGCGGACGCCGTGACCGTCTCCGTCGTGAACGACGACCAGCACCGCATGGCGGCGACCACGGACTCGACCATGGCCGGCATCGACGAGCGGCAGCACCGCGCCGGACGCGGACCGGGCCTGGAGTCCGCGACACTCCTCAAAGCCGTCAGAGCGGCGGTCGGCGAGCACCGCGAGCTGTGGCCCGAGTTCGAGACCGCGGCCGAGGAACGGGGCATCCGCGCCTACCTGTCGGTCCCGGTGGTGCTCGCCGCCACGGACGACGCCGGGGCCTGCCACATCGGATCGCTGAACGTCTACAGCTACACCGCCACGGCCTTCGACCCGTTCGACGAGGGCCTCCTGCGCCTGTTCACCACCGCCGCCTCCGCGGCGATCACCGGCGCCCAGCGCTGGCAGCACTCCCACCGGCAGGTCGAACAACTGGAGCGGGCGCTCAGCTCACGAGCGGTGATCGACCAGGCCGAGGGCGTGCTGATGGCCGTGCACGCCTGCACCGCCGACGAGGCCTTCGCCAAGCTGGTGCACAACTCGCAACGCGACAACGTCAAGCTCCGCATCGTCGCCGCCAACCTGCTCGCCTCCGTCACGCGGTCGTGACCGCGGGTCCGGAGCACGTCGAGTGCTCCGGACCCACGTCTGCCGCGTCCAGATCAGCCGATCTTGACGCCGAGCTTCGCGATCACGCCGGCCGTGACGTCCGGCTTCAGGTCGTCGACCAGGTCGACCGGGTTCTGCAGCTGGTGCAGGTCTCCCAGCGGCGGGAAGGTCTTCAGCTTCCCGGCGAGCTTCGCGACGTCCTTCGTGGACAACTCGATCGGCTTCGGGCTGATCGTCGGCTCGTTGATGGTGATCTTGAGGCCGACCGCCAGGTTGTGCGACAGGGTCGGGGGCACGCCGAGGTTCAGCTTCAGCTCACTCGCCGCGGCGACGTCGAACCCGCTCGGGCGGATCGTCACGTCGCCCTTGGGCAGCTTTCCGGCGAGGTTCAGGTCGAGCACGCGCAGTCTGACGGCCTTCAGCGGGTCGACGTCACCGGCGACGACGCGCAGGACCACGTCTCCGCTCAGGTCGACCTTCACCGCCTTCGCGCCGACCTTGAGCTCCACGCCCGGAGCCGAGAGCTTCAAGGTGACCACGGCACCCACGGCGGGGAGCGCCACCGCGTCCGGCGCCTGGGGCGCGGCCTGCGCGGGCGCCGCCGCGAGGCCCAGAAGTGCCGCGAGACAGGTGATGATCGAGATCCGGCTGGTACGCACTGCGAATCCTCCTCGTGTTCACACTGATGTCTTCGTTGCCACTTGCCGCTCCGAAATCGACTGTCCGATATGGACAGTCCATTTCCGACTCCAGAACGTCGTTCGCACCAGCTGGGGACCTGCCCTTTTTCCTACCAGCGGCCAGGTGCGTCCGCAGTCGAGTCGACGGAAACCACCTCTTGCGGTGGAGCAGACGGTCCCAAACGACACGCGGCGTGCCCTCCGCTCCCAGCCGGGCGACACCGGGCTGTCCAGCCGGAAGGATTAGGCCATCACAGAAAGTTGCCTGACGATTCCCGCAGATCTGGAATCAGCTTGAAGCGTCCACAAAAGCCTCCTTTGGATGCAAGCCGGTCCCGCTCTGCACCTTTGGACGGCATCGCCCGGGATCGATCTTTTGCCGCTCGTGCCGGGCTCGCGGGATTCCTACGGTCAGGCGGCATGACGAACCCGAGCTGGAACCCACCTCAGCCGCCGCCTGCCTCCGACGGGCGCGGCGTGCTGGGCGTGGTGCGGCGCCATCCTCTGCTGAGCTTCTTCCTCCTCGCGAACGCGTTGAGCTGGCTCGCGTGGCTGCCCTACGTCCTGTCCCAGGACGGCCTCGGGGTCTGGGACTACCAGTTCCCGCAGGTGCTCGGCACGGGTCAGCTCGCGGGCGTGCTGCCCGGCGCCTACCTCGGGCCCATCGGCTCGGCCTTCCTGGTCACCGCGATCGCTGACGGACGGGCGGGCCTGCGTCAGTGGGTGCGCCGGATGTGGCGCTGGCGCGCCGCCCCGCGGTGGTACGTGATCTCACTCCTGGGCGTGCCCGCCGTGATGCTCGTGTCCGGCATCGTCGCCACCGACGGCGACGTGCGCACGCCGTCCGCGGTCGTGCTCGCCGCCTACGTGCCCGGTCTGATCATGCAGATGGTCACGACCGGCCTCGCGGAGGAGCCCGGCTGGCGCGACTTCGCCCTGCCGCGCGTGCAGCGCAGGTTCGGTCCGCTGGTCGGGTCGATGATCCTCGGGCCGGTCTGGGCGGTCTGGCACTTCCCGCTGTTCCTGACGGAGTGGGGCGGCTGGCCGGACGCCGGGTGGACGCGCCCGGTCGCCTTCACGGTGTTCTGCGTCGCCTTCAACATCGTCATGACGTGGGTGTTCAACCGCACCGGCGAGAGCCTGCCGCTGGCGATGCTGGCCCACGTGAGCGTCAACAACTTCGCGTCGATCGTCTGGTCCGAGGTCTTCCCTACGATCGACGCGAACCACGCGATCGTGACGATGGCGGGAGGCGCGATCGCCTCCGCGGTCGTGATCCTGATCGCGACCAGGGGCCGGCTCGGCTACGAGGAACCGGTCGCCGTCGCTCCGACGGCCGGACCGGGCACCGCGACCACGCGGTTCTGATAGGCCCAGACGACGGCCTGGAGCCGGGACCGCACGCCGAGCTTGGGCAGCATCCGCGCCAGGTGCGACTTCACCGTGGCCACCTCCACGACGAGCGTCTTCGAGATCTCGTCGTTGGACATCCCCTGGGCGAGCAGGAGCAGGATCTCGTGTTCGCGAGGCGTCAGCAGGTCGCCGGCCCGCTCGGCGGTCACCGGGTGCAGGCGGCGGCGCTGGACGAACTCCCGCATGATCCGCCGGGTGAGCGTCTGGTCGATGGTCCCGCGCCCCGCCGCCACCTGGCGCACCGCGTGCACGATCGCGTCCGGCTCGGTGTCCTTCAGCAGGAAACCCGACACCCCCGCCTCCAACGCGCCGAAGAGGTACTCGTCGACGTCGAAGGTGGTCAGCACGAGCACCGGGATCGCCGGATCGGCGTCCGGGCCGCAGAGCTCGGCGGCCACCTCGATGCCGGACCGTCCCGGCATCCGGATGTCCAGGCACGCGACGTCGGGCACCAGTTCCCTGGCCAGCCTGAGGGCCTCGGTGCCGTCCGCGGCGACGCCCACCACCTCGACGTCGGCCTCCGCGCCCAGCAGCACCGACAGGCCGGCGCGGACCAGGTGCTGGTCGTCGGCGATGAGCACGCGGATCATCCGGACTCCTCCTGCACGGGTTTCGGCGCGGTCCTGACGGTGTCGCCCGCGGGGAGGGCCAGCCGCACCTCCCAGCCACCGTCGGCGGTAGCACCGTACTGGATCTCGGCTCCGACCAGCCGCGCCCGCTCGGCCATGCCGAGCAGTCCGAAGCCGCCGCCGGGTCCGGGATCCGGCGCACGGCCGGAGGAGTTGCGCACGACGACGGTGAGCAGATCGTCGTCGCGGGGCCCCAGTTCGACCACGCAGGACGCCCCGGGAGCGTGCACCGCGGCGTTGGCCAGGGCCTCCTGGACGACGCGGTACCCGACGAGTTGAGCGAGCGGCCCTACGCCCTCGGGTTCGGCGGAGACGACGAGGTCGATCCGCATCCCCGCGGCCCGCCTGGCCGCGACAAGTTCCGGCACGGCGGTCAGCGTTTCCACTGTCTCGTCAGCGTCCTCGCGCAGGAGTCCGACGAGCCGCCGCAGGTCGTTCAGGACTCCACTGCTCTGCTCCCTCACCTGGAGCGCAAGTCCTTTGGCGACACCAGGATCGGAGTCGATCTGCCGTGCGATCGTGCCCGCGATGAGGGCGATGCCGGACATGTGGTGCGCCGCGAGGTCGTGCAGCTCCCGGGACATCGCCACCCGCTGGCGTGCGAGCAGTTCCTGCTGACGGGCCTCCCGCGCTTCCCGTTGCGCCGCAACGGCTGTACCGGGCAACGCACCGAGCGCCACCACGACCAGTCCTTGCAGCACGGCACCCCCGAGCGCCACCGACGGTGCGGAGCTCAACCCGAACTCGTTGACGAACTGGGTGACCGTCACCAGCATCCCGGCGAGCACCAGCACCGGCCACCCGGGACGGAACGCGTTCGCGGAGACCACGAGGTAGATCGCGACCACCACGGCGAGCGCCGACAGACTGGCCGTCCCGTTCGGGAAAGCCAGCACCAGCACGAGCGGCAGGCCACCCACCGCGGTCAGGCCGGCCAACGGGAACCGCCGCACCGACATCAGGCAGGCCGCCTGGAGGACGAGCACCACGAACGTGCACCACCACACCAGGTCGCCCAGGCGCGGAAAGCCGACCGCGGCCGGATCGCCGGACACCGTGAGGGAGGCGGCGACCAGCAAGCCGACCGACACCACCCCGCACAGGGCCGCCAGCCGCACGCCCTCAAGCGACAGCAGTCTCACAGTCAGCCCCTCCAGCACCCACGCCGCGTCAGACGTCAGCACCGTAGCAACGCGAAGGGGAGCCTTCCCGGACTCGGTGTCCCGGAAGGCTCCCCGTGGGATGGGTCAGGCGAAGGCTATTCCTTGCACCTGCGGCCGTCGTTCACGCACTTCACGATCTTGGCCATGGTCTGCTCGGTGTTGACGTTGGCGAAGTCGTTGTGGTCGGAGAACGGGTTGTGCTCCTCCTCCGGGAACGCGTCCAGCTGGTATTGGCCCTTCTGCTGAATGTCGCGGGCGATGTTGTACAGGATGCTGATCCGCAGCTGCGGGATCGCCTTGAAGCCCTGCGGGCAGGCACCGGTCTGCTTGTCGGCGAACCGGACGTGGTCGCGGTGGTTCGCGCTGTCCGCGTTCTGACCGTCCCAGCAGCCCGCGAAGTCGTGCACTCGCATGACCTTGCTGCCGTTGGGGCAGATCACGTACTTGTCCGACAGGCGGTCCTCGAAGCCGCTGCAGGTCCACGTCGCGCGGGCGTTGGCCGGGCCGCGGCTGGTGGGCTTGGCGTCACCGGTGACCATCTTGAGGAACTGCGGCATGCCGGTGACCTTGCTGGTCGCGTTGCCGCGGTACTCGAGCTTCACCTCGGCCGGGCGGACGATCTTGCCGTTGTTGCCGACCAGTTCGAGGTTCTTGCCGGTGGGAGCGGCCAGCGGCGGCGCCGGCGGAGCAGTGGTGGTGTTGGCCGGAGGCGCGGTGGTCGTCGCACCACCGTTGTTGCCGCCGTTGTTGTTCCCACCGTTGTTGTTGCCGCCGTTGTTGTTGTTACCGCCGTTGTTGTTGCCGTTGCCGTTGTTCTCGTTGCCGCCGTTGTTGTTCTCGCCGTTGTTGCCCTCGTTCTCGTTGAGCCCGCACTTGGCGAGCTTCCCGAGGTCCTTCGGCTTCTCGGCGTTGCGGCCGATCGCGATCGCGATCCGGTCGAGCGTCGCGGCCCGCTTGTCCTTCAACGGGTTGAGGATCGCGTTGTCGATGAAGTTCGCGCCGCCCTGCCCCTTGGACTTCACCAGGCGCGCGTTGGCTTCCGCGATCTGCTTGTCGAGCTGGTTGAGGTTGTCGTCCACCTCGTCCAGAGCCTGGTCCGGCACGCCGGGAAGGGCTTCCCGCGCGGACGGGCACTTGATGGTCGGCGTCGCGGCGTCCTGAAGGTTTTCCTTCGGGTCGTTGTTCTGCTCGGCCTGCTGGAGGATGCCTTCGGCGGCGAACTTCTTCGGCTTCGACGTCGAGTGTCCACTGTGGCCACCGCCGCCACCGTGGTTGCCCCAGCGCAGGTCGCAGTCGGCCAGCGACTTCAGGTTCGGCTTGCGGCCCTGGCGGGCCAGGGTGTTCGCCATGTTCTCCAGGGTGGCGGCGCGCTTGGCTCGCAACGGACCCAGGACGGTGTTGTTCACGAAGTTCGGGTCTGCGGGGTTCTGGGCCTTGGCCACGCGGTCGTTGGCCTCGCGGAGCTGCTGGGCGAGCTGCTGGAGGTTGCGGATGATCTGGTCGAGCAGGCGCTGCGACACGGCGGGCAGCCTGGTCGCGACACCGGGACAGGCGACCTCGCCCGGTCCCATGTCCTTGATCTTGTCCGGGTTCGAGCCGATGTTCTGGGGGTTGGCGGCGGTGTTGATGCGCACGACCGGCCAGAAGTACGACGACTGGTCACCGTTGCGGCAGCTCGTCTCCGCGTCGAGCAGGCTCTCGTCGGTCGACTCGGCGCTGATCCCCTGGTTGCCCACGAAGTCGTGCACGTGCTGGGCACCGTGCTTCAGACCTGGCTGGGCCACAGGGTTGTCGGCGCTGAACTTGCCTTCTTCGTTGGTGCCGCAGTCGACTCTGAACACGCCGCTGGCGCCGTTCTTGCCGACCTTGGGCTCGACGACGTTCTTGGCCACCTTCTCGATGGCGACGAACGCGCTGAGCGGCGCAGGCTCGCCGTTCTTGGCGGCGAAAGCGTACGTCGCGGTGCCCGCAGCGACCACGGCCACCGCAGACAACGATGCGATCAGGCGAAACTTCCGTCTGTCCGTCACGCGGTGCGTCATACGGACTCCTCGTTCAAGCGGCGCATGACCGGGAGTACGTACGTGAGGCTGCATCGGCTCAATCAAATTGTTACCGGGATTCTGGAACCTGCCCCCGCACCGTCTGAACAGGAGGTTCGCTCAGGGAGCGATCACCCTGTGCACGCTCTCACGCAACAACTCCCGCCGCTGGTCATGCACCTCGCCGGGCTCGCCGGCGGTCGCGGCGTAGACGTTGCTGACGGGTGACCACGCCATCGACATCGCAATAATCATTGCCATCAAATGGAATGGGTCGCCCGCCCGGACCAGACCGGCGGCCTGCGCGTCGGCGATGGCGCTCAGCTTGGTCGCGTCCATCCGGTCGGCGTCGGCGACGAGGTGCCCCGCGGGACGGCGTTCGAGACGGGTCCAGGTGGCGAGCCGGATGAGGTCGGGGCGGCGCAGGTACTCGTCGTAGAGCCGGACGGCCCAGTCCGCGAGGTCCGTCGCGTCGATCGGGACGACCGTCATGATCCGTTCCAGCGACGCGAAGAAGATCTCGTCGAACAGGCCTTCCTTGCTGCCGAAGTACGCGTAGAGCTGAGCCTTGTTGGTGCGGGCCGTCTCGACGACGCGTTCGATTCGCGCACCGGCGATCCCGTGGCGGGCGAACTCGTCGGTCGCCGCCTCGATGATGCGGTCCCAGGTGGCGGCGCCACGCGCGGTCAGGGGCTTCTCGGCCATGCGCGCGACCCTAGCAACAGAACAGTCGGTTTGCTTTGCCGCCCGAACGGGGTACCGTCGAGAAAACAAACCGACTGTTCTGTTTGGGAGAGCGATGCGCACCACCACCGGCTGGCAGGCCACCGACGACGGCCTGCGCCCGACTCCGATCGAACGCCGCGACCTGCGACCGGACGACGTCGCGGTGCGCGTGGACTTCTGCGGCGTCTGCCACACCGACCTGCACGCCCTCAACGCCCACGACGGCGGCCTGCTCGTCCCCGGCCACGAGTTCACCGGCGTCGTCACGGAGGTCGGGCCCGCCGTCACGCGGTTCGCACCGGGTGATCCCGTCGCGGTGGGCAACATCGTCGACTCGTGCGGCAAGTGCGTGATGTGCTTGGGCGACCAGGAGAACTACTGCGCCGAGTTCCCGACCCTCACCTACGGCGGCAAAGACCGTCACGACGGCACGACGACCCTCGGCGGCTACGCACGCGAGTACGTGGTGCGCGAGGACTTCACCTATCCCCTGCCCGCGAGCCTGGACCCGGCGGCCGCCGCGCCGTTGCTGTGCGCGGGCATCACGGTGTGGGAACCGTTGCGCGCGTTGAACGTCGGCCCCGGCACGCAGGTCGCGGTGGCGGGCCTGGGCGGACTCGGGCACCTGGCCGTCAAGTTCGCCGTCGCGCTGGGCGCCGAGGTGACGGTGCTCAGCCGCACGCCGGACAAGGCGGCGGACGCGGCGAAGCTCGGTGCCCGCGGCCTGCTGGTGACGACGGACGAGCAGCAGCTCGCCGCCGCGGCCCACCGGTTCGACGTGCTGATCGACACCATCGCCGCGCCGCACGACCTCAAGCCGTACCTCGGCGTCGTGGCCGTGGACGGCACGCTCAGCCACGTCGGCGACCTCGGCACGGTCACCGTCGACGTGATGGACCTGTTGCTGGGCAGGAAGAAGCTCAGCTCGTCGGGCAGCGGCGGGCGTGCCCAGACCGCGGCCATGCTGGAGTTCTGCGGCACGCACGGCATCACGGCGGACGTCGAGGTCGTGCCGTCCCGCCAGGTCGGCACCGCGCTGGACCGGTTGGCGCGCAACGACGTGCGCTACCGCTTCGTGCTGGACCTGTCCGACCTCGACGACTGAGGCCGCGCCGGGTGGCGGGATCACCGGAGACCGCGAGAATGGGGTGGTGCCGCTCATCCACCCGTCCGACCCGCGCCACAACGCCCGGGGCCACGTCGAGGCGAACCCCGTGTTCCTCCGCGAACCCGGCGGCATCCCCCGGGACCGGATGCCCGCCGGCGAGCTCGATGCCGACACCGCCTACCAGGTGGTGCACGACGAACTGATGCTCGACGGCAACTCCAGGCTCAACCTGGCCACGTTCGTCACGACGTGGATGGAGCCGCAGGCCGCGAGGCTGATGGCCGACTGCGCCGACAAGAACATGATCGACAAGGACGAGTACCCGCGCACCGCCGAGCTGGAACAACGGTGCGTGCGGATGCTCGCCGCGCTCTGGCACGCGCCCGACGCCGACCATCCGACCGGCTGTTCCACGACCGGGTCCAGCGAGGCGTGCATGCTCGCCGGCCTCGCCATGAAACGCCGCTGGCAGCACCGGCGACGCGCGGCGCACCTCCCCGCCGACCGGCCGAACGTGGTCATGGGCGTCAACGTCCAGGTCTGCTGGGAGAAGTTCGCGAACTACTGGGACGTCGAGTGCAGGCTGGTGCCGATGGAGGGCGACCGGTTCCACCTCACCGCGGACCAGGTCGCCGGGCACTGCGACGAGAACACCATCGGCGTGGTCGCGGTCCTCGGCTCCACCTTCGACGGCAGCTACGAGCCCGTCGCGGAGATCTGCGCCGCGCTGGACGCCGTGCAGGCCGAACACGGCTGGGACATCCCGGTGCACGTGGACGGCGCGTCCGGCGCGATGATCGCCCCGTTCTGCGACCCGGAGCTGGTGTGGGACTTCCAGCTCCCCCGCGTCGCCTCGATCAACACCTCCGGCCACAAGTACGGGCTCGTCTACCCCGGCGTCGGCTGGGTGCTCTGGCGCGACGCCGCCGCGTTGCCGGAGGACCTCGTGTTCCACGTCAACTACCTCGGCGGCGACATGCCCACGTTCGCCCTCAACTTCTCCCGCCCCGGCGCCCAGGTCGCGGCCCAGTACTACTCGTTCCTGCGGCTCGGGATCGACGGCTACACCCGCGTCCAGAACTACAGCCGCGACGTCGCGACGAGCCTCGCCGGCCGCATCGCCGCGCTCGGCCCGTTCCGGCTGCTCACCCGAGGGGACCAGCTCCCCGTCTTCGCCTTCACGGTCGCCGACGACGAAACCCGGTTCTCCGTGTTCGACGTCTCGGCCGCCCTGCGCGAACGCGGCTGGCTCGTCCCCGCCTACACGTTCCCGGCCGACCGCGAGGACCTTGCCGTGCTCCGCGTCGTCGTGCGCAACGGGTTCACCCACGACCTCGCCGATCTGCTGATCGACGACCTCAGCCGCAGCCTGCCCGTCCTGCAGGCCCAGCAGCGACCGCGCCACGACGAGAGCTCTGCCTCGTTCGCCCACGGCACGGACACCCGCACGTCCTGACGGTCGTGCCAGAAAGGCCGGTCGCCGCCGAGCGACCGGCCCACTGCCTCATGAGGTCGCGAGTGCCGTGTGCAGCAGGCCGAGTGCCTGCTTCGCGCGGACGTTGAACATGCCCATCGTCGTGTCCCGTTCACCGAGCACGACCAGCAGCGTGTCCTCGTCCACACCGAAGACGCCGACCTGGCCGGACTCCCCTTCGAAGAACACGGCCTTGGGGCTGCCGACCCTCGCCTGCGAGGTGAACTGGCTCGCGAGGCCCGCCGCCGCGGCGGCCATCGCGGCCACGCCGTCGTCCTCGATGCCGCGCGTGATCCCGCACAGCACCAGGCCGTCGCGGGTCGCGACCAGCACCCCGTTGATCGAGATGGAGTCGATGTCGTCCTGGATCGCCTGCAGTGCCTCGGTCATCTTCCTGGCGTTGTGGCCCGCTCCCTGTCGCGCGATCGCCGGTGCCGGTTTCGCCGCACCGCGCCTGCGCAGGGGCAGCGCGCCGGAGTTCTGCGCTGCCTGGGTGGACATCTCGTTCACACCGTGAGGTCGGTTTCGATGGCCCTCAGGCTGTGCCTGGCGAGCGCGAGGTTCGCACGCTCGCGGTCCAGAACGAGGTAGAGGAACAGCGCGTTGCCGCGCTTGCCGCCGGAGAGCAGGCGGATCAGGTGGTACTGGCGGTGCAACGTGATCAGGATGTCCTCGATCTCGTCGTTCAGGTTCAGCGCGGAGATCACCCGCTGCTTCGCCCTGACGACCTCGGTGTTCCCGGCCGCGGCCACCTCCAGGTTCAGCCAGTCACCGCCCCCGATCGAGCCGAGCGACATGCCGCTGTCGTAGTCCACGAGTGCGACACCCACCGCTCCCGTGATGGTCATCGCCTCTTTGAGCGCCGTTTCGATGTTCATCCGAATGCTTCTCCTCGTGCGCGCCTTGTCACACACGGTTGCGATTTCGCCGATGCCCCACCGAAAAACCGCAGGCGACCCGTGTGATCACGTCACCCTACGTCGCCACGAAGGGGCTAATGACAGGCCTGTTCGGAGTAACCGGTCCGTTCAGGACCGAACGAACGTCCAGTGCGGACAGTCCTAACCGGTCCGCCCGGGACCGGTACCGGTCTGCCAGGGTGAACGCATGAGTCGACGGTTCGTCCTCGCGTTGCTCGTCACGGGATTGCTCAGCGCGTGCGGCAGCACTCCCGCACCGCCGCCGGAAAGCCCTGCGCCCACCACGGCCGCCGAGATGACGAAGATCGTGCTGGAGGTGACGGGCACGGCCACGATCACCACGCTGACGCTGACCGTCGACGGCACCGCCACCGAGGAGAAGTCGGTGACGCTCCCGTGGTCCAGGACGCTCGAGTTCCCGCAGAAGAGCGGCAAGCACGAGTGGAAGCTGGAGATGTCCTACGACGGCGGCAGCGTGCAGGCGAAGGCCGTCTCGGCCGGGCGGCTGCTCACCCAGACCAGTGGCAGCGGCTCGCCGGGCAGCACGAACACGGCGAGACTGTCCGGCAGCATCTCGGACTGAGAGGACCCACCCGTGACGAGTCCCGGCTTCCCCGACACCCCGGACGGGCTGCGCGCCGAGTGGCAGGCGGTCGAGGCCGCCTGGGCCCAGGCCGTGGAGCGGGTCGAGACGATGCCGCCGGGCACCAGGGACGTCTCGGTGAACGGCGAGTGGTCGTTCGCCCAGACCGTCCGGCACCTGGTCATGGCGACCGACACCTGGCTCGGCCGCGCGATCCTCGGCCGGGAGGAGCCGTACCACCCGCTCGGGCTGCCGAACTCCGAGTACGAGACCGACGGCCACGACATGACCGTCTTCGTCTCCGGCACCCCGCCCTACGACGAGGTGCTGCGGGCACGGGCCGACCGGGCGGCGATGGTGCGCGACTTCCTCGCCACCGTCACCGAGGCCGACCTGGCCGTCCCCCGCGCCAACCCGTGGGCCCCGGCCTACCCGGAGACCACCCTGTCCTGCCTCCACACCATCCTGGAGGAGGAGCAGGAGCACCTGCGCTACGCCACCCGCGACCTCGACGCCATCGCCGCGACTACTTCGTAGACCCGGCCAGCACGCCCTGCACGAAGTACTTCTGGAACACCAGGAACACCGCCAGCGGCACGACCATCGACAGGAACGCGCCGGTCGACAGCATGTCGATGTTGGTGCCGAACTGGCGGAGCTGCGCCCGCAGCGCCACGGTGATCGGCGCCGAGTCCTGGTCCGCGAACACCAGCGCCACCAGCAGGTCGTTCCACACCCAGAGGAACTGGAAGATCGTCAGCGACGCGATCGCCGGCTTGGCCACCGGCAGGATCACCCGCTGGAAGATCACCCACTCCGTCGCGCCGTCCATCCGCGCGGCCTCGATCAGGTCGCGCGGGATGCCGGCGAAGAAGTTGCGCAGCAGGAAGATGGCGAACGGCAGGCCGAACGCGACGTGGAACAGCACCACGCCCGCGATCGTGCCGAACAGACCGAGAGCGCCGAACAGCTTCGCCACCGGGATCAGCGCGACCTGGATCGGCATCACGAGCAACCCGACCACGACGACCGTGACCGCCTCCCGGCCGGGGAACTCGATCCACGCCAGCGCGTACGACGCCAGCGACGCCATCACCACGACCAGAACCGTTGCGGGCACGGCGATGTAGAACGTGTTGAGGAACGACTGCCACACGTCCCGGTCCGCCACCAGCTCGGCGTAGTTCGCCAGGGTCAGCTCGGCCGGCTTGGTGAACACGGTCCACCAGCCGCTCGCGGTGTTCGCCGACTCGTCCCGCAGCGACGCCATCAGCAGGCCGAACACCGGCACCAGCCAGAACACCGCCACCAGCGCCAGCACGACCTGCACGAACCCGTTGCCCAGCCGGGAGACCACTCGTGTCAGCACACCGCGCCGGGGCGTGCCGGACACCGGCACGTCGATGCGGACCTCGTCGGCCACAGCAGTCACGACCGCTCCCGTCGGAATCGGCGGATGTTGAACAGCATCGCCGGAGCCACCAGCAGGAACAGGATCACCGCGAGCGCGCTGCCCGCCCCCTGGTCGCCGCCGGTGCCGAACGACACCTGCCACATCTGCAACGCCAGCACGTTCGCCTCGCCCTGCACCGATCCCGGCGCGATGACGAACACCAGCTCGAAGATCTTCAACACGTTGATCACCAACGTCACGAACACCACCAGCAGAACAGGTGACAGCAAGGGAATCGTCACCCGCCGGAACACCTGCCACTCCGTCGCGCCGTCGACCCGCGCGGCCTCCAGCGCGTCCCGGGGGATCGCCGAGAGCCCCGCCGCGATGAACGTGATCGCGAAGCCCGTCATGATCCAGATCCAGGACGAGATGATCACCGGGGTGATCAGCGACGGCCCGAGCCAGGTCAGCCCGCGGAACGGCAGCGAGAAGTTCTCCTTCGCCAGCCGCACCGTCACCTCCTCCGGGCCCAGGTCGGGGAACGTGAACCTGCCGTCGTCCCCGCTCGTCGTGCGCCCCACGACCTTTCCGTCCCGCACGGCCTCCACGGCGACGCCCGGCAGGCCGCGTTCGGTCGGGTCGACCGTGCCCGCCTTGCCGCCCAGCGACACGTCGAGCCACAGCACGCCCCTCAGCTCACCGGGGCCCGCGGCCGGCACCGACGCCGGCAACGCCTTCTCCGACACGTCCTGCGGCGGATACCCGACGAGCGGCACCGAGATCGTCTCGCCCGCCCGCGCGGGCCGGATCGACGCGAACCCGGCATCCGTTGCGGCGTAACCGTCTCGCGGCCGCGCACCGGGGTACTGCGAGGCCGGGCTGAAGATGTCGTGCACGCCGACGATCGCCGCGTTCACGACGCCCTCCTCCGGCTCCTGCGCGTACACCAGCCGGAAGATGACGCCCGACGCGAACAACGAGATCGCCATCGGCATGAACAGCACCAGCCGGAACGCCGTCGCCCACCGGATCCGTTCGGTCAGCACGGCGAGGATCAGGCCGAGCCCGGTGACCGCCGCCGGGGCGACGACCACCCAGATCACGTTGTTGCGGAACGCCATCAGCGTCCGGGTGTCGGTGAACGTGTCGACGTAGTTGCGGACGCCGACGAACTCGTCACCGCTGGCGTCGAAGAAGCTGCGGATCAACGAGAACACCAGCGGGTACAGCACCAGCGCGGCGAGCACCACCAGTGCGGGGAGCAGGAACGGGATCGCCTGCCGTGGCGAGCGGCCCGGCGCGGCGTCCACGTTCGCGGGGAGCCTCATTTGGTGTAGGCCTTCGCCGCGTTGGCTTCCAGGCGCGTCATGATGCCGTCGACGTTCTTCGGGTCGGCCAGGAAGTCCTGCAGGTCCTTCCACTCCCCCGCGCCCTTCGTGCCGCCGAACGCGGCCGGCGCCAGGTCGGACATGTCGAACCGGACGTTGTCGCCCGCGTCGACGATCCGCTGTGCGAGGTCCTGCGTCACGGCGTCGGGGTAGGAGGTCTCCGGGATGTTCCTGTTGGGCGAGAGGAACCCGCCGAGCTCAGCCCAGATCTTGCCGGACTCAGGTGACGCCAGGAACTTCATCAGCTCGGTCGTCGCCCTGTCGTCCTTGAACTGCACCGCCATGTCACCGCCGGCGACCACGGCGTCCTCGCTGCCCGCGACCGACGGGAACGGGAAGAACTTCGCGTCCTCACCGACCTTCGCCCTGGTGTAGATGGTGATCACGCTCGCGACGAAGTCCGCCTCGAAGACCATCGCCGCCGTGGACGGCTCGCCGAAGACGTTGATCACGGACTTCGAGAACTCGGTCTGCAGCGCGCCGCTCGCGATCAGCGTCGGGTCGCCCCAGAGCTTCGCCAGTTCCTCCAGGGCCTTCCTCACGGTCGGGTCGGTCCACGGGATCTCGTGCTTCGCGAGCTTGTCGTAGTTGTCCGGTCCCGCGGTGCGCAGGTAGACGTTCTCGAACCAGTCGGTGAGCGTCCAGCCGTCCGCGCCGCCGATCGACACCGGCGCGAGGCCCGTTTCGGAGATGGCCTTGCTGACCTTGATCAGGTCGTCCCAGGTCTCCGGTGGCGTGGCCCCGACCTGCCGGAACGCCTTCTCGCTGTACCAGAACGCGGACTTGTTGGCGGCCTTGAAGGTGAAGCCGTACAGCTTGCCCTCGACGCTGCCGAGCTGCTTCCACACCGACGCGTTGTGCTCGATGACGGCCTTCTCGACGTCCGCGCTCAACGGCTTGAGCGACCCGGCCTTCGCGAACTGGGCGACCAGACCGGGCTGGGCGACGAGCGCGACGTTCGGTGGTGTGCCGCCGGAGACTCTGGTCTGCACCAAGGTCGGCAGC
The DNA here is from genome assembly GCF_042721395.1 of Lentzea sp. NPDC058450. Taxonomy (NCBI): domain Bacteria; kingdom Bacillati; phylum Actinomycetota; class Actinomycetes; order Pseudonocardiales; family Pseudonocardiaceae; genus Lentzea; species Lentzea sp. NPDC058450. The sequence continues at coordinate 70,694 of NZ_JBHXLO010000042.1, forward strand.
TCGTCACCGGCGGGTGTGTACTTCACCTCGGCGCCCGTCCTGTCGCCGAACGCCTGGAGCACCTGCTCGAAGCTCTTCTGCTCGTCCCCGGTCCACGGCCCGAAGACCTCGACGGTCTGGCCTGCGAGGTCCTCGCTCGCCCCGGTCGCACCCCCGGAGCACGCGGCGGCGGCCAGCGCGACCAACGCGATCCACTGCTTCGACATTGAAGCCTACTTCCAGATCGAGGACCCGGTGGCCGGGTCGAAGAAGTGCAGCCGGGACGTGTCCACCCAGGCGGCGACGGGTTGTCCTTCGTAGATGCGGGTGCGCGGGCTGAACCGGCCGACCAGCACGGTTCCCCTGCCGCCCGGCAGGTCGTCGGTGCCGGCGTCCTGCGCGAGCTCGCGGGTGTCGTCGGTGACGACCGGCGGGACGTCGACCGGGAAGTGCACGAGGACGTCGGAGCCCATGGCCTCGACCAGGTCGGCGACCGAATGCAGGATCTCGCCTTCCCGCGCGTCGGCGAGCGCCGTGTCCTCCATGTCCTCCGGGCGGATGCCGACCACGACGTCGCGGCCGACGTACTGCTTCAACCGAGGGCGTTGCCGCGGAACGGACTCCGGCAGCAGCAACGCGTCGGAGTCGAGCGAGACCCAGAACCGGCCGTCGGCGTCCTCGCTGAGCCGCGCGGACAACAGGTTCATGCCCGGCGAGCCGATGAACCCGGCGACGAACAGGTTGACCGGCCGGTCGTAGAGCTCCTGGGGCGGCCCGACCTGTTGCAACACCCCGCGGCGCATCACCGCCACGCGGTCGCCCAGGGTCATGGCCTCGGTCTGGTCGTGCGTGACGTAGACCGTGGTCACGCCGATCTCGCGTTGGATGCGGGCGATCTGGGCGCGCATCTGCACGCGCAGCTTGGCGTCCAGATTGGACAGAGGTTCGTCCATCAGGAACGCCTGGGGCGCGCGCACGATCGCCCGGCCCATCGCGACGCGCTGCCGTTGCCCGCCGGAGAGGTTGCGCGGCTTGCGGTCCAGGTGCTCGGTCAGTTCGAGCACGGCCGCGACCTCGCGCACCCGGTGGTCGATCTCGGCCTTGGGGAGCTTGCGCAGCGTGAGGCCGAACGCGATGTTGTCGTACACGTTGAGGTGCGGGTAGAGCGCGTACGACTGGAACACCATCGCCACGTCGCGGTCACGGGACGGCACGTCGTTCACGACCTGCTCGCCGATGTGGATCGTGCCCTCGGTGATCTGCTCGAGGCCCGCGATCATCCGCAGCGCCGTCGTCTTGCCGCAGCCGGACGGGCCCACGAGCACCAGGAACTCGCCGTCGCGGATCTCCAGGTTGAGATCGGTGACCGCCCTGGTGCCGTCACCGTAGGCCTTGCCCAGCCCCGTCAGAACGACTTCTGCCACGCCAACTCCCTGGTCCGGTGTGTTCGCAGACCGTAGGCCGGGACGTCCTGAATGACGTTCAAGGACGAAACACGATCTCGATAAGCTCGCGCCAAGCCTCCCAAACAACTCGTTCGCTGCTTACCCTGCGTGCTATGTCGAAGGTGCTCGTCGTCGAGGACGACCCGGTGGTCCAGGCAGCGCTCGTGCACGCGCTGACCGACCTCGGGCACGTCGTGCTGGCCGTCAGCACGGCGGTCGCGGCGTTGCGGGAGGCCGGCACCTCCGACCTCGACCTGGTGATCCTCGATCTTGGGCTGCCCGACCTCGACGGCGTGGCGGCGCTGCGGATGCTGCGCGGGGTGAGCAACGTGCCGGTGATCGTGGCGACGGCACGGGGCGCTGAGACGTCGGTCGTCAGCACGTTGAACGCGGGCGCGGACGACTACATCGTCAAGCCGTTCTCGGCCGAGCACCTGGCCGCGCGGATGAACGCCCTGCTGCGCCGCACCCACGGCCCGTCCACGCCGTCGGTGGTCCTGGAACTCGGTGAGCTGCGCATCGACCTCGCCCAGCGGGCGGCCACGCTCGGCGACGCCGTGCTCGCGCTGAGCAGGCGGGAGTTCGACCTGCTCGCCTATCTCGCGCAACGGCCGGCGCGCGTCGTCTCCCGCCGTGAGCTGATCCAGGCCGTGTGGGGCACCGCGTACGCAGGTGACGACAAGACGATCGACGTGCACGCGTCGTGGTTGCGGCGCAAGCTCGGCGAGACGGCGGCGCACCCGCGTTATCTGCACACGGTCCGGGGCGTCGGCTTCAAGCTGGCGGCGCCGGAATGAGGGCTGTCATCACCCGTGCGCTGCTGCTCGGCGCCGGGCTGGTCGCGGTCGTTTTCGTGCTCACCGCAGGGTTTCTGACCTACTCGCACGCCTCGGACACCGCGGCCGAGGCGGATCGGCGCGACGCGGCCGTGGTCGCCGGGGTGCTGGCCGTGTCGTCCAACGCCGACGCCGTGCGCGGAACGATCGCGCGCACCACCGCCGGTTCCGAGGGCAGGTTGTCCGTGGTGCTGGCGGACGGCACCCGGCTCGGCGCGGGTGGTGGCGAGCCGGCGGCTTCCGTTGGCGGGGCGGTGGTTTCGGTGGTACCGGCCGCCGTCGAGTTCCCGTTCCTCGTGGTGTTGCTGGTGATCGGCCTCGCCGCCGCGGCGCTGGCGGGCGCGGTGTGGTGGGGACATCGGACCTTCACGCCGGTGCTGCACGCGTTGCGGGACCTGAAGTCGTCGGTCGGACGGCGGGTGCGCCTGCGCGGGCCGCGTGAGCTGGAGGAGCTGGCCGAGTCGATCGACGAGGCGTCGTCGCGCACCTCGCTGCTGCTCGCCAAGGAGCGCGAGATGATCGCGGACGTCTCGCACCGGCTGCGCACCCCGCTGGCGGCCCTGCGGCTGGACGCGGACGCCGTCGGGTCAGGTGCGGTGGCCGACCGGATCCGCAGCGCCGTCAGCACGCTGGGCCACGACGTCGACCGGATCATCCAGTCGCTGCAACCGACCATGGTCGAGGTGGCGGGCAAGTGCGACGTGGCGTCGGTCGTCGAGACCAGGATGGCGTTCTGGTCCGCCCACGCCGCCGACCAGGGCAGGGTGTGCGAGATCGACGTCGGCGAACCGTGCTGGGTACCGCTCTCGCCCGACGCGCTGGGCGCGGTGGTGGACACGCTGCTGGAAAACGTCTTCCGGCACACTCCGCCCGCCGCGTCGGTCGGCGTGTCGGTCGTGCGACACGCCGGGTGGGTGACGCTGGTGGTCGAGGACGGCGGCACCGGCCTGGCCGACCCGTCCTCGGCGTTGCACCGCGGCAGCAGCGGAGGCGGGTCGACGGGTCTCGGCCTCGACATCGCGCGGGCGGCCGCGGAGGCCACCGGCGGCACGATCCACCTGGAGCGCGGACGGCTGGGCGGCGCGCGCGTGCGGTTGCGGTTCGGCGAGGCCAACAGCCACCACGAACCGGAGAGCCCGCGCGCGTGGCGGCTGTGGCACGGGCACCGTTAGGCGACGTCCAGCTTGTACGGGTCGTGCTCGGTCAGCAGCTTGTCGAGTCTGGCGCGGTCGACGCGGCTCGTGATGTAGGTGTCCTCCTGCCGGTCCCGCAGCACCTTGGCCAGGGTGAACGCCGAGGTCACGGTGTAGAGCATGGCGATGCCGAGGAACGCGCGGACCCAGCCGTCGACGGGCAGGAACACGACTCCGATGCCGACGGCGGTCAGCGAGAGCCCGAACGAGAGGACCGCCTGCACGTAGAACGCGGCGGTCGTCGGCGTGTGCGTGGGTGCGGGAGCAGTCATGATCCGAGAGTCCTGGGTCTCCGCGCCGCTGTCATGAGTACGGCTACTCATGTCGTGGTCACGGTTACGCCGTTCACATTACGGAACGACCACTGATGCTTTTGCCCTAACGCCACCTGCTCCTTTTGCGGCGTTATCAAAAAATGACCTGTGGTTCGATTAGTTTTGCGAACGAAGGTGACGTTCCGCATTCATGGTGACCAGGCGAGTCCACGCCTGGGCGACGCCTGCTTGAGCACGCAACCACTAGGGCCATCCGGCCTGTGTTCGTCCGCATTTGCCCATGCCCCGAACGCCTTTTAATGCATCGGGGCCGGATGCGTGGATTGTTCGTGTTGAGACAACTCGATAGGGTCCGCGTATCACCACAGGGCATCACGTTAAGAGGACTTTCTTTGATCGGGCAGCGTGGACGACCGCCGTCGGATGCCGACCTGATCGACGCCGTGAGAGACGGCAGAGTCGAGGAGTACGGCAAGCTCTACGAACGGCACGTGCGCTCGGCGAACATCCTGGCGATGCAGCTGTCCTCGTCGTCCTCGGACGCCGACGACCTCGTCGCGGAGGCGTTCGCCAAGGTGCTCGCCGCGTTGCGCGGAGGCGGTGGCCCGGGGGCGTCGTTCCGGCCGTACCTGCTCACCGCGGTGCGGCACGCGGCGTACGACCGCACCCGCAAGGAGAAGCGCCTCGAACTCGCCGGTGACGTCGAGGAGGTGCCCGGCGCCACCAAGGCGACCAGCGTGCCGTTCCGCGACGTGGCGCTGGAGAACCTCGACCAGACGCTGGCGGCCACGGCGTTCGCGACGCTGCCGGAGCGGTGGCAGACCGTCCTGTGGCACACGGCGATCGAGGGGCAGTCGCCCGGCGACATCGCGCCGTTGCTCGGGTTGACCCCCAACGGCGTGTCCGCGATGGCGTTCCGTGCGCGCGAGGGGCTGCGCAAGGCGTTCCTGCAGGCTCACGTCAACCAGGAGCCGGCGGAGAACTGCAAGGCGACGGTGAAGAAGCTCGGCTCGTGGACCCGCGGTGGCATCAAGGGACGCGAAGCGATCTCCATCGACGAGCACATGGACACGTGCGCGGAGTGCCGCAAGCTCGCCAGCGAGCTGTCCGACGTCAACGGCGCGTTGCGCGGCCTGGTCGCGCCGATCGTGCTCGGCACCGGAACGGCCGGGTACATCGCCGCCGCGACGGCCGCGGGCAAGGGTGCGGCCGTCGGCATCAGCCTGACGTCGTGGCTGGGCGTCGCCGCCTCGGCCGCGGCGGTCGTCGTGGTCGCGGCCTCCGGCGTGGTGAGCTCGGACAGCGTGCCGGGCTCCGGCGACACCACGATCCAGGGCGCGGCACCGGTGGTCGGCGGCACGAGCGCGTCGGACGGCGCCGCGCAGACCGGTCAGCCCGGTCAGCCCGGCCAGCCCGGCACGTCGCGGAGCTCGGGAGCGGCGCCGACGGGCACTTCCGCCGGGTCCGCCGATCCGGGCGGCGAGGACCCCACCGGTCCCGACGAGCCCACGACGACCACGCAGGGCCCGCTGGTGCAGTCGGGCGTGCTGTCCGGGTCGGGGCCCGGCACCATCTCGATGACCACAGACGGTCCTCCGAACGAGATGAACATCGTCATCACCAACAACGGGCCGGGTGACGCCACCGTGCCAACGTTGACGCTGACCATGCCGGACAAGATCAAGACGGTCGGCCCGGGCAAGATGTCGGTCGGCATGGTCGGCTGCCCGGCGGGCAAGGGCAGCGTCTCGTGCGAGGGCGGGCAGCCGCTCGCGCAGGGCCAGTCGATCACGTTCCGGGCGCGGCTGCAGGCGGGCAACAAGGCGGGCGACGGCGTCATCACGGCGGTCGCGGGCGGCGTGCGGGTGAGCGTCTCGATCACGATCGCCCAGGCGTCCGCCTGAGAGTCCACTTCGGACAGCGGGATCGGCGGACACGTCGCACCATGGACGGGTGGACGAGCTCACGGCGGCGCTGACGGAGCTGGAGGCCCCGTTCCGCACGCTCGTGGACGACTCGGAGTGGGCGCACGCGAGCGTCGAGGGGCTGGTGCTCGACGCCGGCACTTGGTGGACCGCCGACGACCGGACGCGGGTGCAGCCGCAGGTGACGTTCAGCGACGCCTTCAGCGAGGCAGGGCGGCACAACGGCGGGGTGTACGTCGAGGGGTTCCTCTGGGCCGCCGGTCAGGCCGTCGCGGCGGCGTGGTGCGGGCTCGGCACGTCCGTCGTCTACGGGCCACGCGCTGACGCCTACCTCGGGGTGCCGCTCGCGCCGCACTTCTGCCGCCGGATCCAGCAGCGCAACGGCACAGCCGCGGTGCTCATGAGCAAGCATCCGCGGCTGTTGCCGTTGCTGCGGGACGGGTTGCCGCGCGGGGCGGTCCTGCCCGGCGGCAGGCCGGGGCCGCGGTCAGTCGGCGCCTAGCGCGGCGAACCGCTCATCCGCTTCCCGTTGGTGTTCCTGGGCTTTCGCCGGATCGGCGACGGCCTGGGCGAGGTGCTTGTGCGCGTTCGCGGCCTCCCGCCGGTCGTCGATCCGTTCGGCGAGTTCGAGCGCCTCGTGCAGCCGGGTCACGGCCTCGTCCGGGCGTCCGGCGGCGGTCAGCACCTCGCCGAGGTAGTTGAGCACCACCGTTTCCGTCGTGACGTCACCGATCGCCCGCACGGCCGTGAGCGCGGATTCGAGCGCGTCCAACGCCTCGGCGTGCCTGCCCATCGCGTGCAGGATCATGCCCAGCGCGCTTTGGGTGTCGGCCTCGTCGCGGCGGCTGCCCATCTCCCGCATGAGCGCGAGCGCCGACGTGCACGCCTGCAACGCCTCGTCGTACCGGCCGAGCGCGCTGTAGATGTTGCTGACGTTGCTCATCGCCTGCGACTCGAGGTGCCGGTCGCCGAGTTGACGCGCCACCGTGATGGCCTGTTCGAGCAGCTCGGCGGCCTCGGAATGCCGTTCGAGCGTGCGGTAGACCAGCGACAGGTTGTTCAGCGTGCCCGCGACGCCCTGGAGGTCGCCGAGCTCGCGGAGCATCTCGATCGCGCGCTCGTTGTAGTGGATCGCCTTCGGGTACTGGGCGGTCTGCCAGAACACCATCGCGTAGTTCTTGGTGGTGATCGCGAGCGCGACCGGTTCGTCCTTGGCCGCTTCCAACGCGAGTTCGTTGATGGTGGCCCAGTCACGCGTGTGGCCGCGCACCATGGTGAAGAACGTCAACGCGCGCGCGAGCTGCCACGTGTGCGTGCGCCAGTCACCGTCGAGTGAGAGTGCGACGGCGGCGACGAGCGTCTGGCGTTCGGTCTCCAGCCAGTCGACGGCGTGGTCGTAGTCGCGCAGCACCAGCCGCCCGTCAGGCCGGTAGCCGATGTCGACCTCGTACTTGCGCGCGGCGGGCGACATGAGCCTGGTCGCCTGGTTCGCCGTGTCCAGGAAGTGGTCGAGCAGCCTGGTCAGCGGCTCCCGCGTGGTGTGCACCTTGGACTGCGCGTACTGCCGGAGCAGGTCGTGCATCCGGTAGCGGCCGACCGTGGTGGCTTCCAGCAGGTGCACGTCGACGAGATCTTCGAGCATGCCGTCGCACTCCAGCACGCCCAGGTCGCCGAGCGCCGCGGCCTGGTGGACGTCGAGGTCCGTGCCGTGATGCAGGCCCAGCAGGCAGAACAACCGCTGGTGCGCGGCGGGGAGCTGGCCGAACGACAACGCGAAGACCGCGTCCAGCTCGGATAATCGTCCCTCGCGCAGCCGCGTCGCGAGGTGGGCGGTCGTCCACGTGGGACGGCTGCGGAGCCGTCCGGCGGCCAGCCTCACCGCGAGCGGCAGGCGTCCGCACAGCTCCACCACTTGCCGGGCCGCGTCGTCGGTGCCGCGTTCGTCGCCCACGATCGTGGCGAAGAGTTGCAGCGCTTCTTCTTCGGACAGCACGTCGAGCGTGAGCGTTGACGTGCCTTCGAGTTCCGTGAGGCGCGCACGGGACGTGACGAGCACCAACGACCCCGGCACGCCCGGCAGCAGCGGACGCACCTGGTCGGCGCTCACCGCGTTGTCGAGCACGACGAGCAACCGTCTGCGCGACAGCTCGCCACGCCACATGGCGGCGCGTTCGTCCAGACCGACCGGGATCTCTTCCAGGCCGAGCGCGCGCAACAGCACGTCGAGCGCGTCTGTCGGTTCCACGGGCGCACGACCCGCCGTGTGCGCGTGCAGGTCCACGAACAGCTGACCGTCCGGGTACTCCAGCCGGTGTGCCAAGTGGACGGCCAACGTCGTCTTTCCCACGCCCGGCATGCCGTCGATCGCGGAGATCACGACCGCCGCCTTGCCGGTGACCGCCCTGGTCAGCCGTTCGATCTCGGCGGTGCGGCCGGTGAAGTCCGCGACGTCACGGGGCAGCGTGTTCAGCGCCGGTCGCGGCTCGTCGCCCCTGAGCAGCTTCGCGTGCAGTTCGCGCAGCTCGCTGCCGGGATCGGTGCCGAGCTGGTCGGCGAGCAGCACCCGGACGTCCTCGAACGTCCGCAGCGCCTCGGCCGGCCGGTTCGCGCGGTGCAGCGCGTGCATGAGCTGCAACCACAGCTGTTCGCGCAGCGGGAACTGCGTGGTGAGCCTGCGCAGCTCGCCGATCAGCCGTTCGCCCTGGCCCAGTTCGATCGAGAGACGCGCGTGCTGCTCGGCGACCGTGAGCCGGCGTTCCTGCAAAAGCGTGAGCTCGGCTTCGAGCCGCGGCCCGACCGTGAGCCCGTCCAGCGCCGGGCCGCGCCACAGTGCGAGCGCCTCACCGTAATGAGTGACCGCTTGTGCGTGTTCTCCTTGCTTCAACGCCTCGTCGCCGGCCGCGCACTCGCGTTGGAAGACCTCGACGTCCACCTCGGCGTCCGGCACCTTGAGCCGGTACCCGCCCGGGACGGTGACGAGGTCGTCCAGCACGAGCTTGCGCAGTGCCGCGACGTACGTCCGGATGTTCGACTCAGGAGCTGCGGGTGGAGATTCCCACACCGCTTCGCTCAGATGTTCAAAACTGACCGTCTCGTTGGCATGCAGTGCCAACGCTGCCAGCAGTGCCCTTTGCCGGGGCCCGCCCAGCCGCAGTTCCACGCCCCCACGCCAGATCTGCAGCGGCCCAAGAAGCCGATACCGCACTAGCCCTCCTCGGTGCGCATGGTGCCAGAACCGGGACTCGCTGTGCGCGATTTGTGCACACGATCTTGCAGACTTGGCCGGCCCCGCCGCGAGGAGGGAGAACACGACATGGCCCTGAACAGATCATGGTCCGGCCAGGCAGCCTAAGATGAGCGCATGACCGAGACGGCGAAGCGACGTCCCGGCCCCCGGATCGAAGAGGTCGCGCGGGTCGCCGGGGTGTCGAAGTCGACCGTCTCGCGCGTCATCAACGACGAGCAGTACGTGAGCGCCAAGGCCCGCGAGGCCGTGCACGCCGCGATCGCCGAGCTCGGCTACTCCCCCAACCAGGCCGCGCGCGCCCTGGCCGGCAACCGCGCCAACGCCATCGCGCTGGTCGTCTCCGAACCCACCGGCCGGGTGTTGTCCGACCCGTTCTTCGCCGGAGTGCTGCGCGGAGTCCACGCCGAGCTGGCCGGGCGGCACATCCAGTTGCTGCTGATGATGTCGCAGCCCGCCGACGTGGGCGACCTGGTGGCGTACCTGAGCAGCGGGCACGTGGACGGCGCGTTGCTGGTGAGCCTGCACGGCGAGGACCCGCTGGTGCCGATGCTGGCCGAGATCGGGTTGCCCGTGGTGTCCGGCGGGCGCCCGCTGGGGACGACCGTCCCGTTCGTGGACGCCGACAACTTCACCGGCGCGCTGGAAGCCGCCCGGCACCTGGCCTCGTTGGGGCGCAAGCGGATCGCGACCGTCGCCGGGCCGAAGGACATGGCCGTCGGGGCGGACCGGCTGAGCGGGTTCAAGCGCGGGCTGAGCGAGGCGAAGCTGCCGACCGGCCTGGTCGCGCACGGCGACTTCACGCCGGAGAGCGGCGCACGGGCCATGGAAGCGTTGCTGCGCAAGGCTCCTGACCTCGACGCCGTGTTCGTGGCCGCGGACATCATGGCGCTCGGCGCGTTGCAGGTGCTGCACGCGCAGGGACGCCGTGTGCCGGAGGACGTCGCGGTGGTCGGGTTCGACGACTCGGTGTTCGCGGCGACCGCCACACCGCCGTTGACGACGATCCGGCAGGACGTCGAGGAGCTCGGGCGCACGATGACGTGGCGGCTGCTCGCCGAGCTGGCGGGAGAGACCGGCCTCCCGCCGTCCCTGCTGCTGCCGACGACGCTGATCACACGCGCCAGCGCCTGACGAGGTCGATCACCTCGTCCACGTGCTCGCGGTGGGTGCGGTGGCTGAGCACGCACATCCTGAGCGTGAACTGTCCGTCGAGCCGCGTGCTCGACACGAAGAACCGGCCGGAACCGTTGATGTCCTTGAGCAACCGTTCGCTGTCGGCGCTGCGGAACACGACGACGGTGAGGTCGGACCTGAGCACCTCGATTCCGTCGATCTTCGCCAGTTCGGCGCGGAGGTGGTTCGCGAGGTCGTGCTTCTCGTCGAGGGCTTCGCGGAACGCGGCGACGCCGTGCAGGTGCAGCGGGAGCCAGACGCGCAGGCCGCGGAACTCGCGGGTGAGCTCGGGGCCGAGGTCGGCGTAGTCGGGCAGGCCGGTGCCGTGGTCGAGGTCCTGGAGGTAGTCGCCGTCGGCCACGTGGGCGGCGCGCAGCCGTGCCTCGTTCCGGACCAGCAGGACGCCGGTGCCGTACGGGAGGAAGAGGCTCTTGTGCGGGTCCCAGGCGATCGAGTCGGCCCTGGTGATGCCGTTCAGGGTCGTGCGGCCGCGGTCGGTGAGCTGGAAGGCGCCGCCGTACGCGCCGTCCGCGTGGAACCACAGGGATTCCTCTTCGGCGAGGGTGGCGATGTCGTCCAGTGGATCGACGACGCCGGTGCTGGTGGCGCCCGCCGTGCCGACGATCAGGAACGGGCGCAGGCCGTGCGCGCGGTCCTCGGTGATCATGGTTCGCGCTTGGGCGACGTCCATGCGCAGGTCCGTGCCGGTGGGGACGACGCGGATGCGTTCGGCCGGGAAACCCGTGATGTGAGCGGCTTTCGCAACGCAGTGGTGCGTGTGTGCCGTGACGTAGATCGTGCCGTTGGGGTCGTGGGCGCCTAGGTGTATTTGGCCATCAGGTTGGTTGCAATCGGGTGATGGGTGGGTGGCCTCCGAGTGCGCTGTGGCGGCGTTGAGTGTTGTAGTGCTC
>NZ_JBHXLO010000043.1:0-77081 GCF_042721395.1 Lentzea sp. NPDC058450
CTGTCAAACGGACGAAGAGCGTGTCCGTTTGACACCCCTCCTCTGATGCAGCAAGGGCTATGGCGCGACTCGTGATGGGACCCCACCGCCGGGCCCTCTTGGCTCAAAGCGAAAAGCAAAAGCAAAAGCCAAGAGCCTCGGCTTCGCCGTCGGGTCGGCTCGCCTTCGGCCTCGCGCGCGATCCGGTGTCCTTCTCCTGCCGCTGCCGCTGTCGCCTGCCTGCTGCTGTCGCCTGCCTGCCGCTGCCGCCTGCCTGCCGCCTGCCTGCCGCTGCCGCCTGCCTCCTGCCTGCCGCTGCCGCCTGCCTGCCTGCTGCTGTCGCCTGCCTGCTGCTGTCGCCTGCCTGCTGCTGTCGCCTGCCTGCTGCTGCCTGCCTGCCTGCCTGCGCTGCCGTCGCTTGCCTGCCGCCGGTCTTCTCGTTTCCTTGATCGCCCGGGCTGTCAGACCCCATCGCTAGGTTGGGTCGCGGGGGATTCGAAACCCGAGGGGACCCCTGCGCGAGCCTGCGCTCAGGCCGTCAGAGGTGTTCCTTGCTCAGCTTCTGCCACAGGGCCGGGAGCGCCGCCTCCGTCTTGTGCGCCAGCTCCACCTCCTGCCCGTACAGCAGCCCGAAGGTGAACCCGTTCTCGTCGCCCCGGCCCAGCTCCAGCAGGACCGGCCGCGCCACCACCGAGTCCTGGTGGTCGCCCAGCAGCGTCTGCACGTCCTTCGCCCGCTTCCGCAACGCCTTGGCGTGCTTGCCCAGCGCCGGTTCTGCCACCTCGGCCGAGTACCGGAGTCGCTTGGCCGCCTTGCGTGCCTCGTGCAGCGGTTCGTCGCTGTCGTGGGTGGCCAGGGCCTCCTCGACCCGCGAGTCGAGTCGCCGCCGCGCCTTCTCTACGAGACGGGGCAGCACCTCCCGCGCCTTGCCCGCGGCAGCCGAGGTCAGGGGTGGCGCGGCCAGCAGTGTGTCGATGGAGTTCAGGAGTGCGAAGTAGCGCTCGCTGTCCAGGGCTGCCACGGAGTCCTTGTGCGCCTGGGCTTCCAGCGGGGCGAAGTGGCGGGTGAGGCGGGCGGCCACGTCGCCCAGGACCAGCTCGGGCGGTAGGGCGTGGAGGCCGTCGGTGAAGCGCATGCGGAGCACCTCCAGGTCGCGTGAGGTGCCGAGGGTCGAGGCGAGCCACTTGAGTTCGTCGGTCAGGGCGCGGGTCTCGTCGCGGTCCACGATCTTGCCGAACGCCTGGAGGGCCGAGCGCATGCGGCGGGTGGCCACGCGCATCTGGTGCACGGCGTCGTCCTCGTTGCGGCGGACGCGCGGGTCCTGGTTCTGGAGGGCGGCGCGCTGGTCGTAGAGGTAGGCGAGGACCACTTCGCCCGCCGTGGGCTTCTTGCCGATGGTCGGGCCTGCGTCGCGCTTGACGCCGATCACCTGGGACAGCTTGGACTTCGAGGACGACGGGTGGATGCCCGCGTCGCCCAGGTGGCGTTCCACGGTGTCGAGGAGGTCGCGGTCGCCGCTCTCGCCCAGCTCCACCTCGATCTCGCGCCACGAGGTGGTCTTGGTGGAGGAGCCGAGGCTCTGGGCGGTGACCACGTCGTCGACGACCTCGGCGAGCATCTCGCCGTCGCCGTTGCTGAGCTGCCAGCGGCGGCGGTTCGTGCGGATCTCCGCCACCGGGGTCAGGGAGTCGCCGCGGGTGTGGGCGCGGACCAGGGAGGAGAGGTCCTTCGGGGGCTTCTTCGTCGCGCGGCCCAGGGGGACGCGCAGTTCCAGTCGTGAGTCCTCGCCCGCCGGGAGTTTGAGGTGCCAGCCCTCGTCGCTGCCGCCCACGCGCCTGCGCAGGGTCACGCCGGCTCGGGCCAGCCGGTAGTCGCCGGTGTCGAAGTAGGTGGCTTCGAGGTCGAACTCTTCCGGACCGGTCGCCACGCCGGTGATCTCGGTGAGGTCCGGCAGACTCGCGTCCGATGGTGCCTCGTACTTGCGTTCGGTCTCAGTAACGGAGGTCGCCATCTCCTATTAATACCTCGTTTTGTCACGATTCACCCGTGTTGTGACGGTCCGTGAGGGCCGAGTGCCACGGCTGGGCGGAACGTGTTCCCCAATGCGTGTATTCGCCGGGTACCCGCTTTTGTCTCACCCCCGTGTCCGGTTCGCTGGTCGCGTGCCCACGGAGAAGGAACGGCTCGACGTGGTCGAGCCGCAGGTCGCCACGTTGATCAGTCACGTCGGTCAGCTCACGGCCGAACTCGAGCGCGTCACGGCTCGGCTGACCGTGCTGGAACGGCGGTTGTCCGGCGCGGGCGACGGGCCGCTGGCCGATCTCGACGCCGTCAGCGGGGAGGTCGAACCGCTGGTCGAGGCGTTGCGCAAGGGGTGGGACGCGGAGCAGGAGATCCTCGCCGACCCGGCCCGCGTCGAGCTCAGGCAGGAAGTTCTCGAGTTCGACGGGCTGAAGGCCCGCCGGGACGACGCCAAGTCCAAGTTGGACGGTGGGCGGGTGCCGCGGTTCGAACGGGACGCGCTGTCGCACGAGGTGCGGCAGATGGAGTGGCTGATCAACGCCAACGAGGCCGGCGCGCAGCGGGCCGCCGAACGGCTGGAGGCCGACGAGGACGCCGCGGGCGAGGAGTGGCGCACCGAGGCCGTGCTCGCCGGGGGCAAGGCCCGCGGCGAGATCAAGGACGCCGCCGCGCGCCGCATCTCCGAGGCGCTCGGGCAGTACGCGCGCATGCCCGTGTGGTTCCGGGTCGGCCTGGGCGAGATCCCGACGCCGGATCCGTCGTTCTGGCTGGAGTCGGCCATCGCCGTGCTCGCGTACCGGCTGGAGTACGGCGTCACGGACGCGGTGTCGCCGCTCGGCACCCCGCCGTCCGCGTCGTCGGGCAGCGAGAACTGGGTGCGCCGCACGAACGTCCACGCCGACATCACCGACCGGCTCACCACGTTGGCCGCGACGTTCCATCTCCAGTAACCTGTTCTGCAACCGTCCGGTTGCAGAAGGGTGTGCGCGTGAGTCAGGTCGACGACGTCTTGGCCGCGCTCGCCGACCCCATGCGCCGCCGGATCCTCGATCTCGTGGCGGCGAAGGGGGCCGCGTCGGCGTCCGTCCTCGCGGCCGAACTGCCGGTCAGCCGTCAGGCGATCGTGAAACACCTGGGCGTGCTGGAGAAGGCGGAGCTGGTGGCGTCCGCGCGCGCCGGGCGGGAGAACAACTTCTCCGTCCGGTCCGGCGCGCTCGACGCCACCGCCACCTGGATGGCCTCGCTCGCCTCGCAGTGGGACACGCGGCTGGCCGCGATCAAGAAGGCCGCCGAGAGCTGATCACGACGGTCGCTGGAACGCGAACGTGCCGCCCACCATCGTCGCGAGCACCGGGATCTCCGCGATCGAGTCGCTGGTGCGCGGGTCGTCGCCGAGCACCACGAGGTCCGCGAGCTTGCCCGGCGTGAGGCTGCCCAGCACGTGCTCCTTGCGGCACGCGTAGGCGCCGCCGAGCGTGTACGCGCGGATCGCCTCCTCGACGGTGATCGCCTCGTCCGGGCCGACCGCGCGCCCGCTTGAAGAGCGGCGGTGCACCATGAAGTCGATGGCGCGCAACGGAGCGCCGTCCGCGACCGGCCGGTCCGAGCTGCCCGCGACCGTGATGCCGTGGTCCAGGAACGCCCGCCCGCGGTACATCCACGGCGCCCGCTCCGCGCCCATGATCTCGCTGTAGTCGTCGCCGTACGCCCACAGGAACGCCGGCTGGATCACCGGGACCACGCCCAGCGACGCGATCCGGCCGAGCTGCTCGGGGCGCACCAGGCCGCAGTGCTCGATGCGGTGCCGGGCGTCCGCGCGCGGGCGTTGGCGCTGAGCTTCTTGGATCGCGTCCAAGGTGAAGTCGACGGCCCGGTCGCCGATCGCGTGGATCGCGAGCTGCCACCCGGCGTGGTGGGCGTCGACGATCGCCGCCCGCATGAGCTCCTCGGGCTCGGCCAGCTGACCGGAGTTGCCGGTGCCGGCGTAGGGCTCGGACAACGCGGCCGTGCGCGCCATCATGCCGCCGTCGGTCCACAGCTTCATGGCGCCCAACGACAGCATGTCGTCGCCGAAACCGGTGTGCAGGCCGAGGTCGATCGCGCGCGCGATCCCGTCGGCCGGGTCGGCGGCGACGTCGTGCAGGACGTGCGCGGACACCATGAGCTGCACGCGGATCGGCAGCCGGGCGCGTTGGTAGGCCGCGGCTTCGAGCGGGCTGCTGGCGATCAGGCCCGCGCCGATGCCCGCCTCCGCGCACATCGTGACGCCCTCGGAGAGCACCTGCCGTGCGCTCGTGTGCAGCTCGGCGGTGATCTCGTCGAGCGAGTAGGGGAGTCGCAACGTGCGGGCGGCCAGCTGCTCGTTCTCGGTCAGCCATCCGTCGCTGGTGATCTCCGGAAGCTGGTTCAGCACAACGGAGTTCACGACGCACGCGTGACCGGAGAGGTCGGCGACGTAGACGGGCCGGTCGCCGCTGATCCGGTCGAGGTCGAGCGCCGTGAGCGGGCGGTCCATGATCCGCCGGTCGTAGCCGGACGCCTCGATCCAGCCCGTGCCGGGGGCGCTGAGCCGGTCGAGGATCTGCTCGACCGTGCTCAGGCCGGTGACGTCGGTGGTGCGGCGCCCGTTCCACGCCAGGTGCGTGTGGGCGTCGACGAAACCGGGCAGCACCACGGCGCCGCCCAGGTCGACGGTCTCGGCGGCGGGCAGGTCGGCGACGTCGTCGTCCAGCCCGGCGACGCGGCCCTGCCAGATGCCGATCGTGTGCGCGGCGGGGCGTGCCGGGTCCATCGTGAGGGCCCGGCAGCCCGTCAGCTTGAGGTCGAGCCTCACCTGGTCGCGAGGACCGGTACGGGGGTGTTCGTCAGCACGGACGCAAGGATCTCACCCGACCGCACGGCGACGTTGGACAGCAACGACGACGTGATGCCGTGCGAGTGCTCGGTGCCGCCCTGGAGGTAGATGCCGCCGCGCAACGACGTCTGCACGCGGTAGTCGCGGCCCACGACCAGACGGCCGGCCTCGTCCCGTGCGCACGTGTCTTCGAGCGCGCCGAGCACGGGCGTGGCCTCGTCGTAGCCGGTGGCGAGCAGCACGAGGTCGGTGTCCACGAACTCCTGTTCGCCGGTCACGAGCGACTGGATCACCGCGCGGGCGCCGTCCGCCGACTCCTCGACGGCAACGAGCCGGGTCATCTTCATCATCTTCAGGCGCTCGGTGCCGAGCACCTTCTCCTGGTACTCGGTGCGGTAGAGCTGCGCGATCAGGTCGACGTCGACGACCGAGTAGTTGGTGTTGCGGTGGTAGCCCATCAACCGCTGCTTCACGGCGTCCGGTGCGTCGTAGTAGTGGTCGACGGCCTCGGGGTCGAAGATCCGGTTCGCGAACGAGCTGTCGTCCGCGGGGGAGTAGCCGTAGCGGGAGAACACCGAGCACACCTCGGCGCCGGGGTACTCGCGGTGCAGGTACGCGACGGCCTCGGCGGCGCTCTGGCCCGCGCCCACGACGACGCAGCGCTTCGGGTCGTTGAGCCCGCCGACGCGGTGCAGGAACTCGCTGTTGTGCCACACGCGGTCCGACAGCGTGATGCCCTCGGGCACGGTCGGGCGCAGTCCGGTGGCGAAGACGACGTTGCGGGCGTGGTACACGTCACCCGTGGCCGTCGTCACCTCGAAGAGGTCGTCGTGGATCGCTTCCACGCCAACGGCTTCCACGCCGTACGCGACCACGTCGTCGACCTGCGCGGCGGCCCACTCGAAGTAGTCGTGGAACTCGACGCGCAGCGGGAACAGGTTCTTGTGGTTGACGAAGTCGATCAGCCGGCCGCGGTCCTGGAGGTAGCACAGGAACGAGAAGCGGCTGGTCGGGTTCCGCATGGTGACGAGGTCCTTGAGGAACGACACCTGCATGGTGGCGTCGTCCAGGAGCATGCCCCGATGC
This sequence comes from Lentzea sp. NPDC058450, assembly GCF_042721395.1. Classification (NCBI taxonomy): domain Bacteria; kingdom Bacillati; phylum Actinomycetota; class Actinomycetes; order Pseudonocardiales; family Pseudonocardiaceae; genus Lentzea; species Lentzea sp. NPDC058450. The sequence goes on from NZ_JBHXLO010000043.1 coordinate 5,942, forward strand.
CAGCCGAACGCCTGCTGGCGTTCCAGGAACACCGCGGTGACAGGGGTTTCGGCCTGCTCGTTGTGCTCGGTCAGAGCGATGGCGAGCGCCAGGTTCGAAGGACCGAACCCGATGCCGACGATGTCGTAGATCGGATGCATGAGCACCTAACTTAGGGAAGCCTAAGCTCTCTTCGCAAGCCGTCAGTTAGGTTAGCCTGACCGTATCGCACCGGAGTAGAGGAGGACACCCCCATGAGGGTCGTCATGTTCGGGTTCCAGACCTGGGGTCATCGCACCCTGCAGGCACTTTTGGCGTCCGAGCACGAGGTCGTCCTGGTGGTGACGCACCCCAGGGGTGAGGGCGCGTACGAGAAGGTCTGGAGCGATTCGGTCGAGGACCTCGCCCGCGAGAACGGCGTCGACGTGATCGTCCGCGAACGCCCGGAGGACCAGGAGCTGCTCGACGCGCTGAAGGCCGCCGAGCCGGACGTGATCGTCGCCTGCAACTGGCGCACCTGGATCCCGCCGCAGGTCTTCGCGCTGCCCAAGCACGGCACGTTGAACGTGCACGACTCGCTGCTGCCGAAGTACGCGGGCTTCTCGCCGTTGATCTGGGCGCTGCTCAACGACGAGAAGGAGGTCGGCGTGACGGCGCACATGATGGACGACACCCTCGACGCCGGCGACATCGTGCTGCAGCGGTCGGTTCCGGTCGGCCCGCGCGACACCACGGCCGTGCTGTTCGAGAAGACGCTGGAGCTCTTCGGCCCGATCACGGTCGACGGCCTCGCCGAGATCGCGTCCGGCCGCACGGACTTCGTCAAGCAGGACCGTTCGCAGGCCTCGTTCTTCCACAAGCGCGCCGAGGAGGACCTGCGCATCGACTTCACCTGGACCGCGCAGGAGCTGGACCGCCTGGTGCGCGCCCAGTGCGCGCCGTACCCGAGCGCGTTCTGCTTCCACCGCGGCCAACGCCTGGAGATCATCGAGGCGGACGTCTCCACCGAGGTCTACGGCGGCACTCCCGGCCGGATCTTCTACCGCGAGGGCGACGGCGTGACGATCGTCGCGGGCGCCGACGCGCGGCGCGGCCAGAGCAAGGCGTTGCTGGTCAAGAAGGTTCGCACCGCCGACGGCACCGAGCTGAAGGCCCACGAGTACTTCAAGCACATGGGCGGCTACCTCACCTCGCGCCCGTAACTCCGACACGCGGATCACGGGCCGGGTGACCGGCCCGTGATCCGCATGGTCGATCATTGCCGCATGAATCGCGCGGCGGTGACGTCACTGGTGGTCTTCGTACTGCTGCTGGCAGCGGGTTGGTACCTCACGAATCTCCAGTCATCGCAGGAGAATTCGCCCAACACGCCCCCGACCACCGGCGCCGCGCCCGGTGGTTCGAAGGACCTCGGCGCACTGAAGGTCGCGCCGGAGAGCAAGATGGCCGGCTACAGCCGCGACCGCTTCCCGCACTGGGCATCGCAGGGAAACTCCTGCGACACCAGGGAGATCGTGCTGCAGAAGCAGGGCGCCGACGTCAAGACGGACAAGGACTGCAGGGCCACGTCCGGAACCTGGACCAGCCCGTACGACAACGTGGTGATCAAGGACGGCGGCGAGGTCGACATCGACCACACCGTCCCGCTGGCCGAAGCCTGGCGTTCCGGCGCCGACAAGTGGACCGACGACGAGCGCAAGGTGTTCGCGAACGACCTCGGCGGCATCCAGCTCCTCGCCGTGACCGCGAAGACCAACCGCAGCAAGGGTGACCAGGACCCGGCCAAGTGGAAGCCGCCGGTCGAGGCCTACTGGTGCACCTACGCCCAGCACTGGATCCAGGTGAAGATCACCTACAAGCTCACCGTCGACCAGGCCGAGCACGACGCCCTCGCCACGATGCTCAAAGCCTGCTAATCAGGCCAGAAACCGGGGTTCCCGGTCGGCGTGAAGTCGATCAGCCGGCTGCGGATCTTCCCGGTGAGCAGGTCGAACAGGAACGCGGTCGCCGTCCCGTCGTAGCTCTCCCACTCGGCGAACTCCGCGTCGCACCAGGTGATCGTCCACTGGTCGGGCTCGCCGTCGGTGCGCCAGAACAGGGTGCACCGCCCGGCCCTGCCCCACTGCACGAGCCCCTCGAACGCGCGCGACTCGTAGACGTCGCTGAAGAAGACGTCGAGCGACTCCTCGTCCTCGACGGGCGAGACCACCTCGACGACGTGGTCGAAGACGCCGGTGCCGAACGTCCCCAGCAGGTCCTTGAAGTCACCGGGGAACGCGAACCCCACGTGCTCCTCGGCGTTGTCCCAGGACAGCTCGGGTTCGCGCCGCGCGACCCGGCCCAGCAACGCCACGAGGTCCGCGTTCCTCGACAAGAGATCCCCTCCGATGTGCCGACGACACGGCCCGACCCCCCAGACGGGCCGCGTCGTCCACTTCCCCCTGACCACCCGGCCTCCCCCGAGACCGGCCCCCTACCCGACCTGAACGGACTCGAACAGGCCGGACAGCTTCCAGTGCGTCACGTACCCCATCGCCTCGGCGGCGATCAGCACGTCGAGCTTCCCCAGGTTCGTCCGCGCCGGCATCTGGTACGCCTTGCCGCGCCGCGCGTCCAGCACCATCGGCGTCGCCCCCGGCAGCGTGTCCGCCACCGTGTGCTGCAGGATCCGCAGCGCCACGTTCGCCGCCTCCCGCGTGAGCGGCGCCTCCTTGGTGTGCACGAGCACCGCGTACGACGTGCCGTCCTTCTTGCGCAGCCCCAGGTGCGGCCGCACCTTCAACGTGAGCTCGCCGGCGCGGTAGGCGGCCCCCTCCACGGGCACGCCGGTCGCCTTGAACGCCCCCAGCCAGGGCAGGAAGCCGTCGGCGATCTCCTCGAACGCCCGCGGCTGGCCCGTGCGGTTGGCGCCCATGACCGCCTTCTTGAGCTCGATCTCCGGCTCGGTCGAGTTGACCGCTCGTCGCATGGCGTCGCGGATCGGGTTGTAGAACCCGCACACCCTGGTGTCGGCGGCGAGGTACATCCCCCGCTGTTCGGAAACGATGTTGATGCGTCCACGCTGGCCGCTCATGACGTACTCGGTGAACGACAGTGCGGTGACGCTGACGTTGTTGTCCGGCAACGCTTTCTCCCCTCGTACCGCGAGCTTCACCCGACGTTATCTGAGGGGTCTGACAAAAATCGGGCTGCTCCGAACGGAGCAATGGTTACGTATTGTTGAACATTCGCTCGAATAGGTGACACGCAGAGTTGCGATGTAGATCGCAATCGGTAAACGGACGGTGACGGACCGGGAACCGATCACGTGGATGACCGTTCGTCTGCCGTTCGCCGACGCTCACCGAACGCTCACCGCATGACCGGCGGAAGTAACACTCCGTAGAAGATCAACTCAGCAGAATGGGGTTCGTCAGGAGGAATCACGGCGAGGGAGCACGATGGCGGTAAAGGCGGAGCGTTCACCCGATAGAGCGGGTGACGTGGAGGTTCCGCAGCGGCAGTTGGAGAGGTGGCTGACGCAGGTCGGTCACTGGCCCCACGCCGTGCAGGTGACCGTCATCCTCGTGCTGATCGCCCTGCTGCTGTGGGCCATCGCCGTCACGCTCGGCCCCGACCAGGCGTTCATCGTCGGCTCCGCGGGCATCGCGGCCAAGCTGATCTGCATGTACCTCGACACCCGCGTGCGCAACTAACGCGCGTATCGCTCCTGGGCGCGCGCCTTCGCCTTCGCGGCCTCGACCTCGCGGTCCTTCGGCGGAGCGGTCGTCACCAGCGCGTCCAGCAGTTCCCGCGTCGCCGCCGCCACGGCCTCGACGGCCTTGTCGTAGGCGGCCTGGTTCGCCGCGGACGGCTTCGCGGCCCCACCCACCTTGCGCACGTACTGCAACGCCGCGGCGTGCACCTCGTCGGAGGTGGCCGGCGGTTCGAAGTTGTGGAGCACCCGGATGTTTCGGCACATGCCTCCACTATGACCTGTTCGGCGGCGCCGCGCGGGTGTGGATGCGCTCGCCCTGCTTGCCGAACAGGCTGAGGATCTCCGCCGGCTTGCCGTCCGCGCTGCTGAAGCTGTGCGGCTGACGGCAGTCGAACTCCGCCACCTCGCCCGCGCGCAGCACGATCTCCTTGTCACCGAGCCGCATCCGGATCCGCCCGCTCAGCACGTAGAACCACTCGTAGCCCTCGTGCACGCGCGGTTCGTGCAGCTCGGGGTCGGTGAGGATCATCTTCCACGCCTGCAGCGGCCCGATCGACCTGGTCAGCGGGATGCCGACCCGGCCGTGGTCGAGCTGGCGCGGCTTCATCACCACCCGCGGATCGCCCACCTCCGGCGCGCCGACCAGGTCGTCCAGCGACACCTGGTAGGTGCGCGACAACGGCAGCAGCAGCTCCAGCGTCGGCTTGCGCTGGTCGGTCTCCAGGCGCGACAGCGTCGACTTCGAGATGCCCGTCATCTCGGACAACGTCGCCAGCGTCAGGTCGTGCTCGGCCCGCAGCGCGGCGAGCCGTTGCCCCACGGTTGTTGCCATAACGGCAACTTACTTTGCCAAAACCGGGTTGTCGACCGCACTCTCGAAGCATGACTTACGACGTGGTGATCATTGGTGGGGGAGCGGCCGGACTGAGCGCCGCCCTGATGCTGACCCGGGCGCGCCGCAGCGTGCTCGTGGTCGATGGTGCCGAGCCGCGCAACGCCCCGGCCGCGCACATGCACAACTACCTCTCTCGTGACGGCCTCTCGCCGTTGGAGCTCCTCAAGCACGGACGGGCCGAGGTCGAGGGCTACGGCGGCGAGATCGTCACCGACGACGTCCTGGGCGTGACGAAGCTCGACGACGGGTTCGCCGTCGACCTCTCCGAGCGCACGGTCCGGGCCCGCCGCCTGCTGTTCGCGACCGGCCTGGTCGACGAGGTGCCGGACAACCTGCGCGAACGCTGGGGCCGGGACGTCTTCGGCTGCCCGTACTGCCACGGCTGGGAGGTCCGCGACCAGAAGCTCGCGGTGTTCGGCGACGAGATGAAGGTCGCGCTGCTCCGGCAGTGGTCCGACGACGTCACGCACGTGCCGTCCGTCGACGCGATCGAGGTCGAGGACGACCGCCTCGTCGCGGTGATCTCGAACGGCGAGCGCGTGCCCGCCGATGCGCTCGTGTACTCCGCACCGGTCAAACCGCGTGACGAGTTCCTGCTGGCGTTGGGTGCCGAGACCGAGGAGACGATGGCGGGCCCGTTCGTGCGCACGGACGCGAAGGGCCGCACGAGCGTGCCGGGCGTCTACGCAGCAGGCAACGTCACGGACCCCACGGCCATCGTGATCGTCGCCGCCGCCCAGGGAGCCCAGGCCGCCGCGATGATCAACATGGACCTGCTGGGCCTCATGCCGGCGGCAGGCTGATCCGGAACGTCGAGCCCTCGCCGAGCGTGCTGGTCACCGACACCGTGCCGCCGTGTGCTTCGACGAGGTGCCGGGTGATCGCGAGCCCGAGTCCGCTGCCGCCGGTGCGGCGGCTGCGTGACTTGTCGGCGCGCCAGAAGCGGTCGAACACGTGCGGCACGTCCTCGGGTGCGATGCCGGTGCCGGTGTCCGCGACCTCCAGGATCGCCCGGTCCTGCCATTGGAACAGCCTCACGACCACCTCGCCGCCGGGCGGTGTGTAGCGCACGGCGTTCGCGACGAGGTTGCCCAGCGCCTGCCGCAACCGCACCGGGTCCGCGCTGAGGTGGACCGGTGTGGTCTCGGCGCGCAGCAGGATCTCGCGGTTCTGCTGGGCGTTGACGACCTGGTCCACCACGTCGTCCAGCGCGATCGGCTCCGGGTGCAACCGCAGCGTGCCCGCGTCGGCCTGCGCCAGGTCGTGCAGGTCGTCCACGAGCCGTTGCAGCAGCAGCGACTCCTCCAGCAGCATGCCGATCAGGTGCGGGTCGGGTTCGGCCAGCCCGTCCTGCGTCGCCTCCAGCCAGCCGGTGATGTTGCCCAACGGCGTGCGCAGCTCGTGCGCCACGTCGCTGACCATGGCCTGCCGCTGCCGTTCGGTCTCGGCGAGCTTCTCCGACATGGAGTTGAACGACTTCGCCAACTGCCCGATCTCACCCGCACCGCCGTCGACCCGCGCCGTGCGGTCACCTTCGGCCGTGCGTTTCGTAGCGGCGGTGAGAGCGCGGATCGGCCGCACGAGCTGCGTCGCCGTGACCCACGACGCGAACCCCGCCAGCGCGAGAATCCCCAGTGCCACCAGGATGATCCGGTTCGTGCCCGTCGTCGACAGGTCGATCGCCTGAGGCGCGCCGGAGGTCGGCTCGGTGATGAACAGGTGCGCGTACTCGGCGACGAACGGCCGCAGCTGCTCCCGGCGCGCGCTTTCCATGCACTCCGCTGCGGCCGGATCCGAGTACCGGAGGGTCTGGACCTCCCAGTCGAGCGGGAGCGGGCCGTTCTTCGGCTTGGCGTAGTACAGCCCCGGCAGCCGGGCCACACAGCCCTGGTACAGCTCGTAAAGGCTGTCGTACGCGAGGCTCTCGGTCTTCGTCACCGTGTACAGCTCGTCGCCCGACGGGCAGTCGGGCCACTGCGACGTCTCGCCCGGCTTGAGCGTCGAGACCCGCAGCCTGCGGTTGGGCGACTCAACAATGGTGAAGTTGCCCTGGGTGCAGTTGAGGAGCCGGTCGGCCACCGTCCGCATCTTCGCGTACTCGTCGTCGGTGAGCCGGAACGGGCCGACGGCCCTCGGGTCGATCTTGCTGGTGGCGCCGGGTTTGAGCACCGAGTCGACGTTGAGCGCGTCAATCGACACCTTGGGCGTGACGGGCAACGGCGGCGAGCCCGCGGTGCCGGTGTCGATCAGCGTCTTGCCGCCGCGGTCGGTCAGCGCGAGCCGGCGGCCGTACTCGCGCGCCAGACCGTCCACATCGGACTTCGCCTCGACCCACGTCCGGTGCGTGGCCGCGATTCCGAGCAGCTTGTCGTAGATCTCCGCGTCGGTGCGCAGCGCGTCGCCCTGCTCCTGGCGGATCGCGCCGGTCGTCGCCTGCGACGCGAGCCACGCCGTGACCGCGATCGAACAGCCCGCGATCACCAGCGAGAACAGGAAGAACCGGACGAGGAGGCTGTTCATACGAGCTTGTACCCGATGCCGTAGACGGTGAGCAGTCGTTCCGGCCTACGCGAGTCCTGCTCGATCTTGCGACGCAACTTCATCATGTGCACGTCGACCGTGCGCGCGGTGATGAAGCCGTCCTCCAGCAGCTGTTCGCGCGTGAACACGCGTTGTGGTTGCGCGGCCATCTTGGCCAGCAGGCGGAACTCGGCGGGCGTGAGGCTCACCAGTTCGTCCTTGATGCGCACCTCGTGCCGGATCGGGTCAACGGTGAGATCGCCGACCTTGAGCACCGTGGCGCTCGTTTCTCTCGCACGGCCCGTGCGGCGCAGGATCGTGCGCACGCGCGCGACCATCTGCCGCGGCCGGAACGGCTTGGTGATGTAGTCGTCGGCGCCGAGGTCGAACCCGAGCAGCACGTCGTCCTCAGTGGACCGCGCGGTGAGCAGCACGATCGGCACGTCCGACTCGGCGCGGATGGCGCGCATCACGTCGATGCCGTCCACCAGCGGCATCATCACGTCCAGCACCAGCAGGTCGGGGTTGCGGCGCCGCGTCTCGTCGATCGCCGCCCGTCCGTCGTGGACGACCACCACGGAGTGCCCGTCGTGCTCCAGGTACCGGCGGACGAGTTCAGCCTGATGAACGTTGTCCTCGGCGACGAGAATGTGGGCACACACAGTGCGAAGTATGCAGTCCTTCACGACAGTCAAGTGAGACGTAAACAGGTTCTTCATCAGTTCCGGCGAGCGTTGCCGTCATGAAGGTGCACCTTGCCCTGGCGGCTCTCGGTCTGACGGCGCTGCTGCTGACGACGGTCCAGTTCGCGGGCGAGTCCTCCCCGGCCGCCGCGCCGACCACCACCACAGCGGTGACGACACCGTCGTCCGAGGTGCCGGACTCGGTCCCGTCCGCCCCGGCGGCACCTCCGCCTCCGCCGCGGGTGTACGCGTCGAGCTCGGACCTGCCCGACGGCCCCGAGTTCCCGGCCGCCGGCGCTGGCACGTTCCACGTGGTCCCGGGCGACGGCGCCGTCGTGGGCACGGGCCCGGTGCGCACCTACGCCGTCGAGATCGAGGACGGCATCACCGTCGACGAGCAGGCCTTTTCGTCGTTCGTGGACCGCACCCTGACCGACCCGCGCGGCTGGACGGCCCGCGGCGCGCTGTCGGTGCGTCGCGTCACCGGCGCCGCATCGGTGCGTGTGCGTCTCACGTCACAAGCGACCGCGCGGAACCTGTGCGGGTTCGAAATCCCGGTCGACGTCTCGTGCCGTGACGGCAACTTCGTGTACCTGAGCGCGGCCCGCTGGGTGCGCGGCGCCGTGGCGTTCCTGCCGGACCTCACCGAGTACCGGACGTACATGGTCAACCACGAGGTCGGGCACGCGTTCGGTCAGGGCCACCGCCCGTGCGACGTGAACGGCGGCCTGGCGCCGGTGATGATGCAGCAGACGTTCAGCACGGCGAACGACGAGATCGTGCGCATCACCAACGGCGTCTCCCAGGGCGCGTTCATCCCGCAGGACGGGAAGGTGTGCAAGGCGAACGGGTGGCCGTATCCGTGACTCCTCGAACTCGGCGCCTGTGTTCACTCGTGGTTGATGTCCGGCTTCCTAACCTGACGTCATGGACGTCGACACGAGGCTGCTGAGGTACTTCGCCGCCATCGCCGAGGAGGGCAACCTCACGCGCGCCGCGCACCGGCTCTTCGTGTCGCAACCGTCGCTGACAAAGCAGCTCAAGCACCTGGAGTCGCAGCTCGGCGTGCGGCTGTTCACCCGCTCCAGCACCGGGATGAAGCTGACCGAGGCGGGGCACGTGCTCGCCGCACGGGTGCCGCCGGTGCTCGCGGGGTGGGACGCGGCCGTGAGCGAGACCCGCAGTGCCGCCCGCGTGCTGCGCGTGGGTTTTCTGAGCAGCGCGGCGAACGACGCGACGCAGGACATCCTGGCCGCGTTCGGGCGGACCCGGCCCGGCTGGCGGGTGGACCTGCGGCAGGCGCCGTGGTCGGACCCGACGGCGGGGCTCGCGACGGCGGAGGTGCCGGTGGCGTTGCTGCGCCTGCCGTTTCCGGGCGAGGAGACGTTCGGGGTGCGGTCGTTGTTCAGCGAATCCCGTTGTGTGGCACTGCCTTCGACACATCGGCTGGCCGGGCGCGACTCGGTGCCGTTCCGCGAGATCCGGGACGAACCGGTGATCGTCGCGCCGGCGTTGAAGGGCGCGTGGCGCGAGCACTGGCTGGCACAGTCCGAAAGGGACGGCCGGGAGGTGCGGATCGGGGCCGTGGTGGAACGTCCGGACGAGTTCCTGGGCGCGATCGCCAGTGGCCACGGCATCGCACTCGTGCCGTCGTCCGCGTCGCACTTCCACGCGCGGCCCGACGTCGTCTACGTGCCGGTGACGGGCGTGAGCCCGAGCGAGGTGGCCGTCGCGTGGCTGCCGGACGCCGGTGAGGCCGCGGCCGACTTCGTGCGCTGCTGCCTGGAGGTCACGCGGTCGCGGCGCAGCGGGTGCGGCACTTGCTGGGGCTGAAGCCGTGCACCCGTTTGAACGCGGCGCTGAACCCGAAGGCGTCCGCGTACCCGACCTTGCGCGCGACCGCCGCCACCGTCGCGGACGACTCGGCGAGCAGGTCGGCCGCCACCGCCATCCGCCACTCCGTCAGGTACGTCAGCGGCGGCACCCCGACCAGCTTCGTGAACCGGCCGGCCAGCGTCGTGCGCGCCACCCCGGCCTCCTTGGCCAGCAACGCGAGCGTCCACGCCCGTTCCGGCCGCTCGTGCATCGCCTTGAGCACCGGCCCGACCACGGCGTCCGCCTGCGCGGCCAGCCAGCCGTCACCGTGCTCGCGGTCGAACCACTCCCGGAGCGCGCACACCATGAACCAGTCGAGCAACCGATCCATGACCACTTCCGGCCCGTCGATGTCCACCGACCCGTAGAACTCCGCGCAGCCGTCAGTCCCCGGCGCCACCAACGCGTCCGGCAACACGGCGGTGAGCCGTTTCGCCACAGCCCCCTGAACGCGATACGACCCGCTCACGACCGAAGCACGCCCCCGAGCGGCCACGGACTCCTGCACCACCAGGATGTCCCCGGCCCTGGCGGTCCTGCCCCGCACGTCCAACTCGCCGGAAGCCACCGCGTACAACGTGAGCCCGGGCAACACCCGCGTCCCGTCTATGACGCTCCGGCACACCCCGGCACCCTCCGCGCGCATCCCGCGCAACAGCTCGTCGAACGGCTCCATACCCCTCACCCTACGGCCCGAACGATCGAACATCGTCGATGAACGCTCACCCATGTTCCGGGCGGGTCCGGACAGCTTGGCTGAGTGCCATGACTGAAGAGATCCTGGTCCTGGGCGCTACCGGCAAGACGGGCCGCCGAGTGGTGCACGCGCTGGAGGCCGCGAACGTCGCCGTGCGCAAGGCTTCCCGGGCAACAGGCTTCGACTGGACCGACCCCACCACCTGGAAGCCGTTCCTCGACGGCGCCACCGCCGCCTACGTGATCGCCCCGGAAGACCCGGCCGCCGCCACTCCGTTCGCAGACCTGGCGTCGACCTCAGGCCTGTCCCGCCTGGTCCTGCTCTCCGGCCGAGGCCTGGACCAAACCCCACCCGACGTCTTCCAAGGCATGCACGCCGCCGAACAGGCCGTGCGCTCCAGCGACCTGCCCTGGACCATCCTGCGAGCCAACAACTTCACCCAGAACTTCTCCGAACAGATCTGGCAGCCAGAAATCGAAGCGGGCCGCCTGTCCCTCCCGGTGGACGACACCCCAGAACCGTTCGTCGACGTGGCGGACATCGCCGAAGTGGCCCTCCTGGCGCTGACGACCCCAGACCACGCACACCAGACCTACGACCTGACCGGCCCGGAAGGCGTCACCTTCGCCGCGGCCGTGGCCAAGATCGCCAAGGCCAAAGGCACCCGAATCGACCTCGTCAAACTGACCCCGGCCGCCTACCGCGAAACTCTGCTGGCCCAAGGCCTCCCCGAAGAGGTCGCCACCGAACTCAACGGCATGTTCGAAGCCATGCGCAACGGCCACCTGGCCACCCCGACCGACGACATCGCCCGCCTGCTGGGCCGACCGGCGAAGTCGTTCGACGCCTACGTCTCCGAAACCTGGCGCTGACGAGGCAACAACAGGTGCACGGCAAACCCGGAAGCCGTGGCCAACAAGGCCTGGTAGGCGACCGACAGCTGGTACTGCGCGCCGATGAGGAACGCGGCGTCCAGCCCGGTCGTCCACCACCCGGCCAACTCGCCGAGCCCGAGCACGTGCCACCCGAAGAACCCGGCACACCACCCGGCCACCACCCAGGCGGCCTGCCCGCCCCGCCGCACGAAGAGCACCGTGGACACCGCCGCAACGGCGTTGAAGGCCAGCGCGATCCCGGTCAGTGTCGAGTCGGCCCCCCACGCCAGGCTCGCCACCGTCTGCACCACGAGCACGCCGACGACCAGCCAGATGCCCAACCGCGTCTTGTCCACACCCCGGATTATTCCGGGTGGTTCGAAACGTCCGATCAGAGGCCGGGCATGCCGGGAAACGCACCGGGAATCGCTGTTGGCTGAGAAAACGTCACTCCTCGTGGTGGCGTGCCGTCGGCGCGATCATGCCGGACCCGTCGGCGTGGCGTGGAGGATTGCCAAGTTGACCTTGTCATCGGTGTCGCACGTAGCGCTTTGGGGGAACACCCGGATGCGTGCCTCTTAACCGATAATGGCTACAGAAAGTGAGATCCTTGATCGGCTCACGAGGGGTGGTTGTTGCCCGAGTGGGCAGTGATGTCGCGTTATACGAAAAATTTGCTTGCAGTCCGTATGGAACCTGTAACGTTCGACCTGGCCTTCTGCGACCTAGCAACTGCGATGTGGCAAGATGAACAAGCACATTGGGAGGACGCATGAGCCAGAGGGACACCCCGGTCGTCCATCAGAGGCGGCTCCGAGGGGAATTGCGCAGGCTGCGTGAGGACAAGTCGTTCACCCAGAAGTACGTAGCCGAGCAGCTTGAGTGGTCCGTCTCCAAGATAATCAGGATCGAGAACGGGTCATCCAATGTCGGGAGTACTGATCTCAAAGCTCTACTCGAGTTGTACGACGTCACTGGTCCCGATCGGGTGAATGAATTACTGGGCGAAGCACGTGCCAGTCGCAAGAGCGTGTGGTGGACTCGTCATCGGCCATACATCGATCCTCAGTTCTACTTCTTCATCGGCATAGAAGCCTCGGCGGAACGCATCCGGCAGTACCAGGCGCTGGCAATGCCCGGTCTGGTGCAGACGCGGCGGTACACGCAAGCGCTCGCTTCGGCCGTGGAAACGGAAGAGGTCGAGATTCAGCGCGGTGTGGAAATACGGATGAGGCGTCAGGGGATAGTGACCGCGGATGGTCCTGAGCTGCACTTCATCATCGATGAGGCGGTGCTGCTGAGGTACGTCGACCAGGCTGACGTCATGATCGAGCAATGGGAGGCGATCGTCGAGAAGGCGGAGCTCCCGAACGTCACGGTGCAGGTGCTGCGGCTCGGTCCGCACGTGAAGAGGGCGCACCGGGGTCTGAGAGGATCTTTCTCCCTCCTCAAACTCCCTGATGATGACGCTGAGGTGCTTGTGCTCGAAGAGCCGCTGCGTGATGTCATGATCCGCGACGACCGTCACGACATTGAGAAGTACGACGAGGCGTTCGACGTTCTGCGAGAGCTGGCGCTCGACAAGGAGAAGTCGATCGAGTTCATCAGGGAGCTGATCTTCGATGCGCGAGATTCGACCGCAAAGGCGGTGTAAATGAATTTGGGCTGATCTGGCCTGAGTGAACGCAGCCCGATTGGGGTAATCAGGTTGCTCTGAACGGTTAAGGGCGCGAACTGACTTCGTGTCCAGTTCTGGTGTTTCCGTCCATCGATCGGCGGTGCTGGCCGATGGGGTCGCCGCGCTACCTTCGGAAGGGACGCATGCTGTTCGGCGTCCGTTGTGAGGGGGATGGCGTGAAGAGAGCAAGCCGAGCCTGCGTTGTTCAGGTGGACGGCGACGGCGGTACGTGGATCAAGAGTTCGGCGAGCGGGCCCAAAACCGGGAGCCAATCCTGTGTGGAATTCTCGACGAGGGCGAACGGCGCTGTACTGGTCAGATCGTCGAGGGATCGTGAGGGCGGGCGCTTGCGCTTTGGGGAACCGTCGTGGGCGTTGTTCCTCGCCGACGTCAAGAGCCACTGAGCTGGTGAGCGGCGGCTGATGCGCGTGCCAGAGCCTTCCGGCGAGGTCCACAACCAGGTCGATTCCTCATCGGGGGGATCGGTCGTGCAGGTTGGTGCGGTCCACGGGTCGATCACGATGATGTCCAGGGTGGAGCCGGTGCCTACGCAAGCCCGGCAGTTACCTGCGCCGCCGCGCGTGCTCGTCGGCCGTGATCGCGAGCTTGGACTGCTCACCGAGTCGCTCGGGCGGATGTCGGCGCGCGGGGACGTGCCGGTCATCGTCATCGAGGGCGCCGCGGGCATGGGCAAGTCGTCACTCGCCCTGAGGTGGGCGCACGACCAGGCGCAAGACTTTGGTGATGGTCAATTGTTCGCCGACCTGAACGGAACCAGCGGCACGCACGCGCTGACGGCGTTGCACGGTTTCCTCGGTGCGCTGGGTGTGAAACCGGGAGCGTTTCCCCAGGACCTCGGGGCCGCCGCAGCGATGTACCGCAGCGTCCTCGCACAACGCGCGGTGCTCGTCGTGCTCGACAACGTTTCGAGCGTCGACCAGATCCTCCCGTTCGTGCCCGGCACGTCCACCAGTGCCGTGCTGGCCACCAGCCGCATCCGGCTCACCGGACCGGACGCGCGCGACTTCGCTGCGATCCACCTCGCGGAGCTGGCCCACGAGGAAGCCATGACGCTTCTGCGGACTTACCTCACCGAGGACTCGGGTGACGAGGAGAGCATCGAGGCGTTGGCGGGACGGTGCGCGGGAATGCCGCTTGCCCTGGCGATCGTTGCCGCGCGCGTCGCGGAGGAGCTCGACCTGCCTGGCTTGGTCGCCGAGTTCGAGGACGCGGACGACCAGCTCGAGGCGTTCGACTCCGCCGACGGTGTCAACAAGCTGCGCGCGGTGTTCACGTGGGCGTACGCATCGCTGCCAGAGGAGGACGCTCGGGTACTCCGGATGCTGGGCACGTCCGTCGCGGACGAGCTGACGGCGGCGTCGGTGGCGAGTCTGCTGGCGGTCCGCGGCACGGCGGCCACCAGGTACCTGCGCCGACTGACGTCGAGGAATCTCCTCGACCAGCGCGGCCGGTCGAGGTTCCACCTGCATCCGCTCGTCCGTGCCTATGCACGGCAGATGTGTGCCGACATCGACGAACCGGGAGACGTTGTGAACGCCGCACGCAGACTCGTCGACTTCTACACCCACAGCGCCTGCGCGGCCGATCGCCTGCTCTACCCGAACCGCGCGGTCGTCACGCTCGCCGCACCGGCGGAGGGCAGCGAGCCCGTGGCGTTCGACGGCGAGGAGGCCGCGGTCCGTTGGTTCGGCTTGGAGTACCAGGAGCTGCGCTCGGCGCTGGACGAGGCGGTGCTCAGGAAGTGGCACGAGCAGGCGTGGCACCTGGCCCGCGCGCTCGACACGTACCACTACCGCAGCGGCCGGCTCGCGGAGAACGTCGAGACGTCCCGGGTCGGCGTGATCGCGGCGAACGAGCTCGGGCAGGACTCCCTGACCGCCATCGCCCTGCGGCAGCTGGGCCGCGCCTACACGAGGGCGGACGCGTTCGACGAGGCCTCCCAGTGCCTGCTGCGCGCGCTGGCGTTGATCGAGCAGGACGGCGACGACAAGGAACTCGGGCACGTGCACCACGACCTGGGCCGGTTGGCCGCCCGCTCCGGCGACCACGAGGGCGCGCTGCACCACTCGGCCGCCGCCCTGACCCACTACCGCGCCGCACGCAACCGGGTGGGGGAGTCGCACGCGCTGAACTCACTGGGACGGGCCCAGAGCGAGCTGGGCGACCACGAGGCCGCGGTCCGTTCGTGCACCGAAGCCCTTGCCCTGGCCGAAGAACTCGGCAACCGCAGCGGCCAGGTCGTCGCCACCGACAACCTGGCTGTGGTCCTCCAACGCACCGGCGCGCTCGACGAGGCCATCACCCGCTTCACCACCGCCCTGCGGCTCGCGGCGGAGCAGGAGAACCGCTTCTTCGCCGCCGACGTCACCGAACGCCTCGGCCTGGCATTCGCCGCACGGGGCGACGCGGAGGCCGAGGACGTCCTTCGACGGGCCCGCGACCTGTTCACCGCCCAGCACCGCGAGGCGGAGGCCCAACGGTGCGAAGAAGCTCTCCGCCGCTAACGCCGACCCCGCGTCTCGTTGATCGCACGCTTCCAGTACCGGTCGCCGTACCGGCCCCACAGGTCGCGGAACGCAGGCCACGTGCGACCGCGTTCCGCGACCCGTGACCGCAGTTCAGGGTCCGGGCAATGGCGTTCCAGGGCCTCGATGTCGTAGACGGACAACCGCCGCTGCTTGCGTTCGCTGACGATCGTGAGCCAGTCGCACTCGTCCACCATGCGCTGCAAGTTGACCTTGGCGAACAGCGCACGTGCCTTCTCGATCTCGTCCTGCGCACTGGAAAGGCCCTTCCGCACAGCGAGCTGGGCGAGGAGCAGGTGCCCCCGGCCGACCAGCGCGGTGAACGCCTCCGCCTGCCGGACGCGGGACCTGAGGTTGCGCAACGTCTCGTGCAGCAGCGTCGAGGCGTCGTCCCTGCCGGTGAGGATCGCGACCTCGGCCTGCAGGAGCATCGCCTCGTAGTACGGGTGACGCCGGCCGTCCGGGAACCCCCTGGCAGCCTCGGTGCTGAGTTGCTCAGCCTCCGCGAGCGCCTGTTCGTCGCCTTGGAACCTGAACTGTGCCAGGCGGACCTCCGCCAGCGCGATCATGGCCAGGTACTTGCCGTCACTCTTGGACTCCTGGAAGTCGGTCATCGACCGTTCGGCGTATGCGTTGGCGCGCTTGAGGTTCTCCAGCCGCTCGTCGTACGACGCGCACTCGGCGTCTCGGCGGACGAGGATCCTGGCGAGGCACCGCTTCGCGTGCGCGACCAGGTTGTTGTCCTCCGCGTCCGAGGCCAGCGTGAGCGCCAGATCCACAGTGGACTGCGCCTCCTCGTGCTGGTGATCGCAGCACAGCAGGAACGCCCGGCCGAAGATGAGGTAAGTGGCCTTCGCGACGTTGTCGAGGTCGTCCTGTTCCACCGTCGGCAGGCAGAGCGCCGTGACCTGGCGGAGCAGCTCGAGGTCGGCGGCCCACTGAGCGATCAGCGCGATCTTCCTGAACGTGTGCACGAGGTCCGCCGAATAGGGCACGCCATCGGCGCCGGCCTGCTTGACCCACGCCTTGGCGAGGTGGTGCCCGTGAGCCGGTTCGACGCGCAACAGCTGCTCGGCGAGGCTTTCCTTCGAGGGCGCGGGGTTCTCCGTCTTCTCCTCAGACTGCTGCCGGCGCTGCGCCACCCGATCGGAGTGGTCGTACACGTCGTTCACCCGCTCCTCGACGTTGTTGATGCCCACGCCGGTGACGTGGTCGAAGGATGCGTTCTCGAGGATGCGCAGGATCGTCGGGCTGTCCTCGGCGGTGATGCCGCGAGGGAGCACGGGGATCACCGGGCACCCAGGACCCAGACCGTGGTCGTACAGCCGCTGGATCAGCAGGCGGATCTCCCACTGTCCACCCAGGTGCGTCTCCGAGGGCTCGTCGGGGTCGAGGTCGAACAGGTCGATGAGGTCGGGCGTCACCACGACGATGACGGCCTGCGCGCTCTCGATCTTCTTCGCCATCCACAGCGCCAGACTCGGCTGGTTGGACGTCTTGAGGATGCTGTCGGACGTGACCTTGAACCCTCGCCGCTTGAGTTCGAGGGCGAGCAGGGGCACGACCACGCGACTGAGGTCGTCCCGCACCCAGACGATGAAGACTTCGCGTTTGAGCTTGCGCCGCACCTGGGCCTCCGTGGTGCCAGCTATCAGACTGCAACATTGCAATCCGGAGCAGCTGGTTCTAGTGAGGCAACTCTAGCAAGCAGTTGATCGGCAGCCATGAGAGGTCAGCCACGACGTGGGCGTGTCCCAAGTCGTTTCAGGGCAAAGAAAAACCACCTCGGACGGCGGTGTGGCCGTCGGAGGTGGTCATGAGGCGCCCCTGGCAGGATTCGAACCTGCGACCTCGGGATTAGAAGTCCCTCGCTCTCTCCACTGAGCTACAGAGGCTGGAGGGGTGCGAGAGCGGCCACGAAGTGTGGTCGCCCGGTGCCCCCACCGGACACATCGTCCGGAGTCGATCGACCGTTTCTGCCCTACGTCCAAACGGGTGATGAAAACGGTCTAAACGTGACGCGGATCACGTCCGTGGGGCCGTTGAGGCTCTCTCCACGAGGGAAACTTCGAGTCTCGTCGGCCTTGGCGGTCTCCCGCCGGCCAGTAATTTCAGGGCCAGTTCGCCGGCTCTGCGGCCCTTGTCGGCCAGGGGTTGACGCACGGTAGTCAACGGCGGGTCGCTGTAGGCCGCTTCGGGGACGTCGTCGAAGCCGACGACCGAAAGGTCTCCCGGGACGGTCAACGTCAGGTCGCGTGCTGCTTGGAGGGCGCCGAAGGCCAGTTGGTCCGACGCGCACAGCAAAGCGCTCGGCCGTGGCGTGCGGGTGAGAAGCCACCGCGCGCCGAGACGTCCGAGCTCGCGATCACTGCCGCGCGCTTCCCACACCGGAACATTGTCCGGTTCCACCCCGGCTTTTTCCAAAGTGTCGAGGTAGCCGCCGAGTCGGTCGCGGCTGACGCGGAACGGCACGTCCGAACGGCGCTCGTGCGAGACCGGTCCTGATACTCCGTCCGGGCGCAGCGCGAACGTCAGGACGCCGAACCGGCGGTGGCCCAGGTTCAGCAGGTGGGCGGCGGCCGTGGAGCAGCCGGCGTGGTCCTGCACCTCCACTCGGGCGGCGTCGGGCAGTTCGGGTTGGTCGATCACGACCAAGGGGAGGCCTCGGGCCGCGACGACGTCCAGGGCCGGGGCTGAGTCGGGCAGCGAGTAGGCGACCATCACGTCTGCCTGTGCGCGCGACACGATCGATGGGCGCGGACCGCCCGTGGCGGCGTCTCCTGGCATCAGCACGAGGCTGTGGTCGTGGCCGTCGACGGTCTGGGCGAGGCCGTCGAGCACGATCGACAGCGCTGGATCGGAGAACGCGCCGGACAGGCCCTGCGGCAGCATGAAGCCCACGGCCGCGGACGAGCGGGTGGCCAGCGAGCGGGCCACCGGGTCCGGGCCCGCGTAGCCGAGCGTGCGGGCCGTTTCGAGGATGCGTTCGCGCAACGACGACGACAGTTGGTCGGGCCGGTTGTACGCGTTCGACACCGTCGCCCTGGAGACCCCGACGGCGGCGGCGACGGTGTCCAGCGTCGGCCTGCGTCGGCGGTCGGAGTCCACAGACGCATCGTAGGCGAGAGATCGGACCCCAATCCCTGGTGTTGCTGAAGCGCTTCAGTCATGCTGGGGCGCATGTCCCCACGGCTGGCCGCGTTTGTGGCGTTCCTGTTGAACGGCGCTGTCTTCGGCACCTGGGCCGCCCGTGTGCCCGCGCTCGCCGAGCAGATCGGCGCGGAGGTGGGCAGCCTCGGGCTCGCTTTGCTCGGGGCGAGCGCCGGGCTGGCGTTCACGGCACCGCTGGCGGCGCGGTACTGCGCTGTGCACGGCAGCCGTGGCGCGCTGATAGCGAGCAGCCTCCTCAGTCCGTTGCTTCTGCCCGTGCTCGCCTTGTCGCGGTCACCGCTGCAGTTCGGCCTCACGCTCGTTGCGCTGGGAGCGAGCATCGCCGTGATGGACGTGTCGATGAACATCGCCGCGGTCGTCGTCGTGCGCGCGTTGCAACGGCCGTTGATGCCGCAGTTCCACGCGGGGTTCAGCATTGGCGGTCTCATCGGGTCGTTGGGCAGTGCCGCCTCCGCACAGGCGCACTGGACGCCCATGCGGCACTTCCTCGTGGCCGCGGTCGTGGGCGTCCTGGTGACCGCTCTCATCGCGAAGCACATCCCCGGAGGCGTGGGGGAGCGTCAACGGGAAGAAGTCACCGAACGAGCGAACGTGCTCAAGAGCCCGGTTCTCTGGCTGTTGGCGAGCGTCGCGCTGTGCAGCGCCATCGCGGAAGGGGCGGCGGCGGACTGGTCGGCGTTGTTCATGGTGCGTGAGCGCGGCATGGGGGACGCGGCCGGCGCGTACGCCTACGCGGTCTTCTCCGTCGCGATGGCGCTCGCGCGGTGGTTCGGCGAACCGATCCAACGCCGGCTCGGCCCGCACCGCCTGCTCGCCGCGGGTGGCGGCCTGGCGGCGACGGGGCTGGCGCTCGCCGTCGCGGTCCCGTCGCCGGTGGCGGGCTACGCCGGGTTCGGCCTGGCCGGGCTGGGGCTCGCGTTCTCGTTCCCCGTGGTCATGGACCTCGCGAGCGAGACCGGGAAACGCGCGGACGGCAGCGGCGGCGAACGTGAGCTGGGCCTGGTGACGACCATCGCCTACACCGGGTTCCTGGCAGGCCCGCCGATCGTGGGCGGGCTGGCGCACGTGAGTTCGCTCGTCCTGTCACTCGGGTTCGTGGCGATCGTCACGGCGCTGATCATCCCGGCGACCTGGCTGGCCAGGAGGGCGGCTAGGCAGGCGGCACGCGTTTGAGGGCCTCGGTGCGGATCGGCTCCAGCGCCTTGGTCGCCTTGCTCTCGGTCGCGTCACCGCCCATGCCGATGGCGACCATCAACGACTCCTCACGCGTCACGGCGATGGTCGCCGTGCACACCATGTCCTTCGTCTTGTCGTTGTCCTGACGGCCGCAGCTCAGCCACGTGGCGTGCTTGGACGTGTCGACCTCGCTGCCCTTGGGCTGGGCCTGCTTCGACTGGTCGAACGACCGGTACGGCACCGCCACCAGCACGTACGGGCCTTCTTTGAGCGTGTAGAGGCACGAGTTCGCGAGCTCGGTGCGCGGCACGGGGTTGAACTTCAGCGTGCCGAGCGGCTTGAGGTCCTTCTCCGTCACCAGGGCGCACGGGTCGACTCCGGCGGTCTTGCGCGGCGTCGCGATGGCGAGCGGCGGCAGCGGCGCTGCGACGGGTTCGCCCTGGATGGAGTACGCGCAGCCGGTCAGCGAGAGCAGCACGAGCAGGAGAGGGAGAGAACGTCTCACACGGCGCAACACTAGAGGGTCGTAGGCTCCGGGGCGTGCCAATCGAACGCTCCACCAGAACGGGTTTGGTGCCCCTCGTCGCAATCGGCTTCGCGGTGGCCGCGCTCGCGGCCGTCGCGCTGAGTTCGTTCGAGAGCAACCCGCCAGTCGGTGTGCAGATCGTGCGAGTGCTGACCGAGACGGGCGCGGTGGTCACCATCGGCTCGTTGTTGTTGGCGGCTTTCCTCGTGCCACCGCAGAAGTCGGGCACTCTCGCAGCGGACGGCTACGCCGCGATGCGCACCGCCGGGTGGTTTGCGCTCGTGTGGCTCGTGGGAGCGCTTCTGTCCGTGCCGTTCACCACAGCGGCCGCGATCGACCGTCCGGTGAGCTCGTTCACGTTCAGCCAGATGGTGGCGACGGCGATGTTGCTGGAGCAGTCGAAGGCGTGGCTGCTGACGGCGATCATCGTGGCGTTGCTCGCGTTGGGCTGCCGTCTGGTGCTGTCGTGGGGATGGACGACCGTTCTGCTGTTCGGCGCCATCTTCGCGTTGATCCCGGTCGCCGTCACGGGACACTCGTCGTCGGGCGGCTCGCACGACATGGCGACCAACAGCCTGCTGTTCCACCTCGTCGCCGCGGTGCTGTGGGTGGGCGGCCTGATCGCGTTGCTCGCGCACGGAAGGCGTGGCGGGGAGCACCTCCCGCTGGCCGCCACGAGGTTCTCGAAGATCGCGCTGGTCTGCTGGATCGTGATGGCCGTCTCCGGCGTCGTGAACGCGCTGGTGCGCATCACGCCCACGGACCTCGTCACCTCGACCTACGGCTGGCTGACGCTCGGCAAGCTGGCGTGTCTGCTGCTGCTCGGCGTGTTCGGCTACTTCCAGCGCGAACGCGGCGTGAAGGGCGTGGTCGACGGCAGGCCGCACGCGTTGCTCAAGCTCGCCGGCCTCGAAGTCCTGCTGATGATGTTCACCATCGGCCTGGCCGTGGCGCTGGCCCGCACGCCCCCGCCCGGTGGCAGCACGGACCTGCCGAGCCGCACCGAGATCGCGATCGGCTACGACCTCGACGGACCGCCCACGCTCGGCACGATCCTGTTCGACTGGCGCTTCGACCTGGTCTTCGGCACCGCGGCCCTGGCGCTCGCGATCCTGTACGTGCTGGGCGTGCGCAGGCTCGTGCAGCGCGGCGACAAGTGGCCGGTCGGCCGCACGGTCGCGTGGCTGTGCGGGTGTTTCTCGCTGCTGTTCGCGACGTCGTCGGGCATGGGCAAGTACGCGCCGGCGATGTTCAGCGTCCACATGGAAGCGCACATGGTGCTGTCCATGCTGACGCCGATCCTGTTCGTCCTGGGTGGACCGGTCACGCTGGCGTTGCGCGCGCTGCCGGTGGGCAAGGAGGTCCCGGGGCCGCGCGAGTGGATCCTCGCGTTCGTGCACTCCCCGGTCGCACGCCTGCTGACGAACCCGTTCGTGGCGCTGGCGTTGTTCGTCGGGTCGTTCTACGCGCTGTACTTCTCGGGGCTCTTCGAGGCCGCGCTGCCGTTCCACTGGGCGCACCTCGCGATGAACGCGCACTTCATCCTCGCGGGCTACGTCTTCTACTGGCCGGTGATCGGCGTCGACCCGTCGCCGAACAAGCTGCCGCCGCTCGGCCGGCTGGGGCTGCTGTTCGCGTCGATCCCGTTCCACGCGTTCTTCGGCGTGGTGCTGATGAGCTCGGCGAACGTCATCGGCGAGCAGTTCTACCGCGGCCTCTCGCTGCCGTGGGTGCAGAGCCTGCTGGAGGACCAGCGGCTCGGCGGCGGCATCGCGTGGGCGGCGGGGGAGATCCCGTTGCTGGTCGTGATGGTCGCCCTGCTCACGCAGTGGGCGCGGCAGGACGGCCGGGATGCGAAGCGGCTGGACCGCAAGGCCGACGCCGATGGCGACGCCGACCTCGAGGCCTACAACGCGATGCTGCGGAAGATGGCCGGGAAGGACTAGGCGGAGATCGGCCTGCGGAAGCCGCGGACCGCGAAGAACGCGCCGATCGCCGCGATCACGCCGCTCGTGACCAGTGCGCCGGCCACGCCCGTGACCGGGTGGGCGAGCGCCAGGCTGCGGGCGGCGTCGACCGCGTAGGTCAGCGGGTTGACCTTGGCGATCGCCTGCAGCCAGCCCGGCAGGCCGTTGACCGGCACGAATGCGCTGGACGCGAACATCAGCGGGAACATCGCCAGGAAGCCCACGGTCTGCATGAGCTCCGCCTTGCGCACCCACGCGGCGATCGCGATGAACACCCAGCTCAGCGCCCAGCCGACGACCAGGGCGAGGCCCAGCGCTGCGAGGGTGCCGAGCACGCCGCCGTCCGGCCGGAAGCCGAACACCAGCACGCCGAACGCGATCATCAGCACGAGCTGGAACGCGGTGCGCACGGCGTCGGACAGGTTGCGCGCCAACAGGACCGTGCTCGGGCGGATGGGCAGCGAACGGAACCGTGCGAGCACACCGTTCGACATGTCCTGCACGAGTCCGATGCCGGACGCGAGAGAGGACTGCATCGCGGTGTTCACGAGGATCGCGGGCAGCAGGTAGTCGATGTAACTCATGCCCGGCGGGAAGTTCGCCGTCGACGTGATGCTGCCGAAGATCTGGCTGAAGAGCGTCAGCATGATCAACGGCTGCAGGATGCTGAAGAACACCAGTGCGGGCGTGCGCAGCAACGCGCGGAGCGAACGGCCGGTCAGCACGAGGACTTGTGTCGGGTAACTGCTGCCGTGCCAGGTCAATGTCGCCATGATTTCCCCCTTAGTTCGCGGCGAGCGTGAGGTAGACGTCGTCCAAAGTGGGCTCTTTGAGGCCGATCTCGTGTGCTTCCAAGCCGTTGTCGTCCAACGCGCGCACGACCGTCGCAAGGTCGCGTGACGCGCTGACGGGCGTGGTGAGCGTCAGGCCTTCCGCGACCGGGTGCAGCCCAACGGAGTTGATGGCCTTCAGTGCCGTGTCCACTTCGGACGCCGAGTCGAGCGTCACGGTCACGGTGCGCTGGCCGACCTGGGCCTTGAGCTCGGCCGAGGTGCCGGACGCGACGACCTTTCCGTGGGACAGCACGGTGATCGAGTCGGCGAGCCGGTCCGCCTCGTCGAGGTACTGGGTCGTGAGCAGCACGGTCGTGCCGTCCGCGACGAGCTTCTCGACGATCTCCCACATCGCGAGGCGGCTGGCCGGGTCGAGGCCGGTGGTCGGCTCGTCCAGGAACAGCACCTCGGGGTTGCCGACGAGCGACGCGGCCAGGTCGAGGCGCCGCCGCATGCCGCCGGAGTAGGTCTTGGCGTTGCGCCTGGCGGCGTCGGTGAGGTCGAACTGCTCCAGCAGGTCGTCCGCGCGCGAGTGGGCCTGGTTGCGGCTCGCGCCGAGCAGACGGGCGATCAGCACGAGGTTGTCGTGGCCGCTCAGCTGTTCGTCGACGGCGGCGAACTGGCCGGTCAGGCCGATGCGGCTGCGGACCTCGTGACTCTGCTTCACGACGTCGAACCCGGCGACCCTGGCACTGCCGCCGGACGGCGGGAGCATCGTCGTGAGGACGTTGACCAGCGTGGTCTTGCCGGCGCCGTTGTGGCCGAGCAGGCCGAGGACGGAGCCCTTCTTCGCGGTGACGCTGACGCCTTCGAGGGCGTTCACGTCCCCGAACCTCTTGCTCACCTCGTGGGCTTCGATCATGAGCTCACTCATCTGTCTCCCCCTTTGAGCGCGCCGTGCAGGAAAAGCTCGACGATGTCGGCGGGTGCGGCGGCGGTCTCGCCGAAGCCTGCGCCCATGCGGTTCGTGAACACGGCGCCGAGCAGCATCCGGGCCGCGAGATGGGCGTCGACGCGCAGGTCCGCGTCGCCGAACAGGTCCGCGACGGCGTCGGACAGCTGCTGCATGCCGATCGGCGGGCCCTTGTGCTTCTGGTGTTCGCCGTCGTGCGGGTGGTAGCCGGACTCGCGCAGCGTGCCGATGAGGCCCCACATGCGGTCGAGGTAGCCGCTGAACGCCTCGACGCCCGCGGTCAGCCGTTCCTCCAGGGACACGTCCGAGGGAATCGCCTGGAGGAGCGCGATCTCCTCGTCGGAGCGCAGTGCGCGCTGGACGCACGCGTCGAGCAGTTCCGCCTTGTCCTTGAAGACGCGGAACACGGTGCCTTCCGCGATTCCGGCCGCGGCGGCGATCTGGCTGGTGGTGACGTTCGCGCCGGCCTTCACGACGAGCGGCAGCGTGGCCTGGACGATCGCTTCGCGGCGATCTTCCGGGCTCATCGCGGGGGCGCGGCGGCGGCGTGGTTCCTCTGACACGTCCGCAACTGTATGAGTGAGTACTCACTCATGTCAATGAGTGGGCGCTCACTCACTCGCGGCCGCTCCAGCGGCGCCCTAGCACACACCCCCGACGATTCCGGGGTTCGAGGCCGTTCAAGATCTCGACCTGTCCACAGATCGCGAGTTGTCCACAGATCCGCCACGGCCCCACCCGGCCCGTCCGCCGCCGGAGCAACCTGGACCAGAACCCCGCGACCTGGAGGCGAGCCCGATGTCCTGGAATTCCACGATGATCACCTGCGTTGGCACTGTCGTCAGCGACATCACGTACAAGCACGGCGAGGACGGCAAGTCGAACGCGTACTTCCGCGTCAACTCGACCGAGCGCCGCTACAACACCGCGATCGGTGACTGGGAGGACGGCGAGGCCTTGTGGCTCGGCGTCTCGTGCTGGCGCAAGCTCGCCGACAGCGTGAAGACCACGCTGTCCAAGGGCGATTCGGTGATCGTCCAGGGCAAGCTGCGGATCCGCGTCTACGAGAAGGACGACGTGAAGCGGCAGGCGTTCAACCTCGACGCCATGCACATCGGGTTGGACTTGAGCCGAGTGCAGTCACTGGGCGCCGCTCCGCTCGTTGAGCCTCGGGCCGCTGAAGATCTTGCGGAGGAACCGGTTCCGTTCTGATCCGTTCGGGGCAACCGTGTTCCGGACTTCGGGAAGCCACCCGATCGGGTCGCCCGCGCCGGACAAGATGTACGTACCCAGATCCACGAAGAAGGAGGGAAGCTCGTAGATCGGAGCCGCTGAGGACCGATCGCCGACAATCGTTCACGTTCGAACGGAACGAGCAGGTCACCGACTCGCGTGACGCTTGATCCGGGGGTGGGCGGCTGCTTGTCGGCGACCGAGGTCAGGAGCCTCTGGGCACCGCTCTACGATCGCCGCCATGGCCGAGTTCATCTACACCATGAAAAAGGTGCGCAAGGCGCACGGTGACAAGGTCATCCTCGATGACGTCACGATCATGTTCTACCCCGGCGCGAAGATCGGTGTGGTCGGTCCCAACGGCGCCGGCAAGTCGAGCGTGCTCAAGATCATGGCGGGGTTGGACACGCCGAACAACGGCGAGGCGTACCTGTCGCCCGGTTACACCGTGGGCATCCTGCAGCAGGAACCGCCGCTCAACGAGGAGAAGACCGTCCTCGGCAACGTCCAGGAGGGCCTGGGCGAGATCAAGGTGAAGCTGGACCGCTTCAACGAGATCGCCGAGCTGATGGCGACCGACTACTCCGACGAGCTGATGGAGGAGATGGGCAAGCTCCAGGAGGAGCTCGACCACGCCGACGCGTGGGACCTCGACTCCCAGCTGGAGCAGGCGATGGACGCCCTGCGCTGCCCGCCGCCGGACGCCGACGTCACCAAGCTCTCCGGTGGTGAGCGCCGCCGCGTCGCGCTGTGCAAGCTGCTGCTGAGCAAGCCCGACCTGCTGCTGCTCGACGAGCCCACCAACCACCTGGACGCGGAGAGCGTCCTGTGGCTGGAGCAGCACCTCGCGCAGTACACCGGCGCCGTGCTCGCCGTGACCCACGACCGGTACTTCCTGGACAACCTGGCCGAGTGGATCCTCGAGATCGACCGCGGCCGGACGCACCCGTACGAGGGCAACTACTCCACCTACCTGGAGAAGAAGGCCGAGCGTCTCGCGGTCCAGGGCAAGAAGGACCAGAAGCTGCAGAAGCGCCTCAAGGACGAGCTGGAGTGGGTGCGCTCCGGCGCCAAGGCCCGCCAGGCCAAGTCCAAGGCGCGACTCGACCGCTACGAGGAGATGGCGGCCGAGGCGGAGAAGACCCGCAAGCTCGACTTCGAGGAGATCCAGATCCCGCCGGGCCCGCGTCTGGGCAGCGTCGTGGTCGAGGCCGACAAGCTGAAGAAGGGCTTCGGCGACCGGGTCCTGATCGACGGCCTGTCGTTCACGTTGCCGCGCAACGGCATCGTCGGCGTCATCGGCCCGAACGGCGTCGGCAAGACGACGCTGTTCAAGACCATCGTCGGTCTCGAGCAGCCCGACGCCGGCAACGTCAAGGTCGGCGAGACGGTCCTGCTGTCCTACGTCGACCAGAACCGCGGCGGCATCGACCCGAAGAAGAACGTGTGGGAGGTCGTGTCCGGCGGGCTCGACTACATCCACGTCGGCAACGTCGAGATGCCGTCGCGCGCGTACGTCAGCGCGTTCGGCTTCAAGGGCCCGGACCAGCAGAAGCCCGCGGGCGTGCTGTCCGGTGGTGAGCGCAACCGCCTGAACCTCGCGCTCACGCTCAAGCTCGGCGGCAACCTGATCCTGCTGGACGAGCCGACGAACGACCTGGACGTCGAGACCCTCGGTTCGCTGGAGAACGCTCTCGAGCAGTTCCCCGGCTGCGCCGTGGTCATCTCCCACGACCGGTGGTTCCTCGACCGAGTCGCCACGCACATCCTCGCGTGGGAGGGCACCGACGAGGACCCGTCGAAGTGGTACTGGTTCGAGGGCAACTTCGAGGGCTACGAGAAGAACAAGCTCGAGCGCCTGGGTGCTGACGCCGCACGTCCGCACCGTGTCACGTACCGCAAGCTGACACGGGACTGAGAGGGCAACGGCGACGTCGTGGCGGCGAGGGGCGAGACGCAGGCGAACGTCGAGGTGAGCACGCTGGTCGTGCCCGCCTGGATGCTGCGTTGGCGCGCACCGGAGCTCGCTCTGGTGCTGGGCGAGCGGGCGGTCGCGCTCGCCTCGACCCGCCGCGACGAGGCCGACCGCCTGCGGGCGGAGTCGCTGGTGGTCTTCGCGGGCAACCGCGTGGGCCGCGGCGTCCGCGTCGCCGACCGGGCGATCGACGCCCTGAAGGCGGCCGAGAAGGCCGGTGAGCACGAGACCGGGTGGCTGCTGCGGGTCGAGCTCGCGGAGTGCGCCCGGTCCGTGGGAGCCCCGCTGACGGGGTTCGCGGCGGTCGCGCCGGTGCTGGAGGCGCCGGACGTGCCCGCGGAACTGCGGGCGTCGGCGCTGGTGCAGGCCAGCGAGTGCCTGGTGACGGTCGGCCGCGGCGACGAGGCCACGCTGGCCCTCGCCGAGGCGGACCAGCTCTACGTCGCCGACACGACGCTCGACGAGGACGCGCGGCTGCTGCTACGCGGCCTGATCCGCGCGGTGCAGGCCGCGCAGCACCGCAGGTGGGGCGATCTCGCCGCCGCCATCGGTGCCGCGAGGGAAGGTCTCGACCTGCTGAGCAGGTTCTCGGACCCGGCGGCGGACAGCGGTCAGGGCGTCGCCCGGCTCACACTGGAGCTGGCGCTCTCGCTGATGGACGCGAACCGGCTGCTCGACGCGTCCGACGTCGGCGCCCCGGTGCTGGACCGGCCGGTGCGCGCGCCGTCGGCGTCCGACACGGGCTGGCTGCGCCTCGCGCTCGCCACCCGCGTGCACCTGCCGGCAGGCCGGGTCGCACTGGCCCGCGAGATGCTGCGGGAAACCGTGGCGAGCGCCGAACGCCACCAGCTCGACACCCTGCTCGCGGAGAGCCTGCTCGCGCTGGCCCACGTGCACGAGGTGTCCGGCGAACTGGCCGACGCGCTCACGAACCTGCGTTCCGCCCACGCCGCCGAACGCCGCCGCGCCCGTGCCGTCTACGCGGTGCGCGCC
This sequence comes from Lentzea sp. NPDC058450, assembly GCF_042721395.1. Lineage (NCBI taxonomy): Bacteria > Bacillati > Actinomycetota > Actinomycetes > Pseudonocardiales > Pseudonocardiaceae > Lentzea > Lentzea sp. NPDC058450. Next base: position 34,174 of record NZ_JBHXLO010000043.1, read on the forward strand.
CGCCTCGCCGCGGAGTTCTCCGGCGTCCACCGCCAGCCCGCGGATCTGCACCAGCAGCTGGCGAGCCTGCTCCGCCCGGTCGAGGGCATGCAGGTGGTCACCGACGGCGTGCTGTCCGCCGCACTGAAGCAACAACTCCGGCAGTGGCGCCCGGTCCAGGTCCGCAAGGGCGATGGGCTGAAGGTTCAGCGCGTCCGGCGCGCTGCCGAAGACATGACCGTGGAAGGTTTGTCCGCGGCCCGCCAGCACGCCGCCGACCGGTGGCGCATGGTCCAGCCGTTCGGCGACCCCGATGACAAGATGCCGGAATCAGTGGAACAGCCACCCGCCCCCCTGCCGTCTACTCCTTCCCCCACTCCCTCCGACCGCACCGTCCCGGCCTCGGGCCTGATCGCCTCGGCGGGCGCCATGGTGAGCGGCCGCCGCCGGGCCGCGCGAGTCGCGGCGGGCGAGATCGACGACGACCGCCCGACCACCATCGCCGAGATCCCGGCGGTGCCGGCCGATCCCGAGGCGCCCGCCCCGCAGCGGCCCGCGCTGACCGTGGAGCAGGAGCGCAAGCGCAAGGTCGAGCAGCAGCTGATGGAGCTGCAGCGCGAGGCCCGCCGCCAGATCGAGGAAGAACGTCAGGCCCGCGCCGAACAGCGTGCCCAGGCGGAACGCGAGGCCCAGGCCGCCGAGGAAGCCGCTCGCCAGGAGGCGGCCAGGCAGGAAGCGGTGCGCCAGGAGGCCGCTCGCCAGGAAGCGGCCCGCGCGGAAGCGGCTCGCCGGCAGGCGGCTCTCGAGGAGGCCGCTCGCCAGGAGGTGGCCCGGCAGGAGGCAGCCCGCGCGGAGGCCGCTCGCCAGGAGGCCGCCAGGCAGGAAGCCGCGCGCGAAGAAGCCGCCCGTCAGGAAGCGGTCCGCCAGGAATCCGCGCGCAAGGAGGCGGCCCGCCAGGAGGCCGCGCGGCAGGAAGCCGCCCGCGAGGACGCCCTGCGCCAGGAGCTGGCGCGGCAGGAAGCGATCCGTCAGGAGAACACCCGCCAGGAAGAGGCTCGCCGCGAGGCGGCGCGCCAGGAGGCGGTCCGGCGCGACGTGGCCCGGCAGGAGGCGGCGCACCAGGAAGTGGCCCGCATGGCCGTCGAACGCGAGGCGGTGGCCAAGGAGCCCGCGGCCCGCGAGGACGCCTCGGGGCAGTCGGAAAGCGTCCTGGACATGCTCAAGGCCCAGGGCCTGCGCGCGGGCGGCCGCCGTCGCCGGGCGCAGGAGGCCGACCAGCAGTCGAACACCCCGTCGTGGAGGGTGGAACCCCCGTCGTCCGGCGGCCAGGACGAGCCGAAGAAGGACTACTTCGCCGACGCGGGCGCCCCGCCCCGTCCGAGCTACTTCACCGACCACAACACGTCCGACTCGGCGACGCGCTCGAACCTGTCGGCGGCGTTCGGCCGCCCTCCGGCGGCCCCGGACTTCGGCCCGCACCTCGACGAGGATCCGGCCTACCCGCTGCACACCCCGGCGGGGGGCTTCCCCAGCGCCGCCCAGGACCCGGACGAGCGCAAGCTCCCGGACCTGGACTTCAGCAGCCTCGACTTCAGCACCCCCAAGGCCCCGGCGACCTCGGTCCCCACCCCGCCGGACCCGGCAGACACCTCGGACCCCACCGAGAAACCGCTGCCGGACGAGGTGCCGACGGTCCCGACGCCGTCCGAGGTCCCGGCCCCGCCGGAACCGGACCTGCTGTCGACGACGTTCCTGAGCTCGGCGGACGTGGAGGACGACGACGTCCCGCAAGCCCCGACCACTCCGGTGGAGATCCACCAGCAGCCGACTTTCGGCACCCAGACCAGCTTCGGCACGCAGTCCTTCGGCACCCAGTCGGCCTTCGGCACGCAAACGGCCTTCGGCGCCCAGCCCGGCTACGCCGAGTCCGTCTTCGGCGGCGAACGCCAGCCAGGGGACCCGGCCTTCGGCACGGAGCCGGGGAACAACGGCACGAGCCCCGGCGCGGATGCCGGGAGCGGCGCGGACACGGGCTTCGGCCTCGGGCGGGACGGGGAGCCGGGCCTGGGCACGAGCGAGGGTTCGGAGTCCGGTTCCGCCACCAGCTACGGCTACGGCGCGGAGGCGGGGTTCGACACCGGCTCCGGCAAGGACACCGGTTCCGACGAGGAATCCGGCTTCGGCGAGGAATCCGGCTTCGGCGAGGGCAGCAGCAGCCGGCTCGGGTCGAAGCCGGGGGAGCCTGCCGCGTTCGGGGCCGACGCTCCGACCGAGACCGGCTTCGGGCCCGTTGGCGAGCCCGGTGCGGACCCGTCGTACGACTTCTTCTCGACCGGAGACCCGGCGCCCGCCACGGGCGGCCAGACGACCGCGTCCGACACCGGGGACGAGGCCGGGCGGCCCAGCAGCCGGCGCAGGCCCAGCGAGATGAGTCTGGCCGATCTTCTTGCCGAGGCGTTGGTCGCGTACGAGACGGGCCGGCGGTCCGACGAGGAGCAGTTCGAGGTCCCGGACCTGACCTCCCCGGACTGGGCCGGGGTCGAGCGCGCGCCGGCCACGGACCCCGTCGAGGCCGCGGACGTCGCGGCGGGCAAGGCGGAGCCGCTGCCGGACCTGGGCGCGGTGCCCGGTTCGGAGGGGTTGTTTCGGCCCGGGTCGGCGTTCGGGGCTCAGCCGGAGGTTCCTGGCATCGTGATGCCGGGGGCCGCGGTGGTGTCGGAGTCGGAGAAGACGGGGCCCATCGTGCCCGTCGGGGTGCCGACGGACAGTGAGACGACGGGTCCGATTCGTCGGGTCCGACCGGATGGGCCGCCCGGATGGACGTTGCCCAACGGGTGAGGTGGTCAGCGCCACACCTCAAGCCTTGCCCAACCCCGGCCGAGTGGTCCGGAGCCGGAGCCGTGACGGCGAAGAAACGGCGGCCGGGCGGTGTCGGGGAGCGGGCGGGCCGGTGATCGTTCTCGGTTCGGCGGTGGTCACGCCGCCGCTGGGCCCATGATCGGATGAATGCTGTGGACGGGCCTCGCGGGAAGGCCGGCGGAGACGCCGGGCCGCGGGTGCGTCCACGATGCGGAAGGCCTTGTCGCCACTGATGATGTGACTCGATTCAGCCCACGATTCAGTGGTCCGTCAGTGCCCCTCCCGTTGCCGGTGACGGCCGCCACTCCATCTATGGTGGGGCCGGACCCGGCACACAGAGGTGCCGGATAGCGTGGAGTCGCCTGAAGATGACCTCGACTGGAGCCCCGACCCGAACCGACGACCGCTCCGCGGCCCCCGCCGCGGGTGATGGAAGTCCAACGGCCAGTCCTGAGCAGGTCCGTGACGAATTGATCGAACGGGCCGCCGCCAATGCCCCCGAACTCGCAGACCTGATCCGCTTGTTCTACCGCCACGTGCCCGCCGAGGAAGTCAACGACGACGACCCGGTGGACCTGGTCGGTGCGGTGCGGTCGAACTACCAGCTCGCCGAGAGCCGCGTTCCCGGACGCGCCGCGGTGCGCATTCTCAACCCGACGCGCGGGACCGACGGGTGGCAGTGTCCTGTCACCGTCGTCCAGGTCGTCACCGACGACATGCCGTACCTCGTCGACTCGGTCGCTTCCGAGCTGACGCGCGGTGGCGTGCAGGTGCAGCGCGTCGTGCACCCGATCGTCGTCGTGCGGCGGGACCCGGTCACCGGCGAGCGCACCGAGGTGCTGCCGACGGCCGACCCGGCCGACCCGCCCGCGGACGCGCTGGCCGAGTCGTGGATGAACATCGAGGTCGACCTCATCACCGACCCCGATCGTGCCCGCGAGCTCGAGACCCGGTTGCTGACGGTGCTGACCGACGTCCGCGAGGTCGTCGAGGACACCGACCGCATGGTCACGACGGCGCTGCAGCTCGCCGAGGAGCTGGGCAAGGACTCGTCCGTCGACAGCACGGACGGCGCGAACCTGCTCAAGTGGCTCGCGGACGGGCACTTCACGTTCATGGGCTACCGGCAGTACGAGCTGGTGCGGGAGGACGGCGAACCGGCGCTGCGGGCCGTGCTCGCGAGCGGCCTCGGCGTGCTCCGGCAGGACAGCCTCGCCGCGCGCAGCCTCACCGCCGGGCCGGACAACGGCGCGCAGGCGCTCAGTCCCGACCTGCTGGTGCTCACGCAGGCGAGCGCGCAGAGCAGCGTGCACCGCAGCGTCTACCCCTACTACGTCGGCGTGAAGACGTTCGACGGCGAGGGCAACGTCACCGGCGAGCACCGCTTCCTGGGCATCTTCAGCACCACGGCGCTGCACGAGAACGTCCTCGACATCCCCGTCGTCGAACGCCGCGTGCGCGAGGTTATCCACCGCGCCGGCTTCCCGCTGCAGTCCTACTCGGGCCAGCGGATGCTGGAAGTGATCCAGAACTACCCGCGCACCGAGCTGTTCTCGGTCGACGCGGAGACGCTCTACCAGACGACCACGGGCGTCATCGCGCTCGCGGAACGCCGCCGGCTGCGGCTGTTCCTGCGCCGCGACCCGTTCGGCCGGTTCTTCTCCTGCCTGGTCTACCTGCCGCGCGACCGCTACACGACGACGAGCCGCCTCGCGATGCAGGAGGTGCTGCTCGCCGAGCTCGGCGGCCTCAACCTCGAGTACAGCGCGCGCATCGGCGAGTCCGCGCTGGCCCGCGTGCACTTCATGGTGCACACGGACCCGGCGCGCACGCTGGAGCCGGACGTCCACGCGATCCAGGCCAAGCTGGCCGAGGCCGTCCGCAGCTGGGACGACCGCATGATCGAGGCCGTCGTCGGCGACGAGGGCGACCTCGGCGCCGAGTCGGCCACCGAGCAGGGCCAGCGGTTCTCCACGGTCTTCCCCGAGGCCTACAAGGAGGACTTCCCGGCCACCACGGGCCTGGAGGACTACCGCCGCATCGAGGCGCTCGTCGAGGGCGGCCTCGACATGGTCTTCTACGTGCCGGAGGACGCCGAACCGGGCGAGCGGCGCTTCAAGCTCTTCGTGACCGGCGACGGCATCACGCTGTCCGACGTGCTGCCGATGCTGCAGCGCATGGGCGTCATCGTCGTCGACGAGCGGCCGTACGAGATCGCCCGCGAAGACGGCGTGCAGTGCTGGATCTACGACTTCGGGCTGCGCATCGACAAGGCCGCGCTCGCCCAGCTGTCCGAGGCCGACCTGGAGAACGTCCGGGTCCGGTTCCAGGACGCGTTCGCCGCGGTCTGGCGGGGTGAGGCCGAGGTCGACAGGTTCAACTCGCTGGTGCTGCAGGCCGGGCTCACCTGGCAGCAGGCCGCGATGCTGCGCGCGTACGCGAAGTACCTGCGCCAGGCGGGAACGCCGTACTCGCAGGACTACATCGAGGACGCCGTTCTCGGCCACACGAGTGTCGCCATCGCGCTGGTCGCGTTGTTCGAGGCCCGGTTCAACCCGGCGCTCGACGACACGACGCGTGCGGCGCATACGGAGGTGATGGTCACCGAGATCGGCAAGCTGATCGACGACGTGACGAGCCTCGACGCGGACCGCATCCTGCGCAGCCTGCTCACCCTGATCAACGCCACGCTGCGGACGAACTACTTCTTCCGCGACGCGGACGGCAACGCCCGGCCGTACCTGTCGGTCAAGCTCGACCCGCAGGCCATCCCGGACCTGCCGCAGCCGCGGCCGAAGTTCGAGATCTTCGTGTACTCGCCGCGGGTCGAGGGCGTGCACCTGCGCTTCGGCAGCGTCGCGCGCGGTGGTCTGCGCTGGTCCGACCGCCGCGAGGACTTCCGCACGGAGGTGCTCGGCCTGGTCAAGGCGCAGGCCGTGAAGAACGCCGTGATCGTGCCGGTCGGCGCGAAGGGCGGCTTCGTCGTCAAGAAGCCGATCGCCCCCACCGGCGACCCCGGCATCGACCGCGAGAACTTCATGGGCGAGGGCATCGCCTGCTACAAGATGTTCATCTCGGGCCTGCTCGACCTCACCGACAACCTGATCAACAACGAGGTCGTGCCCGCCTCCCAGGTCGTGCGCTACGACGCCGACGACACCTACCTGGTCGTCGCGGCGGACAAGGGCACGGCGACGTTCTCCGACATCGCGAACGGCGTGAGCCAGAGCTACGGCTTCTGGCTGGGCGACGCGTTCGCGTCCGGTGGCTCGATCGGCTACGACCACAAGGCCATGGGCATCACTGCCAAGGGCGCGTGGGAGAGCGTGAAGCGCTCGTTCCGCGAGCTCGGCGTGGACACGCAGACCGAGGAGTTCACCGTCGTCGGCATCGGCGACATGTCCGGTGACGTGTTCGGCAACGGCATGATGCTGTCCGAGCACATCCGGCTCGTGGCAGCGTTCGACCACCGGCACATCTTCATCGACCCGAGCCCGGTCGCGGCGAGCTCGTTCGCCGAACGCGTGCGCCTGTTCAACGTGCCGCGCTCGTCGTGGGACGACTACGACCGCACGCTGATCAGCGAGGGCGGCGGCATCTTCCCGCTGACCGCCAAGTCGATCCCGATCTCCGAGCAGGCCCGCGTCGCGCTGGGCCTCGACGAGGGCGTCACGAAGCTGTCCCCGCCGGAGCTCAAGAAGGCGATCCTGCTGTCGCCGGTCGACCTGCTCTGGAACGGCGGCATCGGCACGTACGTCAAGTCGTCGGCCGAGTCGCACGCCGACGTCGGAGACAAGGCGAACGACTCGATCCGCGTCGACGGCAGCGAGCTGCGCGTCAAGGTCATCGGCGAGGGCGGCAACCTGGGTCTCACCCAGCGCGGCCGCATCGAGTTCGCGCGCAAGGGCGGCAAGGTCAACACCGACGCCCTCGACAACTCCGCGGGCGTCGACTGCTCCGACCACGAGGTCAACATCAAGATCCTGCTGGACCACCTGGTCCGGGAGGGTTCGCTGGAGCAGTCGCAGCGCAACGAGGTGCTCGCGGAGATGACCGACGAGGTCAACGACCTCGTGCTGGCGGACAACTACTCGCAGAACAACGTCCTCGGCGTCAGCCGGGCGCACGCGGCGCCGATGCTGTCGGTGCACGCGCGGCTCACGGCCGACCTGGAGGCCCGCGGCGCGCTCAACCGCAAGCTCGAGGCCATGCCGAGCGCGGCGGAGTTCAAGGCGCTGGAGAAGGCCGGCGAGGGCCTCACCTCACCGGAGCTCGCCACGCTGCTCGCGTTCACCAAGCTCACGCTCAAGGAGGAGCTGCTCGCGAGCGACATCCCGACGATCGACACGTTCACCCGCAAGCTCCCGGACTACTTCCCGAGCCTGCTGCGCGAACGCTTCGGCGGCGCGATCCCGAACCACCCGCTGGCGCGCCAGATCATCACCACGGTCGTCGTCAACGAGGTCGTGGACGGCGGCGGCATCTCGTTCGCCTTCCGCCTGGCCGAGGAGATGAGCGCGTCGGCGACGGACGCGGTCCGCGCGTACGCCGTCGTCACCCAGGTCTTCGACCTGCCGCAGATCTGGCGCGAGATCGAGGCGCTGGACACCGTGGTGGCGACGGACGTCCAGGACAGCATGGTCCTGGAGACCCGCCGCCTGCTCGACCGCGCGTCCCGCTGGCTGCTGTCGAACCGCCCGCAGCCGCTGGCAGTGGGCTCGACGATCAACCGCTTCCGCAGCACGGTCGAGGAGCTCAGCCCGTTCGCCTTCGACCTGTTGAAGGGCAAGGAACTCGCCGTCGTGGCGGGCAAGGCCGACCACTACGTCCAACAGGGCGTCCCGGCCGAGCTCGCCCGCAAGGTGGCGGCGCTGCTCTACATGTACGGCCTGCTGGACGTCACCGAGATCGCCGAGCTCGCCGAACGCGAGATCGGCCCGGCCGGCGGCATGGGCCCGGAGCGGTCGCACCGCGAGTCGGCGGAGTTGTACTTCGAGCTCTCCGACCACCTCGACATCGACCACATGCTGGACTCGGTGACGAGCCTGGAGCGAGGCAACCGCTGGCACGCGCTGGCCCGCCTGGCGCTGCGCGACGACTTCTACTCGTCGCTGCGGGCCATCTCCCTCGACGTCCTGCGCGCGAGCGACGAGGACGACACGGCGACCGAGAAGATCACCAAGTGGGAGCAGGCCAACGCCTCCCGCCTGGCCAGGTCCCGCGGCGCGCTGGAGGAGATCAACCGGGTGCACCAGCTCGACCTGGCGACCCTGTCCGTGGCCGCACGCCAGGTGCGGAGCATGGTCAGGTAGCAACGGCAGAAAGAACCGGGGCGCTGCGGAATCCCCTCCGCGGCGCCCCGGTTTTCTGTTGCACCGAGGAATCCCCTCCGCGGCGCGACAGTTCGCTTCTACAACGTCAGACGACCTGTTCGAGTTCCGCGTGCTGGGCGATCGCCCGGCCCAGCCACTGCCGTCCGACGACGACCAGCAACGCCACCCCGATCGCCGCGACGGTCCCGACGGCCGACCCCATCCACAGCCCGATGGTCTCCATGCCGTCGGCGGGGGAGGGGATCTCGGCGAACGTGACGTAGAAGAACAGCCACGCGAGCACCACCGCACCCGCCGCGATGGCGCCGATCGCGATGTTCGTCCAGACGAGCGCGCCCGACTCGAACACCCTGCCCTGACCGGCCCGGTGCAGCATGCCGCCCAACGCCACCGCGAGCACCTGGCAGCACGCGACGAACACGATGGCCGAGACCACGAACGGCACTCTGACCGACTCGTACGGCGGGAACAGCGCGACCTCGTCCGCGGCCGTCGTCGGGATCACCACGGCCTGCGCGAACAGGCCACCGAGGAACGCGAAGGCGAGCAGGGCCTGGAGGAAGAACACGACTGCGCGAGACATACATCGAGTATCGAGAGCTGCCTATCGATTTTCAATCGGATGGTGTGGAGGTCCTGTGAAGGTTCGCGGGCGGTAGGGTCCCTGCATGGGTGTCTTCGTCACTGGTGTGCGGCCGCGATGGTCGGACATGGATGCGTTCGGCCACGTCAACCACGCGAACACGGTGACGTTGCTCGAAGAGGCCCGCATCGAGCTGCTGTTCACCGAGGCCGCCCGGCACGGCGTCAAGGAGCTGGCCGAGGGCATGGTCGTGGCGAAGCTCGTGGTCGAGTACCTCGCGCCGATCGTGTTCACCGGTGAGCAGGTCCTGGTCGAGATGTCCGTGCGGGAGCTGAAGGCCGCCTCGCTGACGCTCGACTACGTGGTGCGCACGAGCCGTGATGCGAGCAGTCCGGTGGCGGTCAAGGCGGAGACGCTTCTCGCGCCCTACAACGTGACGACAGCACGACCGCGCCGGCTGACCGAGGCCGAGCGCGACTTTCTCGCCGGGTGGCGGGCAGGGGGAAATGGTGCCTGAGCTGGTGTTGGCCGACGCGGCCGAGAGAGACGACCTCGGCGCGTTCGCCGCGCGGGCGGTGCGGCTCGACGGGCAGTCCGTCGTCCGGCTGCGCAACCGCAACGAGGAGCAGCTCGACGCGTGGGTGGCCACGCCGTTCGACGCGCTCGCCACGCGAACCGTTGCGGGACAGGCGAATCCTGCGGACGTCACGGTGTCCGGCTCGGAGTTGCTGACCGGTCTCGCGGTCATGCGCGACGAGCGCATCGACCCCGGCCCCGCCAAGGATCTGATGTGGCGTTCGGCCCTGCCGCCGGTGGAGGGCTGGCTCGTGGTCGACCGGCTGCCCGTCGAGGTCGTCGCGCAGATCGCCGACGAGGGCGTCGAGGTGGCGCGGGAGAACACCGGGCCGCAGGGCACGCCGCCCGCCTCGTTGCTGGACCAGACGGTGCTGACCGTCAGCGGCTCCGGCCTCGACGTGAAGATCCCGCTGCGCGTGCTGTTCGCGTTGTCCGGCATGGGTTTCCTCGGCGAGGACGGCGAGGTCCGGGTGACCGCGACCGACTCGTGGGTGCGCATCGACGCCCGGTTCGGGGCAGTTGTCCGGCGTCGGCACTCGATGCTGCCGCTGCTCGTCTGACCTGTACCTAACTCCAGGTTCCCAAACGAAGAAATCGTTGCGTCCCAGGCTGATGCGCGTGGCACCATGTCGCGCGTGTCAGCCGAAACGCAGCAGGAGTACCGGGTCTCCACGCTGGAGCTCTTCTTCGACCTGGTCTTCGTCTTCACCATCACGCAGCTGACCCGCAAGCTCGCCGACGACACGTCGCCGCTGGGCTTCGGGCAGGTCGTGATCATGCTGTTCGTGATCCTGTGGATGTACTTCGGGTACGTCTGGCTCACGAACGCCGTCGCGCCGGACACCACCGTGCGCCGGCTGCTGCTCATGGTCGGCATGGGCGGGTTCCTGGTGATCGCGCTGGCGATCCCCAACGCGTTCGAGGCGGCCGGTCCGGCGTTCGGCGTCGGCTACCTGATCGTGAACCTGGTGCACTCCGGGCTCTTCATCTCGGCGGGCGGTCCCGGTTCGGCGGCGGCGATGGCGCGGCTGGCGCCGTTCAACCTCGGGTCCGCCGCCCTCGTGTTCGCCGGCGGGTTCCTGCCCAGCGCGTGGCGGGCGGTGGCGTGGGTCGCGGCGGTCGTGCTGATGATCGTCTCGCCGTACGTGAACCGGCGGCACGGCGAGTTCCGCATCAGGCCGGCGCACTTCGTCGAACGGCACGGGCTCGTCGTGATCGTGGCGCTCGGCGAGTCGATCATCGCGATCGGCATCGGCGCGGCCGGGCTGCCGCTCACGCCGCCACTGGTGATCGCCGCGCTGCTCGGCCTCGCGCTCGTCTACCAGCTGTGGTGGTGCTACTTCGGTCGTGCGCAGGACGTGCGCGCGGAGCACAGCCTCGCCGCCATGGGACCGGTCGAGCGGGCCAGGAAGGCGTTGTCGGCGTTCGGGTTCGCGCACGCGCCGATGCTGCTCGGCGTCGTCGTGGTGGCGGTCGGCGTGAAGAAGACCATCGGCCACGCCACCGAGCACCTCTACCTCAGCGGCGCGCTCGCCCTCGGCGGTGGAGCGGCGCTCTTCCTGATCGGGCAGGTGCTGTTCCGGGCGTTGCTCGGCATCGGCACGGTGAGGTGGCGCGTCGCGGCCACCGTCGCGTCACTCGCCACCATCCCGGTCGGGTTGTGGCTCGCGATCGCTCAGGTGGCCGCGCTCGTGCTCGTGTTCGGTGCGTTGCTGGCCGTGGAGGACCGGCTGAAGGCCTGACCGGCCTCAGACCAGCCAGACGGCCGTGTCGGGCGGCAGCTGGTCGCCGTCCATCGGACCGGACGACAGCAGCACCTGACCGGGCGGCAACGGCACCGACGCGCCGGACGTGTTCAGCGCGCAGATCAGCCCGCCACCCTTGCGCCGGAACGCGAAGCAGCCCGCCGGGGCGCCGTACCACTCGAGCTCGGTGCCGGCGAACGACGCGTGGGACTTCCGGTGCTCCAGCGCCTCGCGGTACAGCGAGAGCATCGAGCCCGGGTCCTCCAGCTGCGCCTCGGCGGTGAGGTGGTCCCACTCGTTCGGCTGCGGCAGCCATGTGTTCACGGCCGTCGAGAAGCCGAACGGCGGGGTCGTGCCCTCCCACGGGATCGGCACGCGGCAGCCGTCGCGGCCACGTTCGGTGTGGCCGGAGCGCTCCCAGGTCGGGTCCTGCAACGCCCAGTCGGGCAGCTCCACGTTCGGCAGGCCGAGCTCTTCGCCGTTGTAGAGGTAGATGACGCCCGGCAGCGCCAGCTCGACCAGCGTCATCGCGCGGGCCCGCTGCTCGCCGGAGGTGCCGCCGCCGTAGCGGGTCACGTGCCGCACGACGTCGTGGTTGGAGAGCGTCCACGTCGCGGGCGTGCCGCTGGGGGCGACCGCGGCCAGCGAGTGCTCGATCGCCGTGCGGACCGCGTCGGCGTCGAAGTCGGCCTCGACCAGGCGGAAGTTGAAGCCGAGGTGCAGCTCGTCGGGACGGACGTAGGCGGCGAACCGCTCGTCGTCCTTCACCCAGATCTCGCCGACGGCCATGGTGCCGGGGTAGACGTCCATGACCTTGCGGATCATGCGGTGGATCTCGTGCACGCCGTCGTTGTCGAACCGCGGGTCGTGCGCGTCGTCGGACAGCACGCCCGGCGCCTGGACCTGGAGGTTCATGTCCGGCAGGCCCTCGGGCTTGGCCATGCCGTGCGCCACGTCGATGCGGAAGCCGTCGACGCCGCGGTCGAGCCAGAACCGGAGCGTCTGCTCCAGGTCGGCGCGGACCTCGGGGTGCTCCCAGTTGAGGTCGGGCTGCTCCGGCGCGAACAGGTGCAGGTACCACTGACCGTCCTGGACGCGGGTCCAGGCGGGGCCGCCGAAGATCGACACCCAGTTGTTCGGCGGCTGCGAGCCGTCGAAGCCGCGGCCGTCGCGGAAGATGTAACGCGCGCGTTCCATGCTGCCGGGGCCCGCGTGCAGGGCCTCCTGGAACCACTCGTGCAGGTCGCTGGTGTGGTTCGGGACCAGGTCGACCGTCACGCGGATGTTGTGCTCGTGCGCGTCCGCCACCAGCCGGTCGAACGCCGCCAGGTCGCCGAACAGCGGGTCGACGTCGCGCGGGTCGGCGACGTCGTAGCCGTGGTCGGCCATCGGCGAGCGGTAGAACGGGGTGAGCCAGAGGGCGTCGACCCCGAGCAGCTCCAGGTAGCCGAGGCGGGACCGGATGCCGTCGAGGTCGCCGACACCGTCGCCGTTGGAGTCGGCGAAGGAACGCACGTAGACCTGGTAGAAGACGGCATCACGCCACCAGGCGGCCTCTTCGGCGATCTCAGGGCTGAGGTCGGAGGATCGTCGCACGGGGGGTCATCCTGCCATTCGTCTCGCTGCTAAAGGACCCGATCGGGTGATGGTCGGTCACGAAAAGCTGTTCATCAGGCTGTTCGCGGCCATTTCCATGTAGTCCCAGAGCTGCTTGCGGTGAGCCTCGTCCAGGCCGGCCTCGTCGACGGCGATCCTCATGCAGCGCAGCCACGCGTCCCGTTCGATCGGACCGATCTTGAACGGCACGTGGCGCATCCGCAGCCTCGGGTGGCCCCGGTTGTCCGAGTAGGTGTGGGGGCCGCCCCAGTACTGCATGAGGAACAGCCTCAGCCGTTCCTCCGCAGGTCCGAGGTCTTCTTCCGGGTACAGGGGGAGGAGGATCTCGTCGGACTTCACCTCTTTGTAGAAGCGCGCGACGATGCGGTGGAACGTCTCCTCGCCACCGACCTGTTCGAAGAAGCTCACGGGGTTTCCCACCCGTCCATCCTGACTCACCGGGGCCGCCGAGCGCAGGCCGCCCCGGGTGTTGGTTCTGCCATAGGGGTGTGAACTGGCAGGACGCCGGATGATCACCGTCTCGAATGGGTGTTCTAACTCACTCGGTGCGGGGGTTTGACCTACTTGGCCGTGAAGCCCGCCTCCTCCAGCGCGGGCATCAGCTGCGCGCGGAGGTTGCGCTGGACCGCCCACTGACGGCCGGGCCGCGTCTTCACGGTCACGCGCAGGGTGATGCCCTCCGGCGTGAACTTCTCGACGCCGAGCACGTCGGGCTTGGCCGTGAGGTCCGCCTTCAACGGGTCCATGTCGGCCGCCTCGGCCGCCTTGCGCTCCAGCACCTTGGTGGCCTCGGCGAGGTTCGCGCCGTAGCTCAGCGGCAGGTCGACGACGGCGACCGCGAAGCCCTGCGACGAGTTGCCGACGCGCAGGATCTCGCCGTTGCGCACGTACCAGACCGTGCCGCCGGTGTCGCGGATCGTGGTGGTCCGCAGCGCGACCGCCTCGACCGTGCCGGTCGCCGGGCCGAGGTCCACGACGTCGCCGACGCCGTACTGGTCCTCCAGCAGCATGAACATGCCGGCCAGGAAGTCCTTCACGAGGTTCTGGGCGCCGAAACCGATGGCGACGCCCAGGATGCCCGCGGAGGTGAGCACCGGCGTGATGTCGAGCTTCACCACGATCAGGATCTCGAGGAACGCGATCCCGAAGATCATGATCGTGACGATCGACTTCAGCACCGAGCCGATCGTGCGGGCGCGCTGCTCGCGGCGCTCGGAGATGAGGTTCCCGAGCGCCTGCGGAGCGCGTTCCCGCAACGGTTTGAGCAGGCCCGGCTTCTTGCCTTCCTTGCCCGGCGTCGTGATCCGGTCGATGACCTTGCGCAGCATGGCCCGCAGGATGAAGGCGGCGATCAGGATCACGACGATCTTGATGCCGCCCGCGATGATGTCGGGTCCGTACTTCTCGAAGAACCCGACCGCCTGCGCGGTCTTGTCCGAGATGTCATCCACGGGACTGGTCACGTGGTCGTGCCCTCCTACAACTCCATGCCGGTGGCATTCGCGAGAAACGTCAGCTGGTCCACGGCGAGAGCGACCGTCCGGCTGACCGACCTGCCCGCGTGACCGACCTCGGTCTCGCGGCGGATCAGCACCGGGTGCTTGGTCGGATCACTTGACGAAGCGTGCTGCAGCGCTGCGCACATCTTCCTGGCGTGGTTGGGGTCCACACGAGAATCCGACTCGAACACCGTGAACAACACCGAAGGATACTCAACGTCCGTTACCACTTGGTGATATGGCGAGTAGGAGAGCAGCCAGCCCAGTTCCTCGGAAACGCTTGCGCTGCCGTACTCGTCGGCCCACAGCCGTCCGAGCAGGAACTTCTCGTAGCGCACCATGTCGAGCAGTGGCGCTGAGCACACCACGGCGGCGTAGAGCTCCGGCCGTTGCGTGAGCGCGGCGCCGACGAGCAGGCCTCCGTTGGAGCCTCCCATGATCGACAGCTGCTGTGGCGTGGTCCAGCCGTCGCGCACCAGGCGTTCCGCGGCGGCGTGGAAGTCGTCGAACACGTTCTGCTTGTTGGCGCGCATGCCGGCGAGGTGCCACTCCTCGCCTTCCTCGTCGCCGCCGCGCAGCGACACGTGCACCCACACGCCGCCCGCCTCGACCCACGCGAGCGTCGTCGCGCTGTAGCCGGGGCCGCGGCCGATCGCGAAGCCGCCGTAGCCGGTGAGCAGCGCGGGACGGGGCAGGTCGGGCTTCTGCTCGCCGCTCACGACGAACATCCGGACCGTCGTGCCGTCCTTGGACGTGAACGCGACCTGCTGCGTCGTCACGGCGGGCAGCTCGACGCGGCCGGGCGCGGCCTCGTGCAGCACCGTCTCCCCGGTGGTCTTCGAGAACCGGAAGATCGACTGCGGCGTGACGAAGTCCGTCCACCCGAACCACAGGGTGTCCTGGTCGGTGTCGGTGCGCGCGTCCACGACGGACATGCCGTGCAGCGAACCGGGGCCGGGCAGCGGGATCTCCCGCTGGTGAGCGCCGGTCGCCGCGTCGTGCAGGTGCAGTTCGGACACCGCGTGCCGGGTGCGCAGGACGACCAGGTCGCCGTCGAACCAGCGCACGCCGTCGAGCACCGAGTCGGGCTCCTCGGCGATGAGCTCGGTCCACTCGGTGGGGTGCGCGGGGTCGGCGACGCAGAGGCGCTGCCGGGGCGCGCCGTGGTTGGTGTGCAGGTAGAGCCTGCCGTCGCGGGCGACCGACGCCGAGCACTGCACGCCGTCCTCGGTCAGCACGATCGGCTTGAGTGCGCCGTCGCCGTGCAGGTCCGCGATCCAGACGGAGTCGTGCTTCAACGTGCTGGGCGCGCCGCTCACGACCAGCCAGCGGCCGTCCTGCGAGACGGTGAGCGAGTAGTAGAAGGTGTGCGCCTGGTCGTCGCCGTGGACGTTGAGGTCCGTCTCCGGGTCCGTGCCGACGCGGTGACGCCACACGCGGCGGTGGAAGAGCTTCTCGTCCTCGGGCAGCAGCGCCGGGTCGACCTGGCGCACGTAGAAGAACTCCTCTCCGCCGGGCAGCCAGCCGATGGACGAGTAGCGGCAGCGGTCGATCGGGCCCTCGATGTGCTCGCCGGTCTCGACGTCGACGACGTGCAGCAGCGAGTGCTCGTCGCCGCCGACGGACACCTGGTAGGCGAGGCGGGTGCCTTCGAGGCTGGGGGACCAGCTGTCGAGCGTGGTCCGGCCGGTCGGGTCGAGCGCGCTCACGTCGAAGAGCACGCGTTCGGTGCCGTCGGACTCGCGCACCATCACGACGGGGTGGTCCTGCTCGGGGCCGCGGCGGGTGAAGAACGCCCTGCCCGCGCGGAACGCCGGCGTGGACACCGAACCCGTGCGCATCAGCTCCTTGAGCCGCGCGCCGAGGCGTTCGCGGCCGGGCATCGCGTCCAGCCAGGACCGCGTGAGCACGTCCTGCTGCTGCGACCACTCCGCGGTGCGGGGGTCCTGCGTGTCTTCGAGCCACCGGTACGGATCGGCGACGGTGCGCCCGTGGATCTGCTCGGCGATGTTTACCCGCTCGGCGATCGGGTAGGTGATCGTCGCAGGCAGTGGAGTGGAAGGAGCCTCTGTCACCTTGTCAAGAGTAGCGGGCTCTTGAAAACCATCCCCGTTAGGGAGCTGGTTCACCCCAGGTTCGATCACGCATCCGTGACACGTCACTTATCACACGTGATTTTTTCCTGGTAAGTGTGGTCTCCTATGGCTGAACCGGTGGAGGTGGTCGCGTGCCAGACCGACAACCGACCCCTATCGGCACCTCGCTACCAGGCGAGACGGCGCCGACGGTCCTCCCATGCCGAAATCAGCCCGAGCTGCGGGCGGTGCCGGATGGGGATCGAGACGGGGGAGGTTCCGGTCCGACGCCGGCGGTCTACCCCTGGGGAAGACGCAAAGTCCTGCTGCTGAACGCCACGTTCGAGCCGCTCACGGCGTTGTCACTGCGCCGCGCGGTCGTGCTGGTGGTGTGCGGCAAGGCCGAAGTCGTGCACGGAGACGCCTCCGGGCTGGTGCTGCACTCGTCGAAGTCCGAGGTGCTCGTGCCGTCCGTGATCCGGCTGAGCTCCTACGTGCGCGTTCCTTATCGCGGCCGCGTGCCGATGACCCGTGCCGGGCTCATGCACCGCGACCGGTACCGCTGCGCCTACTGCGGCGGGCGGGCCGAGACGATCGACCACGTCGTGCCGCGCTCGCGTGGCGGGCCTCACACTTGGACCAACTGCGTCGCCTGCTGTGCGAAGTGCAACCACCGCAAGGCGGACAAGCTCCTGTCCGAACTGGGCTGGCGGCTGCGCGTCGTTCCGGCGGCGCCACGGGGCCCGCACTGGCGGTTGCTCGCCGGCGTGGCCGAGGCTGATCCGCAGTGGTTGCCGTACCTGGGTGAACCGGCGGCCTGATCTGCCGCAGGTCAGGCCGCGAGGGAGAAGTCGTCGCGGCGTGCCGTGATGCGCACGGAGTCGTCATGAGCCGTGATGCGCACGGAGTCCTGCTGCGCCGTGATGCGGACGCTGTCGTCATGCGCGGTGATGCGCACGGAATCGTCGTGCGCGGTGATCCGCACGCTGTCGTCCATCGTGATGCGCACGGAGTCCTGCTGCGCCGTGATGCGCACGCTGTCGTCGTGCGCCGTGATCCGGACGGAGTCGTCGTGCGCCGTGATGCGCACCGAGTCGTCGTGCGCGGTGATGCGGACGCTGTCGTCCATGGTGATCCGCACGGAGTCCTCACGCGCAGTGATCCTCACCGAATCCTGTTGGGCGGTGATCCGGACGGAGTCGTCGAGGGCCGTGATCCGGACGCTGTCGGTCATCGTGATCCTGACCGAATCGCTCGCCGTGATGCGCACCGAGTCTGCCATGGTGATGCGGACGGAGTCGCTCGCCGTAATGCGCACCGAATCGGACGCGGTGATCCGAACGGAGTCGTCCATCGTGATCCGGACGGAGTCACTGGCGGTGATACGCACTGAATCGTCCTTGTAGCTCGGAAGAGTGAAGGTCACGGCCTGGGGGCGGGTCATCGTGAACATTTTGTGTCCTCCAACTCGTAGGTGGCGGGTGCGCAAGACCCGTATAGGTGAAAAGCTAAGAGGTGGGTGATCCGGGAACAAGACCCCAAACCGGCACCCGTTCGCCTCCGACCGGGTGAGGCCTGACCGGGTGTAACCGCTGCGCCGCACGAGAGCACTCATTGCCCTTACTGGCCGGTATGGACACGCTCTGTAGCGTTCAATCTGATGGAACGTGACGTGCGTCATACGGCAAAAGGCGTGCATGGACGGGGTTTCCGAGCGCTCACCGCGGCCTGGGCGGTGTCGCTCGTGGGCGACGGCGTGCGCATCGTCGCGCTGCCGCTGTTCACGGCGGCGACGACCCGCAGCCCGCTCGCGGTGTCCGCGGTGGCCGTCGCGCTCGCGTTGCCGTGGTTGCTCGTCGCGTTGCCCGCCGGCGCGCTCGTCGACCGCTGGAGACCCAGATCCGTTGTCGTCGTGGCGCATTGGCTGCGCGCCGGGGTGACCGGAGTGCTCGCCCTGGCCGTCCACACCGGACACGCCACGGTCGTCGTCTTGTGCGCCACGGCTTTCGTCCTGACGTCCGCCGAGACGTTCGCGGACTCGGCCTCCCAGGTGCTGCTGGTCGAGCTCGCGGGGGAGGGCGACCTGGAGGCGGCCAACGGCCGGTTCGTGATGGTCGAGACGGTGGGCATGGACCTCGCCGGTCCGCTCGCCGCCGCCGCGCTCTTCTGGTGGGCTCCCGCGGCCTGTTTCGCCCTCGACGCGCTCTCGTTCGTCGTCGCCGCGGTGTTCGTGGCGCGCGTGCCGGACGTCGCTCCCGAACGTGCCGGCGGTGATCTTCGAGGGCAGCTCGTCGAGGGTGCCAGGTACCTGGTTCAGACCTCTGGCCTGCGGTCACTGGTAGTTGCCGTTGCAATCACAGCGGTCTGCGCGGCCGCGATCAACGCCATGCTGGCGCTCTACTCCATCCAGGTACTCGGCCTCGCCGAACCGGTGGTTCCGTTCCTCGTCGTGTGCATGGCGGCCGGTGCTCTGCTAGGCGCCCGGCTGTCCCCCCGGCTCGCGGCGCGGTGGAGTGCCGGCCGGGTCATGGTCGGGTTCCTGCTGCTGCTCGGCGGCGCGTTCGCGTTGTTCGGGGCCACGCCGTGGCTGACGGTGGCCGTGCTCGCGTGCGTGTTGTTCGGCCTGGCGTCCGCCGGGTGGAACGTGCTGTCCGCGACCCGCCGCCAACGGCTGACGCCCGGCCCGATGATGGGCCGCGTGACCAGCGCTTACCGGGTGCTGGCCTGGGGGCTCTCACCGCTCGGGGCCGGCCTCGCCGGACCGCTCGCGCAGGCCACCTCGCTCGGCACCGTCTACGTCGTCGCGGGCTCTATCGTGGGAATCACGGCGATCTTGCTGGCCCGGCCGCTCACGCGCGGGTGAGTTCGGCTACCGTACCCGCCGTGACCATCGTGGAGACCGTTCTCGTCTTCGCGCTGATCCCGCTGGCGATCTACGGCGTGATCACGCTGCTGACGGTGAGGCCAAAGGCCACCCGGATTCCCCGGTACCGGCCCGGCCAGGAGTGGGGCTACGCCCCGGTGTGGTGGAGCGCTAACCCGGCCGGGTTGAGCGCGGACCACCACAGTGCCGCCGAGTCCGCTACCTCGGACTCGACCGCCAAGGGAGGCGCACGTGGCAACTGGTAAGGCGATCGAGGCCGTCGACCCGTCGACGCTGCCTCTCGGAGCTGTCGTGACGAACAGCGGCCGGGTGTCCGTGGCGAAGATGTACGAGCCGCACGCACCGGAGCTGCCGTTCACCCCGTCCCAGCTCGCGCAGCTGGACGAGGCGCTGACGCTCTCCAGCCGTTCCACGGGCCTCGACTTCAGCGTGTACCTGGGCGAGCTGGGCGCGAACGCCCACGAGCGCGCGCAGGAGCTGCACGGCTCCACCGAGCGTCCCTCGCACCACGTCCTCGTGGCCGTGTCGCCGGGCGAGCGCGTCGTGGAGATCGTGACGGGCGAGGAGTCCCACCGCAGGCTCGCCGACCGCGGCGCCAAGCTCGCGGTGATGAGCATGGTGGCGTCCTTCAAGGAGGGCGACCTCGCGGGCGGCCTCGTGTCGGGCCTGCGCATGCTGACCGACCAGGCGGGCGCCGCGCCCCGTTCCTGATCAACGCTTCCTTGAACGCCCCCGGTGACCTGCCGGGGGCGTTTCCGCTTCTCTAGGCCTGGTTCTGCGCCACGACGAGGTCGGAGATCCGCTCCCAGCCCAGGCTGCGGTAGAGGTGCACGCCCGTGGTCGACGAGAACAGCAGTCCCGTCGTCGCCCCGTCCGCGACCGCTTCCCGGACCAGCGCGCCCATCACGACGCTGCCGAGCCCACGCCGCCGATGCTCCTCCGCGGTCTCGATCCGGTGCGCCACGGCGTCCTGTCCGACGACGGCCATCAGTCCGCTCGCCGCCACCTCGCCGTCCGCCAGCACCTGAACCTTGATCACCGGGCCCCCGGTCACCTCGACCACGTACCCGGACGGCGGCTCCGGCGCGGGATGACCGGCGAGCGGCCGTCGCATGAAGGTCTCGTCCGGCCGCGCCACGACCAGTCCGGCGGCCTCGATCTCCGCGATCACCTTCTCCGGCGACAGCGTGGGCACGCTCAGCCAGCTCGGTTCCGGTGCCGCGGCCACGATCGTGGCGAGCTCGCCGACCGCGTCGTCCGTCGCGATCCACTCGTATACCCGGTGCGGCCTGTTCACGTGGACCACCAGGTAGCCGTCGCGGTAGGACGAGGTCAGCCCGTCCGCCGCGATCCAGCCGCGGTGCCAGCGCTCCACCAGTTCGCCGATCACGCGTCCCCCTTGTCGTTCGACGCGATGACCACGTCGCAGATCGTGTCCCAGCCCAGTTTCCGGCAGAGGTGCCAGCCGTCGTCGGTCGCGAACAGCAGGCCCTCCGACGCGCCCGCCTTCACCGCTTCCCTGGCCAGCGCGCCCATCACGACGCTGCCGAGCCCGCGCCGCCGGTGGTCCGGCGCAGTCCTGACGTCGTGCGGCACGGCGTCCTCCCCGACCACGGCCATGCGCCCGCTCGCGGCCACCTCCCCGTCGCAGGTCACCACGACCTCGATCACGTCCCCCGGCGTCACCCGCACCTCGTAGCCGTCGGGTGGTTTCGGGGCCGGGTGGTCGAGGAGCCCGCGCACCATGAACGCCTCGGGTTCGCGCAGCACCAGCCCCGCCTCCTCGACGACGAGGCCGACCTCGTCGGGGGAGCGCGTCGGCACGGTCAGCCAGGCCGGAACCGGGTTCAGCGCCACGTCCTCGGCGTGTTCGGCGACCAGCGCGTCACCGGTGAGGATCCGTTCCTCCTCGCGGCCGGGCAGGTCGGCCCACACGTGCCAGTTGTCGAGCAGTGCGTCCGGCGGGTCGATCTCCGCGGCTCTCGCCCAGCCCGTGATCCAGCGGTCGACGAGCGCGCCGAGCTCGACGCCGCGGTCGAGCCGGTAGCTGAAGTCCGGTTCGGACGGTTCGAAGAGGACTTCGACCCCGTTGCGCAGCAGGTACTTCAGCAGTCCGTAGAAGTGCTCGGGCACCGACTCCAGCGCCACCCTCGGCTGGTGCCAGACGAGCGTGATGCCCGGGACGAACCACCACTCCTCGTACGCGCCGGTGATGCTGTGCACGCCGCCGAGGTAGTCGCCGGGGCCGACCAGCGCCTCGCTCAACGCCAGGTGCACACCGCACTCGTCGGTCGCGTACGTGCCGTCGACGTCGTGCACGCCCGCCACCGGCCGGTTGCGCCGGGCCTTGGCGGCGATCTCGTTCCACCACAGGCGGCCTTCGCCCGACAGCGGCGCCCACAGGTTCCGTTGCGCCGGAACGCCTTCCATCCAGATCCGCCACGCGGCCCGAGCCGCGGGCACCGGCCGTTCGGCGATGTGCCAGGCCTCCCCGGACTGGTCGAGCACGACGTCGTAGAGCCCCTCGCCGACCGCCGACGGACTCACCGACACGACGTCCAGCGCCACTCCCGCGTGCGCCACCACACGTCCGTCGGGGTCCAACGCGCGCAACCCGACGTACGGGCCGCGCTCGCCATCGGACCTGCCCGGCCGGATGAGCTCAGGGGTGTCGCACCCGATCAACGTCACCGGCGGCGCCACACCCCGGTGCTCGCGCGGAAGTCCTTCCACCGCACGACAGATGCCGATCTCCCGGGAGTTCTGGGAGAGGGTGAACCGAGGCGACGGCCCGAGTTCGTCGCTGTCGAGCAGGCAGGTCGCGGTGGCGGTGGCGACGAGGTCACCGTCGCCGAGGTCGGCGTGCACGACCAGATCGGCCAACCGCCACAGCTCGTTGTCCGGCGACCCCTGGATCTCCAGCTGCACGTCGCCGTCGAGGGTTCCACCGGTGAACCCGCGCAGCACCAGCCTGCCGCGCGGCGCCGGCGTGACGTCCTCGAACAGCCCGTCGACGTCCACGACCCGCGCCAGGACCTCCTCGACGACGTCCTCGTCGTCGACCCACCTGCGCACGACCTCGTAGCGGATCGGCAGTGTCAAGAGACCTCCCCGGACCAGCCGAAGTTACGGGGAAGCCCCGCAACGCGCGAACGCATTACGGGGCTTCCCAGGCAGAACGTCAGGAGCGGTCAAACTCCTGCGCGGCCAGCGCGCGCACGATGCCCGCACGCCCTTCCGACACCAGCCGGCGCAGCGCCGGCGGGTGCTCGTCGGCCAGCCACGCGTCCGCCGCCTCCACGGTGGACCTCGTGATCGACCACGCCGGGAACATGCCGACGACCATCGACTGCGCGCGCTCGGAGGTGCGGCGGTCCCACACGCCCTTCACGTCGGCGAAGTAGCGCGTGACGTACGGCGCGAGCAGTTCCTTCTGACCGGGGTGCGAGATGCCCGCGATGATCGCCTCGCTGACCGCGTTCGGCAGCTCGTCGTCGTTCACGGCGCGGTCCCACGCCTCGTCCTTGGCCGCGACGGTCGGGCGCAGCGCCCGTGCCGACTGGGCCCGGCGGTGACCGGTGGAGGTCGGGTCGCGCTCCTCCTCGGCGGTGATCTCCGGCAGGTCCGCCCTGCCGTGCGCGACGAGCGCCTGCAGCAGCCGCCAGCGCAGGTCCGTGTCGACCTCGAGGCCCTCGAGTCCGGCGGAACCGTCGTACCAGCCGCGCAGAACCTCCACAGTGGACTCGTCGAGCACCGACGACGCCAGCGCGTTCACGAACGCCAGCTGGTGGTCGGAACCCGGCTCGGCCGCCCGCGCCAGTTCCAGGGCCTTCGCCACGAACCGGCGCCAGCCCTCCGCGCGCCACGAGTCGTCCGCGTAGGAGGACAGCGAGGTCTGCGCCTGGAGCAGAAGCCGTTGCACCACACCGACCTCGGACTCCGAGCCCAGCCCGCCGAGCACCAGGTTCACGAAGTCGCGGGCCTTCAGCTCGGCCTCGCGGGTCATCTCCCACGCGGCCGACCAGCACAGCGTGCGCGGCAGCGGCTCGGCGATGTCGGAGATGTGGTCGATCAGCCCGGCCAGCGAGTCGGGGTCGAGGCGCATCGTGCAGTACGTGAGGTCGTCGTCGTTGACCAGCACGATCTTGCCGCGGTGCACGCCGACGAGTTCGGGCACCTCGGTGCGCTCACCCGTCACGTCCAGCTCGTGGCGGTGCGTGCGGACGAGCTTGCCGCTGCCGTCGTCGTCGTAGACGCCGATCGCGATGCGGTGCGTGCGCAGTTCGCCCGCGCCCGGACGCGCGCCGCCCTGCAGCACGGCGAACTCGGTGAACTTGCCGTCCGCGTCCACGGTGAACTTGGGGCGCAACAGGTTCAGGCCCGTCGTCTCCAGCCACTGCGCGCTCCACCACGACAGGTCGCGGCCGGACGCCTCCTCCAGCGCGCCCAGCAGGTCCGCGAGCGTCGCGTTGCCCCAGGCGTGCTTGGCGAAGTAGACCCGCAGGCCCGCCAGGAAGTTCTCCAGCCCGACGTACGCGACGAGCTGCTTGAGCACCGACGCGCCCTTGGCGTAGGTGATGCCGTCGAAGTTGACCTCGACCGCCTGCAGGTCGGAGATGTCCGCGGCGACCGGGTGCGTGGACGGCAGCTGGTCTTGCCGGTACGCCCACGACTTCTCGATCTTCGCGAACGTCGTCCAGGCCTGGCGGTACTCGGTGGCCTCGGCCTGCGCGAGCACGGACGCCCAGGTGGCGAACGACTCGTTCAGCCAGAGGTCGTCCCACCAGCGCATGGTGACGAGGTCGCCGAACCACATGTGCGCCATCTCGTGCAGCACGGTCTCGGCGCGGCGCTCGTAGAGGTAGCGGGTGACGCGGCTGCGGAAGACGTAGTCCTCGAGGAACGTGACGCAGCCCGCGTTCTCCATCGCGCCCGCGTTGAACTCCGGCACGAAGCACTGGTCGTACTTGCCGAACGGGTACGGCACCCCGAACGCCTTGTGGAAGAACCCGAAGCCCTGCTTGGTCTCGGTGAACAGCCGCTCGTGGTCCATGTGCGGGGCCAGCGAGGCGCGGCAGTAGAGGCCGAGCGGGATCTTGAACTCGCTGCCGTCCTCGTTCTGGCTGACGAACTCGTCGCGCCACTCGGCGTACGGACCGGCGACCAGGGCCACGATGTAGGTCGACATCGGCTTGGTGGTGGAGAACGTGTGCACGTCCGCCCCGCCCTCGCCGTCCTCGGTGGCGGTGATCTCGCCGTTCGAGATGACCTTCCAGTCGTGCGGCGCCGTCACCTTCATCGAGTAGACGGACTTGAGGTCGGGCTGGTCGAAGCACGCGAACATGCGCTTGGCGTCCGCGGTCTCGAACTGCGAGTACAGGTACACGCCGCCGTCGACCGGGTCGACGAACCGGTGCAGGCCCTCGCCGGTGTTCATGTACCGGCAGTCGGCCTCGATGGTCAGCTCGTTGGTCTCCGCGAGGTCCGGCAGGGGTACGCCGTCCTCCTCGCGGTAGCCGGAGACGTCGAGCTCGCTTCCGTTGAGCACAGCGCGGTGCACGGTCGCCGCCACGATGTCGATCCACGAGGAAGCACCCGGAGTCCGGCTGCGGAACACCACGGTGGTGGTGGAGCGGAACGTGTCCGAACCCGGCTTTCCGCCGCCGTCGGTCAGGTCCAGCTCGATCCGGTAGGACTCCACTTCCAGCAGCTCAGCACGGTCCTGAGCCTGGTCGCGGGTGAGGTTGGGCGCGGCCACTGGTCACCTCGTCTGCCGCGCGTGTGGTTACGCGCTGACGTCGTCGGGAATGGTTATGACTCCCGCATCCAATCACGGAACCGGCGTACGGGAAGAGATGACAGGGTGATCTCGTTGGGCTGATGGGGCGATAACCGTCCACAGAGACTTAAGGGGCACCGCATGACCGACAAGGCGAAGGTCGACTTCTACTTCGACCCTCTCTGCCCGTTCGCCTGGATCTCCTCGCGCTGGATCCTCGAGGTGGAGAAGGTCCGCGACATCGACCTGAGCTTCCACGTGATGAGCCTCGCGGTGCTGAACGAGGGCCGTGACCTGCCCGAGCAGTACAAGGAGCTCATGACCAAGGGCTGGGGCCCGGTCCGCGTGGCGATCGCCGCGGAGCAGAAGTTCGGCAACGAGGTGCTGCCGAAGCTGTACACCGCGCTGGGCACCCGCATCCACAACGAGAAGAACCAGGACTTCGCCGAGGTCATCGAGCTGGCCCTCGCGGACGCGGGCCTGCCGGCCGAGCTCGCCGAGGCCGCCACCTCGACGGAGTACGACGAGGAGCTCAGGGCGTCGCACCACCGCGGCATGGACCCGGTCGGCATGGACGTCGGCACGCCCACGATCCACATCGACGGCGTCGCGTTCTTCGGCCCGGTGCTGACCAAGATCCCGCGCGGCGAGGAGGCGGGCAAGATCTACGACGGCGCGCAGCTGCTCGCCTCCTACCCGTACTTCTTCGAGCTCAAGCGCACTCGGACGGGTGACCTGGACTTCAGCTGAGCCGTCTCCGCGGATTTTCTGTCAGGGGTCCTCGCTAGCGTCTTCAGACATGACGCACGAAGTCGAAGTCGCAGTTCAGGGCCCCTGGTCGCTGGCGACGTCCAGGTCGTTCTGGGAGGGCTTCACCCCCTCCGCGCTGCCCGCGCGCGAGGGAGAGGCGCTCCGGGCGACGTTCCTGGTCGAGGGCGAGTGGCGCCGTGCCGAGGTCTCCGTGACCCAGCACGGCCCCACCGCTCTCTTGTCGCTCTCCGGTCCTGGTGACCTGGACGCGGCAGCCGCCCAGACCTGCCGCTTCTTAGCTCTCGACGTGGACGGCAGAGCCTGGCCGGACGTGGGCTCCCGCGACCCGGTGATGGCCGATGCCCAGTCCGCGTTACCAGGCTTGCGCCCGTGCGGCTTCTACTCGCCGTACGAGGCAGCGGCCTGGTCGGTGCTGTCCCAACGCATCCGCATGTCCCAGGCCAGCGCCCTCAAGGCCTCGCTGCTCCGCGACGGCGTGTTCCCGACCCCGGCCGAACTCCTGTCACTGGACCTGGACCTACCCGGCCGCAAACCCGAATACCTGCGAGCAGTCGCCGAAGCCGCCCTGGACGGCCTGCTGGACGGCCCGACCCTGCGAGCGATGAAACCGGCCGCCGCCGTACTGGCCGTACAACAGGTGAAGGGCCTGGGCCCGTTCGCCGCCGAACTGGTGGTCCTACGCGGCGCCAACGCGCCAGACGCCGTGCCGCACAACGAGGCCCGCCTCACCGACGAGGTGGCCCACCTGTACGGCCGCCCGCTGGCCGAGGTGTCCGAGGCGTGGCGCCCGTACCGAACCTGGGCCGCCGTGCACCTGCGCGCGATGAGAGAACGCCGACTGGCCGGAACCGTGCAGGCCGGGCCAGTGCAGGCAGCTCACTGAGCAGGCTCGCCACGGGGCAGGCTCACCGTTGATCAGGCTCGGTGCGACCAGCCACCGCCTGCCGCTTTCCCGCATCCCACCGCACCCCGGCCACTGGCTGCCCGGCTTCCCACCCCTTCACCCGCCCGCCGCTCATCCCTCACTCCGCCACCGTCGTCCTTCCCAGCGCTCGCCTCCCGCCGCCCTCATCTCCCCGGCCCGCCAGGCCTCCCAACGCTCTCTTCCCCGCGCCGTCCTTCCCCCTGCCTCTCAACACCCCCGCCGGGTCACCGCCCCACCGGACCACTGCCCGTCACTCACCGCCCCGCCGCCCTCCTCCCACCTCGCCCAACCTCCCCTCCTACCGCACCCCAACCTCCCCACCCACCCCTCCAACGTGACCACCTCCACCAGATGTGACAGGCTGACCCAAAGTCAGCGAACTGGTGTCACATCCCGCCTGGAGGCCTGCCGTGATCGAGGTCGTCAACCCCGCCACCGAGGAAGTCATCCGCACTCTCCCCGAGGGCACCCCGGCCGACGCGGACCAGGCGGTCACCACCGCACGCGAAGCCTTCGAGACCTGGTCCCAGACCTCGCCGGCCGAACGAGCCAAAGCAATCCGCGAGATCATCGACGGCCTCAAGAACCGCGCCCCAGAACTGGCCGCCGCCATGACGCGCGAGATGGGCACCCCGCTCACCTTCAGCCAGAAGGTCCAAGCGGCGAACCCGATCGCCATCGCCGAAGGCGTCGCGGAAGTGCTGGAGAACGGCTACTTCGACCCCGAGGAGATCGGCA
The DNA here is from genome assembly GCF_042721395.1 of Lentzea sp. NPDC058450. Classification (NCBI taxonomy): domain Bacteria; kingdom Bacillati; phylum Actinomycetota; class Actinomycetes; order Pseudonocardiales; family Pseudonocardiaceae; genus Lentzea; species Lentzea sp. NPDC058450. The sequence goes on from NZ_JBHXLO010000043.1 coordinate 61,537, forward strand.
ACTCGCTGATCTTCCGCGAACCGGTCGGGGTGGTCGCCGCCATCACGCCCTGGAACTTCCCGCTGCAGCAGATGGTCGCCAAGGTCGTCCCGGCCCTGGCCGCCGGCAACACCGTGGTGCTCAAGCCGAGCGAACTCGCCCCGCACACCGCGGACCTGCTCGCCGAGATCATCACCAACGCCGTGCCGCACGGTGTGTTCAGCCTGGTCCACGGCACAGGTCCCACGGTCGGCGAGGCGCTGGCCCAGCACCCCGGCGTGGACATGGTGTCGTTCACCGGCTCCACGAAGGCGGGCCGCCGGGTGTCGGCGGTGGCGGCCGAGACGGTCAAGCGGGTCGCGCTCGAGCTCGGCGGCAAGTCGGCGTGCATCGTGCTCGACGACGCCGACCTCGCCAAAGCCGTGAAGATCGCCGTCGCCAACTCGTTCATGAACAACGGCCAGGCGTGCAGTGCCTGGACGAGGCTCCTGGTGCCGGCCGACCGGCACGACGAGGCCCTCGAACTCGCTGCCCAGGCCGCGCGGAAGTACACCTCGGCCGACCCGAGTGAGCCGTCCACGCGGATCGGACCGGCCGTGTCGAAAGCGCAGCGCGACCGGGTGGTCGGCTACATCCGCAAGGGCGTCGAGGAAGGCGCGACGCTCGCGGCGGGCGGCCCGGAAGCGCCGCTGCCGCAAGGGTTCTACGTCACGCCGACGGTGTTCGGCGGGGTCACGCCGGAGATGACGATCGCGCAGGAGGAGATCTTCGGTCCGGTGCTGTCGGTCATGCCGTACACCGACGAGGACGACGCGGTCCGCATCGCCAACTCCACGGTCTACGGGCTGGCCGGCGCCGTGTTCTCGAAGGACACCGACCGCGCCCTCAAGGTCGCCAAGCGCCTGCGCACCGGACAGGTCGACATCAACGGCGGTGCGTTCAACACGCGCGCGCCGTTCGGCGGGTACCGGCAGTCGGGCAACGGCCGCGAGTTCGGACGGTTCGGGCTGGACGAGTTCTGCGAGGTCAAGTCGGTCCAGCGGTAAATGAGCTGCGATCGCCGTCACACCGGGGTATCACTGCCGGTATGACCGAGTTGAGCATCAGGACCATCACCCAGTCCGACGTCGACGACTTCCAGAAGGTCATGGCGGCGGCGTTCCTCTCCGACGCGATGGGTGAGGACAGCAAGTGGCTCAAGGTCCTGGAGCACGACCGGGCACATGCCGTGTTCGACGGCGACGAGATGATCGGCACCGCCGGCATCCTGACCCGCGAGGTCACCGTCCCCGGCGACCGGCAGGCACCGGCCGGCGCCGTGACGGTCGTGTCGGTGAAACCCGGCCATAGGCGCCGTGGCGTGGCATCGCTGCTGATGAAGACGCAGCTGCACAGCATGCACGACGGCCGTGAGCCGCTCGCGATGCTGTGGGCGTCCGAAGGCGGCATCTACCGCAGGTACGGGTACGGCGAGTACACGACGAGCCTCGCCATGCTGACGATGCCGACGCGCATGCCGTTCCACGCTGGTGTGCACGTGAGCGACACACGGATCCGTCAGGTGTCACGAGAAGAAGCGCTTCCCGTCATGCGCGAGATCTACGACCGGGTGCGCAAGACGCGGCCGGGCTTCCTCAGCCGGGTCGAGAACACCTGGGACGTGCAGCTCGCCGACCGCGAGGTCGACCGCGACGGGCTCACCTCCTACCGCTACTGCCTGCATCCCGAGGGCTACGTGGTCTTCCGGGTCAAGTACAAGGGCGACGCGACCGGCCCGGCGAGCGAACTGCACGTGCGCGAGCTGGTCTGCGAGACCGACCAGGCCCACGCCGACCTCTACCGGTACCTGCTCGACATGGACCTCGCGGGCGAGATCTCCTTCTACACCGCCTGGGACGACCCGATCCTGCACATGGTCGACAATCCCCGGAAGGTGCGCCGCGAGGCCACCGACGCGCTGTGGATCAGGATCGTCGACCTCGACCGCGCGCTCCCGCTGCGCCGCTATTCGTCCGATGTGGACAGCGTGCTGGCGGTCGAGGACCCGCTCTGCCCGTGGAACTCCGGCCACTGGCGCCTCACGGTCAAGGGCGGCGAGGCCGTGGTCACCAGGACCGAGGACCCGGCGGACGTCGCACTCGACATCGCCGCGCTCGGCAGTGCTTTCCTCGGCGGCGCACGGCTTTCCGTGCTCAGTCGCGCACACCGCGTGGTCGAGCACACGCCAGGACACGTCGACGCACTCACGATCGCGTTCTTGGGCGTGCGTGAGCCGCATTGCCCCGAAGTGTTCTGACGGAACTCACGGCCGTGTTCACTCGTTGACGGTTTACCTGCCGTGGGAGGTAAAGCTGTGGGCACCGTCGTGTGGATTGTCGTACTGGTACTGCTGATCGCAGGCGTGTTCTACCTGGTCAGCCAGAGCAACGCGCGCAAGGCGCGGGAGCTCGACGACGCCAAGGCGGAGGCCCGCCGGTGGGTCGAGCGGCTGGGCGGGCAGGTGATGAGCCTCACCGGCAGCAACGCCGCCTCGACGCAGGCGATGGCCGACGCCTCCGAACGCTTCACCGCCGCCGGCTCCCAGATGGAACAAGCTCGCACGATTCCGCAGGCCAGGCTCGTCACCGAGACCGCGATGGAGGGCCTGCACTACGTGCGGGCCGCGCGCGAGGCGATGGGCATGGACCCCGGACCCGCGCTGCCCGAGAGCGTCGGCCAGAAGCAGGCGGGTGCCGTCAGCGAGGACCGTCAGGTCAGCGTCGAAGGCCACCAGTACGCCGCTTCGCCGCACTCCGGCCAGGGCACGCCCTACTACTACCCCGGTGGCATGGTCGCCGGACGCCCGGTGCCGCGTGGCTGGTACTCCGAGCCGTGGTGGAAGCCCGCGCTCGTGGCCGGCGCCTGGGGCGTGGGCACGTTCCTGCTGATGGACGCCATGTTCTCCGGCATGCACGGAGTCGGTGACTACGGCATGGGCGACATGGGCATGGGCGACGCCGGCATGGGGGACATGGGCGACATGGGTGGCGTCTCCGACGTCGCCGACATGGGCGGCGACGCCGGAGGGTTCGACTTCGGCGACATGGGCGGCTTCGACTTCTGACCCCGGAAAGTGCTCACGAACTGAGCACTTTCCAGCCGAACCCCAAAACCCACCACCCACCTACCCGCCCAGTTGATCTTCAGGGCTGGCAGGCGGGGCACCAGAAGAGGTTGCGGGCGGCCAGTTCCGCCGTCCTGACCTCGGTGCCGCAGACCAGGCACGGCTCCCCGGCACGGCGGTAGACGTACACCTCACCGCCGTGCCGATCCACGCGCGGCGCCCGTCCCATGGCGCGCGGCATGTGCTCCGGCCGGACGGTGTTGATCTGGCCGACCTTCACGCCGTCCTTCATCAGCACGACCAGGTCGTCCCAGAGCACGTCCCACAGCTCGCGGCTGACCTTGTTGCCGACCAGCAGCGGGTTCACGTTGTGCCGGAACAGGACCTCGGCGCGGTAGACGTTGCCGACGCCCGCGAGGATCTTCTGGTCCATCAGCAGCACGGCGAGCGACTGCTTCGACCGGATGATCTTCTCGTAGGCGCGGTCCGGGTCGGCGTCGCGGCGCAACGGGTCGGGCCCGAGCCGTTCGCGGATCGCCTTGACCTCGTCCTTGTTCAGCACCTCGCACGCCGTGGGGCCGCGCAGGTCGGTCCAGTGCGTCTCGCCGGCCATCCGCATGCGGACCTGGCCGACGGGCAGCAGGACCGGCAGCGGCGACTCGGTGAACGTGCCGTACAGGCCGAGGTGGACGTGCACGATCGCGTCCGGGCCGTAGACGTGGAAGAGGTGCTTGCCGTGCGCCTCGGCGCGGACCAGCGTGCGACCGTCCACAAGGGACGCCGAGAAGCGTCCCTGCGGACTGGTCACGGTCACGGGCCTGCCCGCGTACCGGCGCTGGTGCAGCCGCGCGAGGCGGTGCAGCGTGTGGCCCTCAGGCACGGGTCTCAGGCACTCTTGTCTTCGTAGGCGGAGACCTGGTCGATGCGGCGCTGGTGCCGCGGCTCGCCCGAGAACGGGGTCCGCAGGAACGCCGACACGATCTCGGTCGCCTCCTCGGTGGTGTGCTGGCGGGCACCGATGCCGACGAGCAGCGCGTCGTTGTGCTGACGGGCGAGCTGCGCGGTGTCGATGTTCCACGCCAGTGCGGCGCGGGCGCCCTTCACCTTGTTGGCGGCGATCTGCTCGCCGTTGCCGGAGCCGCCGATCACGACGCCGAGGCTGTCCCCGCCGTCGGCACGGTCGGCGACGACCTTCTCGGCCGCGTCGACGCAGAACGACACGTAGTCGTCCTGGGCGTCGTACTCGTGGGCGCCGACGTCGACGACCTCATAGCCCTGCTCGCTGAGAGCCGTGGACAGGTGGGACTTCAGCTCGAAGCCAGCGTGGTCTGCTGCCAGATAAACGCGCACGTCACGGAGTCTGACACGCTGGGGGATGTGTTCAGCCAAGAGGGGTACCAGCTGAAGCTGGAATGGGGGCCGGCGGGCGTCGACGCGCTGCGGGGCTGTGACGTGCTGGTGGTCGTGGACGTGCTGGTGTTCACGACGTCCGTCGACGTGGTGGTCGGCAGCGGTGGGCAGGTGCGGCCGTTCCTGTTCACGCCCGGCTCGCGCCTGCCGTTGCGACCGGCATCACTCGCCGGGACGACGGGACTGGTCGACGTGCACTCGCCGAACGGGTCGCACCTGTGCGCGCTGGCGGCCGAGACGGGAGCGCACGTGCTGGCAGCATGCCTGCGCAACGCCGCCGCCGTCGCGAAACGGGCACAGGAGCTGGGGGACACGATCGGCCTGATCGCCGGCGGCGAGCAGTGGGGCCTGAACATGGCGAGGACCGGGGGCGGCGTGGCCGGCGGGCTGCGGCCGTGCGTCGAGGACTACCTGGGCGCGGGCGCCGTGCTCGCCTCGCTCGACGGCAAGGCCTCACCCGAGGCGGAGCTGGCGATCGCCGCGTTCCGGGGTGTCGACGTCGCGCAGGCCGTGCGGAACTGCGGGTCGGGACGGGAGCTGGTCGAGCACGGGCACGCCGCCGACCTGGAGCTGGCCGTGCAACTAGGGGTGAGCGACGCGGCGCCGATGCTGGTCGACGGGGTCCTGCGGTGATCGAGGTCGCGCCGGGCGTGTTCGCGCGGCGGCACACCGAGCTGGACCTGACGCTGGGACTCGTCGTCGGTGACGGGGACGCGGTGCTGATCGACTCCGGCATGGACCCGGGCCTGGCGCGGGAGGTGCGGCCGTCGCGGATCGTGTTGACGCACAACCACTTCGACCACGTGCTGGCGACCGAGGCGTTCCTGCCGTGCGAGGTGTGGGCGCACGAGGACTGCGTCGTGGACGAGCGCGTGCTCGTCGAGCGGGCGAAGTACTACGACGAGCCGTTCACGGGGACGCTCGTCGCGCCCACCCACACGTTTCGCGACACCGTGACGCTCGACGTCGGTGGCCGCCGGGTCGACCTGCACCACTTCGGGCCCGCGCACACCTCGCACGACGTGGTCGTGCACGTGCCGGACGCCGGCGTGGTGTTCGCGGGCGACCTGGTGGAGCAGGGCGCGCCCGCTCAGGCCGGACCGGACGCGACGCCCTCGAACTGGCGGCACGTCCTCGACCTGGTGCTGGAGCTCGACCCGCGCGTCGTGGTGCCGGGCCACGGTGACCCGGTCGACGCGCGGTTCGTGCGGGAGATGGCCGTGCCTAGCCGGGAGGCCAGGTGAGGCCGCGGCCGCCGAGGACGTGGCAGTGGACGTGGAAGACGGTCTGGCCGCCGTCCCTGCCGGTGTTGAAGACGAGGCGGTAGCCGGACTCGTCGACGCCCTCGGACTTCGCGACCTGGTGCGCGGTGGCGAGGATCTGCCCCGCGAGCACCGGGTCGACGTCACCGATCGCGGTGTGGTGCTCCTTGGGGATCACCAGCACGTGCGTGGGCGCCTTGGGGTCGATGTCGCGGAACGCGAGCGTCGTGTCGGTCTCCGTCACCACGGTCGCCGGGATCTCGCCCGCGACGATGCGGCAGAACAGGCAGTCGGTCACCACGGCATCGTATTGGTCCCGTTGGGCTCTGTTGTTCTTGCCCGGCAGCGATAAATCATGGCGGCATGAAGGGCACCAAACTGCAGGTCATCGTCCGGTGCCTCATCAGCTTCACGATCGGCGTGCTGCTCGTGGTCCTCGCGATCCGCTTCGGTGAGGCGCTCTGGCGCGCCGTCCACTAGCCGGCTCAGCGCACGAAGCAGAACTCGTTGCCCTCGGGGTCGCGCATGACCTGGAAGCTGCCCTTCTCGTCGGTGTGCACGACACCGTCCCGTGTGGCTCCGAGGCTCACCGCCCTGACCACGGCGGCCTCGATGTCGTCGACCTCGAAGTCGAGGTGGAAGCGGTTCTTCACGTCCTTGCGCTCCGGCACGGGCTGGAACGACATCCGCACCCCGCCGGGCGGCTCGACGTGCGCCCACCCGTGCTCGCGCTCGACCGGCTCACCTCCGAGCAGTTCGGCCCAGAACCGCACCAGCCGCGCCGGGTCGTTGCTGTCGAGCACGATCTGTTCGAGCCTCACGTCACCACCACGTTCTCTCGTGCCCAGTCACAACACAGGTCGAGCAGCCCGAGCACCTTGCGCCCCTGCTCCGTCAGCTCGTACTCGACCCGAGGCGGGTTCTCCTCGAACACCTCCCGCGAAACCGTGCCGTCCCGCTCCATCGCCCGCAACGTCTCGGCGAGCACCTTGGCCGTCACCCCGGGCATCCCGCCCCGCAGTTCCCCGAACCGCCGCCGCCCGCCTTCGAGCCCCCGCAGCACGTGCGCGGTCCACCGACCACCGATCTGGTACGGCAGGTCATGAGTGCATCGCACCTGCTCACCCCCGATATCGTTGCGGAAACCGGCCACCCCGACCCTACCTTCGCGCTCATGACGAAGATCGTTGTTTTCGGTGCCTCCGGCAAAGCGGGCCACCAGATCGCCACCCTCGCGCAGACCCGAGGCCACGAGGTCACCCGCATCGGCCGCACCCCGGGCCTCACCGCGGAGGCGGCCGCGGGCCACGACGTGGCCGTGAGCTCAGTCGTCGACCTCGCCCGCGACCCGGCCGACTTCTACCGCGAGGCGGCCCACGCCCTGACCACGTCCGGCGTCGGCCGCATCATCGTGGTCGGCATCTACACGCTCCTGGAGACGTCGCCGGGCGTGCGCGTGATCGACAGCCCGGACTTCCCGGCCGAGCACCGCCCGTTCTGCCTGGGCCACGCCGCCGGCGTCGAGGTCCTGGCCGCCTCCACCACCGACTGGCTGGTGATGAGCCCGGCGGGCAACTTCGGCGGCACCCCCACGGGCCGCTACCGCCTGAGCGGAGTCGACCCGTCCGACGCGCTGACCTACGAGGACTTCGCACTGGCCGTGGTGGACGAGATCGAGTCACCGACCCACCGCCACACCCAGATCGGCGTCGCCTCCGCGTGACCCACCTCACGAGAAAGGGCCGAGCGCGTCAGCACTCGGCCCTTCGTCAGAGCGGGCGACGGGAATCGAACCCGCGTAGCTAGTTTGGAAGACTAGGGCTCTACCATTGAGCTACGCCCGCTTTGCGGCCCTGTGCGGGGCTGCGATCACTACCTTAGCGGGTGGCGGTAAGCTACGTACAACCGGGGCGTGGCGCAGTTTGGTAGCGCACCCGCTTTGGGAGCGGGGGGTCGCAGGTTCAAATCCTGTCGCCCCGACGGTGGACGAAAGCCTCTCGACAAGAGCACGTGGTCGAGGGGCTTTCGGCTTTCCGGGGCCGTTCACCTGACCAGGTAGCGGCTGGCCCAGGCCGTCAGCACCTTCGCCACGTAGTCGGCGTCCGCGCGGTTCGTCAGCAGGTGGTCGGCGCCGTCCAGCGACACGAACGACTTCGGGTGGCGGGCCAGGTCGAAGATGATCCGCGCGTTGTCGATGCCGACGGTGTCGTCCTGCGGCGAGTGCATGACCAGCAGGGCGCGGTCGAGGCCGGAGATGCAGGCCGTCTGGTTCTGCTTGCCGATGTCGAGCAGGAAGTCGTTGCTGATCCGGAACGTGCGGCCGGCCAGCACCACCTCGGCCACGCCCTCCTCGGCGATCCGCTCCTTGGACGAGCCGAGGAGGTGTTCGAGGTGGGCGGTGTCGGCCGGGGCGCCGATGGTGACGACGGCCTTCACCTCCGGGACGCGGTGGGCGGCGGCCAGGACGGCGGCGCCGCCGAGGGAGTGTCCGATGAGGACGCTCGGGGCGCCGATGGTGTCGCGGAGGTGGTTTGCGGCGCAGACGAGGTCGTCGACGTTGGACGTGAAGGTGGTGTTGGCGAAGTCGCCGCCGGACTGGCCCAGGCCGGTGAAGTCGAAGCGGAGGACGGCCACGCCTCGTTCGGCGAGGCTGCGGGCTGTGCGGGTGGCGGCCACCGAGTCCTTGCCGCAGGTGAAGCAGTGGGCGAAGACCGCTGTCGCCGTCACGTCGCCCGGCGGCAGTTCCAGTTTGCCTGCCAGGGGCTGGCCGTCGAGGCCCGCGAAGACCGCTTTCCGGTTGTCCATGACCTCTATGGTGCGTCAGGTGCGCTATCAGTACCTGGACGACCGGTTGCGGCAGGCCTTCGACGACGCCGGGCTCGATCGCGGGCAGCGCGCGTTGTTGCAGGGGGTGTTGCGGGCGCTCGATCCCGACGCGCACCTGGGGGAGCACGTCGCCGGGCTCAACAGCGCGTTTCTGGCGGTGACGCGGGCCAAGACGGCGTTGGAGAGTCACGCGGCCGAGGACCAGCCGCGGTGGAACCTGTTGCGGCGGGTCATCGCCACGTCGATCGCGTGCATGGACGCCGCCAAGCCCGCCTACGCGCACGGTGGTGGGCTGGAGTTGGCGCGGGCGCGGCGGGTGCTGGTGAAGGTCGACGCGGAGATCGCCGCCGACGGGCAGAAGGTCGACCCCCAGGTGACGGCGGCGGCCGCGGCCAAGCTCGATCCCAAGGCGTTGCGCAAGGCCGTGCAGAAGTGGATCGGTCCACTGTGGAGCGGGGTCGAGCTGCCGTTGCGGGCGCGGATGGTCGCCGAGGTGGCGGTGGTCGTGGCGGTGCACGGGCGGGACGGGCGGCAGTTGCGCGCGGATCTGTTGCGGTGGTTGAAGAAGCGCGGTGACGATCTCGGTGACGTGTTGTGGCCGCCGCGGCGCAAGCACGTGGTGGCGCTCGTGGTGCGGGGTGCGCGGGTGCTGCGGCACCTCGACGAGCTGTTGCCCCAGGCGCGGCAGGAACCGTTGCACCGCAACAGGTTGCCGAAGGACGACTTCCTGAAGGACGCCGTCACCGGGTCGTCGGTGCTGGTGCGGGTGCCGGTCGAGGCGGCGGACGTGCACACGGCGGCGTTGAAGGGGCGCAGGGTGCTCAGCGAGGTGCTCGACCAGTACGCGGCGGGGGAGCGGCTGACCGAGCTCGACATCGCGCCGGTGTGGCAGGTCAGCGGGCCCGGTGGGCGGGTCACGCGCGGCGCCGAGCACCAGCGGACGGTCGGCAACGCCTATCCGCTCACCGCGTACTGGCCGGAGGAGTTGCGCAGCGCGATGCGGGTGGCGAACCTCGCCCGGCAGGTCGACGCGCCGATGGCCAGTGCCGGGCTCGCGTGGAGTGCGCTGGAGGCGACGGGGCTCGATCCGAGCAAGATCCCGTGGCTGGCCAAGGCCTGTGCGCTGCAGATGCTGCGGCAGCACCTCATCAGCCTGCACGTCGTCGTCACCAACCACGACACCGAGCTGCGCAAGCCGTTGGACGCGCACGTGCCGACGACCGGGGTGAAGCACCACCTGAAGTCGGTGGACGCGTGGCTGGAGGTGCTCATCGTGCACAACCGCCCGAACGAACACCTCGAAGCTGCCCAAAAGGCCATCACCGCGCTCGCGGAGAGCGAGGGCGGGCTGGTGCAGGACCTCACGGAGCTGTGGCGGGCCCGGCTCGCGGACTCGAAGGTGCTCGCCGGGTGGCTCACCGAGCAGGAGGACACGGCGGCCGCGCTGCTGGAGTGGCTCTACGTGACGAGGAACCTGGCGTTCCACGCCGGACGGTTCGCCTCGCCCGCCGACACGCTCACCGCGCACGCCGGGCAGGCCGTCGCGGACCTGACGCTCGAGTTCCTCGGAAACTGGCGGACTGTGGAAAGAAGGAGCCAGCCGCAGCAGAGCCGGCAGGAGACCTCCGCTGTGGAGATCTACCGCCGGCTCGCGCAACGGGAGGATCAGCTGGTGGCCCGGCTCAAGCGAGCGGGGTCCGTCCGCAGGCTCAGCGTCGAGGACATCTCCGGCCCCGATGAGAAGTGGTGGTCCCGCGGCAGGAGTTGACCGGCGTCGTCGCGGTCAACAAGTACAGCCGGAAGTTACGGCTTGGCCTTGGTGAGCCAGTCCTCGACGCGGTCGGGGTTGGCCTCGACCCAGCGCTTCGCCGCCTCGTCCGGCGACATCTTGTACTTCGCGATGAACGACGCGACCGTGTCCTGCTCGTCGTTGCTCCACTGGAAGTTCTGGACCAGCCGGGCAGCGGGGTTGCGCTTGTCCATGAACTTCTTGGAGGCGATCTTGTCGAGCTCGTAGCGCGGGTAGTCGCAGGCCACCTTCGCGGCGTCGGCGTCGCAGCCGGCCGCGTACTCGGGCAGGTCGACCTTGACCAGTTCGATGTCGAGGTGCAGCCACTGCGGCTCGAAGAAGTAGCCGATCAGCGGCGTCTTCTTCTCCTCCGCCTGCCGGAACGCCTTGATCGACGCCTGCTCGCTGCCCGCGTAGACGACCTTGTAGTTGAGGTTCAGGTTCTTGACCAGGGCCTCGTCGTTGGTCACGAACGACGGGTCGCCGTCGAGCACCTGGCCCTTGCCGTCGGACTGGGGCGTCTTGAACTTGTCCGCGTACTTGTTGAGGTTCTGCCAGTTCGTGATGTCCGGGAACTCTTTCTTCATCCACGGTGGCACGTACCAGCCGATCACGCCCTTGTTGCCGGTGGGGCCGACCCGGACGGCGGTGCGCTTCTCGTCGATGTACTTCTGCTTCAGGTCCTCGTGACCCCAGTTCTCCAGGATCACGTCGATCTCGCCTGAGTCGAGGCCCTGCCAGGCGGTCTGTTCGTCGACCTCCTTCTTCGTCACCTTGCAGCCCAGCCGCTTCTCGGCGAGGTACGCGACGACCGCCGCGTTGGCCTCGTAGCCGACCCAGGGGTTGACCGCGATGGTGATGGAGTCGCAGGGCTCGGTGGGTGCTGCCGAGCTGGAGCGCGGTGACGCCGTTGATCCGCTGCCACAACCGGCAATTGTCAACACGAACGTCATTGCCAGAGCGATTCTGGGGGCTTGCACGAACAGCTCCTCATCGGGGGGAGAGGGCGGTGCAGAAGACCGCTCAGTTCAGCTTTTCCCCTTCGATCAGACGGCGTCAAGTCATGGGATGATCCGCTGTCCACAAGGGATCAGATTTGTATCAGACCTTGACCGTACTCGTGCGAAGGTCGATGCTGTCGCGCATCGAGAAACGGTGTGCGCAGTCCGCAACAGGTCGGAGTGGTTTGGCGTGGATCCCGTGATTTCGGTCAGGGACCTGTGGAAGGTGTTTGGCCCCAACGCAGCCCAAGTGGTGGCCTCGGACGAGCTCAAAGCGCTGTCACGGCAGGAGCTGATGGACCGCACCGGTTCCGTCGCCGCTGTGCGAGGAGTCGACTTCGACGTCGCTCCCGGCGAGATGTTCGTGGTCATGGGACTGTCCGGCTCAGGCAAGTCCACACTGGTCAGATGCCTGACGCGGTTGGTGGAGCCCACCGCGGGCACGATCACGTTCGAAGGCGAGAACATTCTCGAAGCGGACGCGAAACGCCTGCGCGACCTGCGCAGGAACAAGTTCTCCATGGTCTTCCAGCACTTCGGTCTGCTTCCGCACCGGACGGTGACGGACAACGTCGGTTACGGCCTGGAAATCCGAGGGGTACCGAGGGCGAAACGCGGAGAGCGGTCACAGGAGGTAATCGACCTCGTGGGACTGTCCGGATATGAGAAGTCCTATCCGGATCAACTCTCCGGCGGTATGCAGCAACGCGTCGGCCTCGCGCGCGCACTCGCGGGCGACCCCGACGTTCTGTTCTTCGACGAACCATTCTCGGCGCTCGACCCGCTGATCCGCCGGGACATGCAGTCCGAGGTGATCAGGCTGCACCGCGAGGTCGGCAAGACGATGGTCTTCATCACCCACGACCTGAGCGAGGCGCTCAAGCTCGGCGACCGCATCCTGATCATGCGCGACGGCAAGGTCGTGCAGGTCGGCACCGGTGACGAGCTCGTCGGCGCGCCCGCGGACGACTACGTGCGCGACTTCGTGAAGGACGTGCCGCGCTCGAACGTGCTGACGCTCAAGTGGATCATGCGGCCGCCGCGTCCCGACGACGACCTGGACGGGCCGGAGCTCGCGCCGGAAACCGTTGTGCGAGAGGCGGTGCGCAGCGTGCTGAGCGCCGACAAGCCCGTGAAGGTCGTGCGGGACGGCGAACTGCTCGGTGTGGTCGCGGACGAGGAGATCCTCAGGGTCGTGGCCGGGGAGGCGTGACATGGTTGCCGTGGCCGCCCCTGGGCAACAACCGCGCCTGCTCCAGTACCGCAAGTCGCTGATCTTCGGCGGGATCATCCTCGCCTGGCTCGTGCTGTGGGTCCTGCTCCGCAACGTCGGCACGCTGTCGCTCGGCGCCGCCGACCTCACCCCGCTGCACCGGTGGGTCAACGACGTCAACGACGCCGTGGGCGCGTCCAGGAACTCCAACCCGGTGTTCCTCTACTTCTTCAACGAGATCCGGCTCGTCATCGACGAGTTCGTGACGTTCATCCAGGCCCTGATCGCGCAGCCGTCGTTCGGCCGGCCCGTGCCGGTGATCGGCTGGCTCGGCGTGGTCGCGATCGCCGGGTTCGTGAGCCTCGTGGTCGCCGGCTGGCGGGTCGCGCTGCTGGCCGTCGCGGGCTTCGTGTTCCTGGGGCTGCAGGGTTTGTGGCAGGAGAGCATGGACACGCTCTCGCTGACGCTCGCCGCCGTCGTGATCTCGTTGCTGATAGGCATTCCGCTGGGGATCTGGGCGGGGCTGTCCGATCGGGCCAACAAGGTCCTGACGCCGGTGCTCGACTTCATGCAGACGATGCCGACGTTCGTGTACCTGGCGCCGCTGACGTTGTTCTTCCTGATCGGTCCCGCCAGCGCGACGATCGCGACGCTGATCTACGCGGCGCCGCCCGCGATCCGGATCACCGCGCACGCCATCCGCTCGGTGCCGCGCAACACCGTCGAGGCGAGTGAGTCCCTTGGCGCGACGCGGAAGCAGACGCTCGTGAAGGTGCTGCTGCCGTCCGCGCGCAAGACCATCGTGCTCGGTGTCAACCAGACGATCATGGCCGCGCTGTCCATGGTCACGATCGCCGCCCTGATCGACGCGCCGGGCCTCGGCAAGACCGTCGTGAAGGCGCTGCAGACGCTCGACGTCGGCACGGCGTTCAACGCCGGTCTCGCGATCGTGGTGCTGGCGATCGTGCTGGACCGCGTCACGACGGCCGCGACCGAACGCCGCAAGCTGCCGCGCTGGGCGCTCTTCGGCGGGCTCGGCGTCACGGGTGTGTGCGTGTACCTCTCGTACACCTACCTGTGGGCGGCGGAGTTCCAGTCGGACGTGGAGATCGGCAGCTCGATCAACAAGGGCGCGGCCGCGGTGACGGAGTGGGCGCAGGACTCGCTTCCGGTGCTCACCAACGGTTTCAAGGACTTCGTCACGTTCGCGTTGATCAACCCGCTGCAGGCGCTGCTGGCCGAGTCGCCGTGGTTCCTGGTGGCGCTGGTGATCGTCGCGGTGTCGTTCATGATCGGCGGTGTGCGGCCGGCGGTGATCTCGGCGGTGTGCGTCGCGCTGCTGATCGCGACGGGCCTGTGGCAGGACTCGATGATCACGCTGGCGTCCACGCTGGTCGCCACGATCATGGTGATGCTGCTGGGGATCGTCGTCGGTGTCTGGATGGGACGCAGCAGGCGGGCCGACCGGTTCATCCGGCCGGTGCTCGACGCCGCGCAGGTGATGCCGGCTTTTGTCTACCTGGTGCCCTTCCTGGCGTTGTTCTCCGCGTCGCGGTTCACCGCGATCATCGCGGCCGTGGTGTTCGCGGCCCCGGTGGCGATCAAGATCATCGCGGACGGGATCCGCGCGGTGTCGCCCGCGACGGTCGAGGCGTCGACGGCGCTCGGATCCAGTTCGTGGCAGACGATCGTGAAGGTGCAGCTGCCCATGGCGCGCGGGGCGTTGACGCTCGCCGCCAACCAGGGGCTGATCTACGTGCTCTCGATGGTCGTCGTCGGCGGTCTCGTCGGCGCCGGCGCGCTCGGTTACGACGTCGTGGCCGGGTTCTCGCAGGGCCAGTTGTACGGCAAGGGGCTCGCGGCCGGTCTCGCGATCGTCGTGCTGGGCGTGATGCTCGACCGCCTCACCCAGGCGGCCGCCAAGCGGTGGACCAACTAGGAGGTCTGGAAAGTGGCAAGGCACAGCGTGCTGGGAGCGGTGCTCGTCGGGGCACTCGCTTTGGCTGGTTGCGGTGGCGCCAAGGTCGGTGACACCTCCTCGGGTGCGACCGGCGACTGCGGCACGTTCAACCTCGCGATCAACCCGTGGGTCGGTTACGAGGCGAACGCGGCCGTGCTCGCGTACGTGGCCGAGAAGGAGCTGGGCTGCAAGGTCACCAAGAAGGAGCTCAAGGAAGAGGTGGCCTGGCAGGGCTTCGGCACCGGCGAGGTCGACGCCGTCGTCGAGAACTGGGGTCACGACGACCTCCGCAAGAAGTACATCGACGAGCAGAAGACCGCCGTCAGCGCGGGGTCCACCGGCGTGAAGGGCCAGATCGGCTGGTACGTGCCGCCGTGGCTCGCCAAGGAGCACCCCGACGTTCTCGACTGGAACAACCTCAACAAGTACGCCGACCAGTTCAAGACGTCCGAGTCCGGCGACAAGGGCCAGCTGCTCGACGGCGACCCGTCGTTCGTGACCAACGACGAGGCTCTGGTGAAGAACCTGAACCTCAACTACAAGGTCGTCTACGGCGGCAGCGAGACCGCGTTGATCCAGGCCTTCCGCCAGGCGGAGAAGGACAAGAAGTGGGTCATCGGCTACTTCTACTCGCCGCAGTGGCTGCTGAACGAGGTCAAGCTGGAGAAGGTGAAGCTGCCCGCGTACGCCGCGGGTTGTGACGCCGACGCCGAGAAGGTCGCCTGCGACTACCCCGACTACGACCTCGACAAGATCGTGTCGAAGAAGTTCGCCGACGCCAACGGCCCGGCCGCTCAGCTGGTCAAGAACTTCAAGTGGACCAACGAGGACCAGAACACCGTGGCGAAGTTCATCGCCGAGGACAAGATGAAGCCCGAGGACGCCGCCAAGAAGTGGGCCGAGGCCAACGCCGACAAGGTCAAGGCGTGGCTGCCGGCCAAGAGCTGACGCTCTCAGCCTGAAACGCCGCAGGGGGTGTGGTTCCTGGACCAGGAACCACAC